>NZ_SMKM01000269.1 GCF_004348665.1 Actinomadura sp. GC306 | reverse complement strand
GTCCAGACCGTGGATAACCCGCTGACCAGCTACAACAGCGTCCTGAGCGGAGTGTCGCCCACACCCCGTTCACACCCTGTGGGCAACCGCCCTCCACACCCCCGCACGACCGGTGGACAGCGTTACCCACCGGAAATCCCCAGCTCGACACACAAGCTCCCGGCCCAACCTCATGATCACCGGAACTGCGCATCCACCGACCAACTCGGCCGCCGAACCCGCACCGACGCGTCGTTCCGCCATGCGAAGATCACGCCAGGAGAGGATTATGGGCGGCGAAGAGAGGCCACCAGTCCACACCCTCACCCCCGCGAAGTTATCCACAACTTGTGGATAGGGGGATCGCGTGGACTACACCGAAGGCACCACCCGTGCCGTCCAGGACGTCGACACCCCGCACCTGCGCCTGCAGCAGATACCGACGGTCCCAGAGCCCGGCTACCCGCCTTCGTCTGCGAGACGAGCCCGACCACCCAGAAGTTGAGAGCAGGCGCTTCAATCCCTCCCAGCGACAGGGCACGCCTACAGCAAAACGCGCCAGAAGTGCGCCCTTCTCTCGGACGTCATCGGTGTGGCCCTCAACGAACGCAAGAGCGGAATGGAGAGCACCGTCTCGGCCCGTCCCACATGGGTGGGGCACGGGGACGCCACTTCCCAATGTCGAGGTTGGACGTAGGGAGTGGCGGTGCAACGAACAAGGTCTCGACGACGTCAGCCAGCCGACCGCCCTACAACGACCACGAACTTGTCCACACCACCGTCGAGGGACGATTCACTTTCCGCCGCGGTCCTCGATCCCAAAGACGGCCCAGTGGGCCAGTCATGACAGGCGGCCGGACGCCACCGTACCGCCCCGCGCACATACGCTTTCATCGTCCAGCCGGCCACGCCCCTGACGCCCCATAGCTCGACACAGAAAGCCCCGACCTCGACTCCGACGCGCTCTCCGCGGCCAAGCAAAGCCGCATCGCGGACTTCCCCGAGTGTCGAACAACGAACTAGAAGCCGCGCCGAACGGTCTCCGGCCCCTTCGCCGCGCCGAGTTCGATCTCACCTGACCAAAGCATCAACTTGACCACACACTTATCCACAACCTGTGGAAATCCGGCCCCCGGCCGGGTCATTCCTCAGCCCTCGCCGCCAAGCAATCGCCCCAGCCCCCAACCCTCGTGAGTGCTGCGCGCATGCCTCACCGCCGTCCGAATCCACAATCCAAACCCCACGCAGCCATGTGGAAAGACGTCAACGGCGGCACCCGCCTCGCCATAGCCTCCCAGTTTGTACCACCAAGCAATGTCGAAGACGATCAGCCTTTCACCTGGGCGGCGGTGGCCGGAACACCCCAGCCTCCCCCTCGTACGCGTCCCGAGAACAAGTCTCTCAGCGCCACTCCAACTGCTTCACCGCCCGGACACCCCAGAACCTACTCCGGCCCAGACGAGGCATCACCCATGCTCAGGTACCGCGTGCTGCGGATGTGCCATCGAGGCCGCACGCGCCGTTGACCTTTCGCCAGGCGTCGAGGTGTTCGGAACCTACGTTGAACTCGGCTGTGCCCTGATGTCGCAATGGAGGTCCACGAGGTGTTCTGACGAAACACCGCTCACCGATGGTCGTGATCCGGCGTCCGTCGTGACAGGGATGATCGATCACGTGCTCAGCCTGCCTCCTGGCCGAGGCCGGCCCAACCGGTTCGACGGCATGGTGACTTCCTTCCCGATCAGGGAGGAACATCTGGGGGCGTCGCTGCTGCCCGACTCCGTCCCGGACAACGGCCTGGCTCGCCGACGTCCCGACAAGTGGGCGTAACCGCCCCCAAGAGGGACAGGGCCACCTGAGCGCGGCGTCGGGGCAGGCGCCTACGGATCTCCTCGCCCAGGTCATCGAGGTGCCGCACGGTGCGCGCCGCCGCCTCGATGTACCACCGCAGCTCAGGCGGCGGTTCGCCGGAGTGACCGGCGGCGACCGCCTTCGGACCGTGCTGCTCTGGGCGCTGCCGCGCGCGGCGGCAAGCACTGCCTGTGCCGCATACGCGCCGAGCGCGAGTCGCTCTTCCGCTGTAGGTGACGACCACCTTCACGGCGCGCGTGCCGGTGATGGCCTCCTGGAGCGCGCGACCTCACCAGCCCGCCACAGGACGCTGAGGGGGTACCGCGCCCCGGAGTAGGGGCGACCTCTCCGTGACAGCGCACGAACATGTCTTTGATCCGATGCCGCGACTGAGACGGAGAGTGGGGAACTCCGCGAGATCAGACCCGTGAGCCACAGCGGCAACCAAGGGGAAGGGCGAAGCCCACCGCATCAGCCCCGTAGGGACCGATCTTGTGCACGGATCGCAACCAGAGCGGAGGCCTCCTCAGTGACACCAGCCCCGCACTATTCGGAACCGCGAGCCGGACGGGGGTGTAGGGGCGGAGCCTCACGACATCAGCCCCGCGTCAACGCAACCGCGCCCCACGACCGCAACCGGGAGGGGGCGTGGGGGCGGAGCCCCCACATCGGGGGTCCGGGGGTCGCCCCCCGGGTCAACATGACGAAGGAGTGACCGCCTGCGCTTTCGGCAGGCATGCCACTCCCAACTCCGAAGTGGGCCTAGGTGGACTTGAACCACCGGCCTCATCCTTATCAGGGATGCGCTCTAACCGACTGAGCTATAGGCCCGGGTTGTGCCGCTGGTTCTGGCGGCGCAACGAGAGGTTACCCCATCTGGCGGGGCAACCGGAAATCGGTTACTCGGCCTCCTTGAGGGTCACCTCGACGCCGCCGACGAGGTCGGCGGCGAGGTTGTAGATGACGGAGCCGACCGTGGAGAGGGCGGTGATGAGGAGGACGTTGAGGGCGCCGACGAGGACGGTGTAGCCGAAGATCCGGAAGAAGGAGAACCAGCTGCCGGCGTCGACGGTTCCGGTGGTCTCGCCCTGTTCGCGGGTGAGGCTGTTGATCGTGTCGCTGAGGGCGTCGAAGACGCCGAGGGCGGACAGGATCGTGTAGAGGACGATGACGGCGACGAGGAGGATGACGAAGCAGACGACGGACATGACGAAGCTGAACTTCATCACCGACCACGGTTCGAGGCGGGCGAGTTGCAGCTGGGCCTTGCGCGCGGGTTTGCCGTCGGCGGGCTTGGCCGAGGTGGTCGACGTCGCCGGGGTGAGGCGGTCCTTGAGGGCCGCGCGGGCGAAGCCTGGGCGGCTCGGTTTGGCCGCGGCGGCCGGGGGCGGGCCGGCGGCGTTGGACGAGCTGCCCGGGGCCGGCGACGGGGTGCCCGCGTTGAACGGCTTCGCGGACTGCTGCGTACGTTCTGTGGAGACCGACGCGGACGGTTCGGCGGGCTTGGCCCAGCCCGCCGAACCGGATGAGGAGGACGACGACGAGGAGGACGCTGCGGGCGTGGCGCGTTCCGCGGACGCCGCGGCGGGCTTCTCGGCCGGCTTGGCGTCCGTGTCCTTGGACGGCGGTTCGGTGCTGTCCTGCACCGGGGCGATCTCCGGCGCGGGTGACTCCGCCTCGTCCTTGGGGAGCGCGAGGTCGTTCCGCGTCTCCTCCGTGCCGGGCTTCGCCGCCTTGGCGTCCTTGTCGATCTCGACGGTCGTCTCGTCCCGGCCGGACTTGGCGGACGCGGCGGCCACGGTCTTGCTCGGCTTCGCGGCGGGCTTCTTGCCGGGGTCGGCGGGCTTCTTGCCGGAGGCCCCGGCGCCGGGGCGGCCCGCGCCGGGCTCACCGGCGCCGGGCACGCCCTTGCTCTTGCCGGGCTCGGTGCTCACGTGTCCTCCTGGCCTGTCGGCTCGGTACCAGGGGAGGGGCTGGGCGCCTCACTCACCACCGTCGCTCCCCTCGGCGTCGTCTGAGTCCTCCACGATGGACTCTACGTTCCTCGCGATGGCCACGACGCTGTCCCCGTCCGCGAGGTTCATCAGGCGGACGCCCATGGTCTGCCTGCCGGACTGCTTGATCTCCGCGGCGGTGGTACGGATGACGCCCCCGTTGGACGTCATCGCGAACACCTCGTCGTCCGGGCCCACCATCAGGGCCCCTACCAACATCCCCCGCGATTCCACGATCTTAGCGGTGAGGACACCCTTACCCCCACGACCCTGGAGGGGGTACTGGTCGATGGGGGTCCGCTTGGCGTAGCCGCCCTGGGTGGCGACCAGGACGTCCCCGGAGCCGCCATGGACGACCAGCATGTTGAGGACTTCCTGGCTTTCCTCGAAGCGCATGCCGATGACGCCGGACGTGGCGCGTCCCATCGGCCGCAGCGACTCGTCGTCGGCGCGGAAGCGGATCGCCTGGGCGCCGGTGGACACCATCAGCAGGTCGTCGTCGGACGAGACGAGCCGCGCCGCGATGACCTCGTCGTCGTCGACGAGGTTGATGGCGATGATGCCGCCGGTGCGGGGCGAGTCGAAGTCGCGCAGGGCGGTCTTCTTGACGCGGCCCTTCTTCGTGCCGAGGACGAGGTAGGGCGCCACCTCGTAGTCGCGCAGGTCCATGACCTGGGCGATGTGCTCGTCCGGCTGGAAGGCCAGCAGGTTCGCGACGTGCTGGCCGCGCGAGTCGCGGCCGGCGTCGGGCAGTTCGTACGCCTTGGCGCGGTAGACGCGGCCCTTGTTGGTGAAGAACAGGATCCAGTGGTGCGTCGTGGTGACGAAGAACTGGTCGACGATGTCGTCCTGCTTGAGCTGCGCGCCGCGCACGCCCTTGCCGCCGCGGCGCTGCGCCCGGTACAGGTCGGTCTTGGTGCGCTTCGCGTAGCCGCCGCGGGTGATGGTGACGACGACGTCCTCTTCGGCGATGAGGTCCTCGTACGACACGTCCCCGTCGAACGGGATGATCTCGGTGCGGCGCTCGTCGCCGAACTTCTCGACGATGGGGGTGAGCTCGTCGCCGACGATCTGGCGCTGCCGCGCGGGCGAGGCCAGGATGTCGTTGTAGTCGGCGATCTCCGCCATGAGCCTGTCGTACTCGTCGGTGATCTGCTGGCGCTCCAGCGCGGCGAGCTTGCGCAGCTGCATGTCGAGGATGGCCTGCGCCTGGATCTCGTCGATCTCCAGCAGCTCCATCAGGCCGCGCTGCGCCTCCTGCGCGGACGGCGAGCGGCGGATGAGCGCGATGACCTCGTCGATGCGGTCGAGGGCCTTGAGCAGGGCGCGCAGGATGTGGGCGCGCTCCTCGGCCTTGCGGAGCAGGAACCGGGTGCGGCGGACGATGACGTCCACCTGGTGCGTGACCCAGTGCCGGACGAACTGGTCGATGCGCAGGGTGCGCGGCACGCCGTCGACCAGCGCGAGCATGTTCGCGCCGAACGTCTCCTGCAGCTGCGTCTGCTTGTACAGGTTGTTGAGGACGATCTTGGCGACGGCGTCCCGCTTGAGGACGATGACGAGGCGCTGCCCCGTCCGGCCGGACGTCTCGTCGCGGACGTCTGCGATGCCGTCGAGCTTGCCGTCCTTCACCAGGTCGGCGATCTTGAGGGCGACGTTGTCCGGGTTGACCTGGTAGGGCAGCTCGGTCACGACGAGGCAGGTGCGGCCCTGGATCTCCTCGATGTCCACGACGGCCCGCATCGTGATGGACCCGCGGCCGGTGCGGTACGCCTCCTCGATGCCCTTGCGGCCGACGATGAGCCCGGCGGTCGGGAAGTCGGGACCCTTGATCCGCTCGATCAGCGCTTCGAGCAGGTCCTCGTCGGAGGTGCCGAAGTTGTCCAGGTACCACCGGACGCCCTCGGCGACCTCGCGCAGGTTGTGCGGCGGGATGTTCGTCGCCATCCCGACCGCGATGCCGGCGGACCCGTTGACCAGCAAGTTCGGGTACCGCGACGGGAGGACGTCCGGTTCCTGGGAGCGGCCGTCGTAGTTGGGGGAGAAGTCGACGGTCTCCTTGTCGATGTCGCGCAGGAGCTCCATCGCGAGGGGGGCCATGCGGCACTCGGTGTACCGCATCGCCGCGGCCGGGTCGTTGCCGCGCGAACCGAAGTTGCCGTTGCCGTCGACCAGCGGGTACCGCATCGACCAGGGCTGCGCCAGCCGGACGAGGGCGTCGTAGATGGCGGAGTCGCCGTGCGGGTGGTAGTTCCCCATGACGTCGCCGACGACGCGGGCGCATTTGAAGTAGCCGCGGTCGGGCCGGTACCCGCCGTCGTACATCGCGTAGAGGACGCGGCGGTGGACGGGCTTGAGGCCGTCGCGGACCTCGGGCAGGGCGCGTGCGACGATGACCGACATCGCGTAGTCGAGGTAGCTCTTCTGCATCTCGACCTGGATGTCGACCGGTTCTATCCGCTCGCCCGGGTGGCCGCCCTCTGTGGTCACGTCCGTCACTCTGAAGACCTTTTCTGCTCGGTGGGATGCGCGTGCGGTCGCCGCTGGGAGTCAGGCCGCTGGGAGCCCGGCCGGGGCCCGCACGTCAGATGTCGAGGAAGCGCACGTCCTTGGCGTTGCGCTGGATGAACTCCCGGCGGGGCTCGACCTCCTCGCCCATGAGCACGCTGAACAGTTCGTCGGCCTGCGCGGCGTCGTCGAGCTGGACCTGCAGCAGGACCCGGTTGTCGGGGTCCATCGTGGTGTCCCACAGCTCGTTGGCGTTCATCTCGCCGAGGCCCTTGAAGCGCTGCACCTGGTCGCGGGGGCGGGGGTCGCGCTTTCCGGCGGCCATCCCGGCCTCGATGATCGCGTCGCGTTCGGCGTCGGAGTAGGCGTAGTCGGCCTCGTTCCCCCGCGCATCCCACTTGATCTTGTAGAGCGGAGGCTGGGACAGGTAGACGTGCCCGGCCTCGATCAGCGGCTTCATGAACCGGAACAGCAGCGTCAGCAGCAGCGTGTTGATGTGGTGGCCGTCGACGTCCGCGTCCGACATCAGGATGATCTTGTGATAGCGGAGCTTCTCGATGTCGAACTCGTCGTGCACGCCGGTGCCGAGCGCCGTGATGATCGCCTGCACCTCGGCGTTCTTCAGGATCTTGTCGATCCGTGCCTTCTCCACGTTCAGGATCTTGCCGCGGATCGGGAGGATCGCCTGGAAGTGCGGGTCGCGGCCGCCCTTCGCCGAGCCGCCGGCCGAGTCGCCCTCGACGATGTACAGCTCGGACTTGCGCGGGTCGGTGGACTGGCAGTCCGACAGCTTGCCGGGCAGCGCCGTCGACTCCAGCAGGCTCTTGCGGCGGGTCAGGTCGCGCGCCTGCCGCGCCGCCACCCGCGCCCGCGCCGCCTGCGACGCCTTGTTGATGATCTCCTTGGCCTCGCCGGGGTTCTCCTCGAACCAGTCGCGCAGGTAGACGTTGCAGGCGCGCTGCACGAACGACTTGGCCTCGGTGTTGCCGAGCTTCGTCTTGGTCTGCCCCTCGAACTGGGGGTCGGCCAGCTTGATCGAGATGATCGCGGTGAGGCCCTCGCGGACGTCCTCGCCGGTGAGGTTGTCGTCCTTGTCGCGCAAGAGGCCCTTGTCGCGGGCGTACCGGTTGACGATCGTCGTCAGCGCCGCCCGGAACCCCTCCTCGTGCGTGCCGCCCTCCGCCGTGTTGATCGTGTTGGCGAAGGTGTGCACGGACTCGGCGTAGGTCGAGTTCCACTGCATGGCGATTTCGAGCGACATGCCGGTCGTGTCGTCGCCGAAGTACACCACCGACTCGTGGGCGGCGTCCTTGCGCGCGTTGAGGTAGCGGACGAAGTCCTCGATGCCGCCTTCGTAGTGGTACCGGACGACGTGCGGCTCACCGTTGATGTAGTCGGGACGCTCGTCGCGCAGGGTGATGGCCAGGCCGCGGTTGAGGAACGCCATCTCCTGCATGCGGCGGGAGAGGGTCTCGAAGTTCCATTCGAGGGTCTCGAAGATGTCGGGGTCCGGCCAGAAGGTGATGAGGGTGCCGGTCTCCTCCGTCTCCTCGCCCTGGCGGAGCTCGGTCTCCGGGCCCCGCCACGTGTAGGACTGCCGCCACACGTGGCCGTTGCGGCGGACCTCGGCCTCCATCCGGGTGGACAGCGCGTTCACCACGGACGAGCCGACCCCGTGCAGACCGCCCGAGACCGCATAGGACTTGCCGTCGAACTTGCCGCCCGCGTGCAGCGTGGTGAACACCAGCTCGATGGCCGGCCGCTTCTCCACCGGGTGCTCGCCCACGGGGATGCCGCGGCCGTTGTCGCCGACGCTGACGCCGCCGTCGGCCATCAGCGTCACCTGGATGTCGTCCGCGTAGCCGGCGAGGGCCTCGTCGACCGCGTTGTCGACGATCTCGTAGACGAGGTGGTGCAGGCCGCGCTCACCGGTCGAGCCGATGTACATGCCCGGGCGCTTGCGAACCGCCTCAAGCCCTTCAAGGACAGTGATCGAACTAGCGTCGTACGCCAAAGGAGATCCTCCTGCCGGGGATGTCTGCCGCTCCGCGCCCGAGGGAGGCGCGGTGTGCCCCGTAACACACATGAGGGCACCCGGTCGTGCTCTGTTCGTGGTGGCCAGAGCCCCGGGCGCCCGGCGGCGGCGCAGCATCCTGAACCAAATTCATTCTACCGGGTCACGAGGCGGAAAGTGGCACTCAAGAGCGCTGTATGCGCGTGTGGCGGCCGAGTGGCCCTGGAGCCACACCCCCCTATATGACCCGGGGGCTTCTCTGTCCTGCGTGGCGCTGGCTGCTGAACTCACCTCCTGCTCCCCGAACAGATGTTCCCACTCGGCCCGGACACCCCCGGAACGGTTCGGCGGGCGCGGTCCCGGGCTGCTCCATCGGCTCAGCGGACGCGCCAGGCACCGGGCCGGCGCGGGCCGGAGGACGGGCCGACCACCTTCACCCGGCGGACGGTGCCGTGCCCGAGTTCCTCGTTCAGCCGCCGCACGAGAGTGGACGACAGCAGACGCAGCTGCGTCGCCCACGTCGTCGAGTCGGCGGTGACGGTGAGCTCACCGTCCTCGAAGTGCTCCGGCCGGGTGTGCTCGGCGAGTTCCGCGCCGACGATGCCGGCCCAGTTGCCGAACACGCCGCCGACCGCCGCCCGCTGCTCCCAGCCGCGGGACGCCATCAGGTCGCGGATGGCCGCACCGAACAACTTGGGATCGCCACCGCGCCCAGGATCCCGCACCCGGACGACCCGCCCGCCGCCCTTGCGCTTCCCGTTCTGCCCGGGCAGCGTGCCCCGCTTCAGCGCATCCGCCTTCGCCTGAGCGAGCGCCTCCCGAG
>NZ_SMKM01000268.1 GCF_004348665.1 Actinomadura sp. GC306 | reverse complement strand
CGTCCATGCTGGTGTCCTGTGGGGGGACGGAACCGCGGGGGTCACCGGGGGCGTTCGCCGCTCGCATCAGGTCCCCTCTGTGGTTACTGATCCCGGGTCGTCCGGGTTCGGGCGGGTGTCATGTTACGCGTCCGCGCCGACAAGTTCCGGCGGTTCGCGGGGAACGGCGGCCGGCGGTTCAGTGCATCACATCCCCCTTCACCAGGGGATCTCCAGCGCCGCGTGTCCCGTGGGAACCGCACGTCCCGGCTGTCCCGAACATATGCACACTACATTCGTTAGAGTGGGAGGTGCGGCATACGGGAGGCAGCGGACGGGCACGGGAAACGGAGACCTCGAATGGCGACGGAGACCTCCGCCACGCGGCGGCCGGGCGGACGGGACGCGACCGGGCAGGACACGCCCGGAGACGCGCCCGGCGCGTCTCCGGAGCCGTACGACGCGGCCACCGACCCCGCCCTCGCCGACATCGGCGCGGCGCTGCTCCAGATCCGCCGGTACTGGGCCAAGCCGGACCTCATGAAGCGGATCCGCGCGCAGACGCCCGCCGCGACCGGCGGGCGCCCGCTGCAGATCTCGAACCTGATGGTGGTCAACGCCGTCGCCGCCCTCACCGCCGAGGCGAAGGCGGGCGACCCGTCCCGCGAGGTCACGGTCGGCGCGGTCGCGGAGCGCCTGGAGATCGACCCGTCCACCGCGAGCCGCCTGGTCGGGCACGCCATCGACGCCGGGCTGCTGTCGCGCCGCCCGTCCCCCGTCGACGCGCGCCGCGCCAACCTCGGCCTCACCGACGCGGGCCAGCGCGTCAAGCAGGTCGCCGACCGTTTCCGCCGCGCCTACCTCAACGACCTCATGGCGGGCTGGACCGCCGACGAGCGCGCCGAGTTCGCCCGCCTCCTGACCCGCTTCACCGAGGCCGCCGCCCACACCCCCCGCTACCAGGACGGCATCGAGAGAATCTTCAAGGAAGCCGCCGCCGACTAGCCTCCGCTGACTTGCGGCGTGTTGCCATTAAGGGCGGGCTCTCAAGGGCAACACGCCGCACATGAACGCCCCCGGGTGGCGGTCAGTCGCCGTTGCGGAGAGTCGCCGCCCGCCGCAGGTACTCGTCCTCGTCGATCTCCCCGCGGGCGAACCGCTCGGCCAGGACCGACCGCGCCTTGCCCATCGGGTCGGCCACCGCAGCCGTGCCGGTCATCCGGCGGCGGATCAGGTAGAACGCCGCGCCCAGCACGGCCAGCCAGAACAGCCCGATGGCGATCGGGAAGACCGGCCAGTACGCGGGAGCGTCCCCGCCGTCGTGCCACCCACCCGGCCCGAGCTGCGTGATCAACGTCGTCAGCATCGTTCATCGACCTCCTGTGTGCGGATACGTCGATGCTCCGCGACGGGCACGGCCCCCCACATCGCCCAGCCGGAGACTCCCCCACTACGCCCACCGAAGTACCCCGGACCGAACACCGTCCGGCCAGCCGAACACCCACCTCACCGCAGCGCTCCCCGGCGGCCGGCGACCACCAGCCCGGACGCCGCCCACGCCGACGGACATCCGGCTCACCGAGGCGGTCCCTGTGGGCCGTGACGCCACCAGGGCGGGCGCTGTCCGCGCCGATGGACGTCCGGGCTCGCTGGGCGTTCAGAGAGGCTCGTCACCACCAGGGCGGGCGGTAGTCCTCGTCGTCGGAGGGGCGGGTACGCCGGATGTGCTGGTCGCCGTCCGGCTGGTCGGCGGGGCCGCGTGATCGGCCGGGTTCGGCGGGTGGCGACTCGGGCAGGGCGCCGGTCGCCCACCCGTCTGCGGGCGCCTGAGGGGTCTCCGGAGCGTCCAGGGTGCTGCGCCGGAACGCCTCCCACTCTTCGTCATTGAGGCCGGGCGCGTCGTCCTCCTCCTGCCCGCCGGTGGGTCCGGAACCGTTGAGGCTCGCGCCGTTGCTTCCGTTCACACCGCCGTCCCGGTGGCCGTTCCCGGCGTCATGACCGTTCTTGTGCCCGTTGCCGGTGCCGCCGCCGTTCGTCGCGAACTCGCCCGGTTCGAACGGGCGCAGCTTGTGCGGCAGGGCGGACGGCTGCTCCGGCTCGACCGGGTCCGGCTCAGGCTGCGGCGACTCGCGGTCGAACCAGCCTCCTGTGGCCGAGGGCGTGCCCCAGGAGGGGTCCAGGGGCGCGGTGTCGAGCGGCGACGGGCTGCCACCCCACGGCTCGCCGGGCGGGTCGTCCGCGGCGGCGTTGCTCCACCGTCCGACAACATCGGGCTCGGACGGCTCGTCCCACACCTCGGGTTCGCCGGGCGTACCGTCCGGGGACGCCTGGCCGGGGACGGCCGAGGGCCCCTGGAAGACGTCGGTGCTCTGCCAGAGCGGCGCGTTGACCGGCGCGACTCCGGTCGGCGCGGCGGGGCCCGGCGCGGCCACGGGAGTGGGCGGAGGCGCGGCGGGCGCGGCGGGCGCGGCGGCCGGCAGCCCGTAGTCGGACACGATGTCCGTCTCGTCGGTGTCGTCCTCCGGGCGGCGCCGCTGGCGCCAGCCGAGCACCAGCCCGATGACGACCAGCACCGCGCCGCCGCCCAGCACCAGCGGAAGCAGGATGCCGGTCTCCTCGACGGCGTTGTCGGCCACCGGCTCGGGCGACGCCGGGGGCGGCGGCGTCTGCACCGGCCCGCTGGACGTCTTGTTGATCGCGTGCGCGGCGTAGAGCGTCCGCAGCGCGTCGACCGTCCCGCGGCAGGCGGTCGAGCCGGTCGGCTGGCCGGGCCGGGCGGGCGACCCCTGGACCAGCGCCTGCCGGACCTCGTCGGGGGTCAGCCGCGGGTACCGGGACCGGACGAGGGCGGCGACGCCGGCGACCATCGCCGACGAGGCGCTGGTGCCCGTCCCGACGACGTAGCCGTTGCTGGCGTCGGCGCTGACGATGTCCACGCCAGGCGCGCACACGGAGGCGTGGGAGCGCCTGTTGCTGTCCTGCCAGAGCCGCAGCCGGCGGTCGAGCGCGCCGACGGCGATCACTCCGGGGTAGGCGGCGGGGAAGTTCTTGCGGTTGGCGCCCGAGCCGTCGTTGCCCGCGGACGCGATCAGCACGACGCCCTTGCCGAGGGCGTACTTGATCGCGCTCTCCTGGGACTTGGTGCCGTTGTAGAACTGCCGGCCGCCGCCGAGCGACATGTTGACGATCTCGGCGCCGTGGTCGACGGCGTAGCGGATGCCCTCGGCGACGGCGTCGCGCTCGCCGGCCGCGTCCGGCTGCCCGTTGTCGCGGCGCAGCGGGTCGTCGTTCTCCAGCGTGACGCGGATGGACAGGATGGTGCTCTGCGGTGCGACGCCCATCATCCCCTGCGTCAGCCCCGGGCCGTGGCCGTGCCCGGCGATGATGCTCGCCATCGACGTCCCGTGCAGGCCCCAGTAGCGGCTGCCGGGGGCCCGCACCCCGCCGGTGAGATCGGGCCCGTTGATGACCTGGCCGGTGAGGTCGGGGTGGTTCTTGTCGACGCCGGTGTCGAGGACGGCGACCGTGACGCCGCGTCCCTTGGAGTAGCGCCACGCCCGCTGGGTGCGCAACGCCTCCAGGTGCCATTCGCGGTCGCGGATCTGGTCGGTGGGCGCGCCGACGAGCATGCCGGTGGCGGCGCCGCGCGGGGGCGGGTCGGCCGGCCGTCCCGCCATCGCCTGCGCGGGCACGACCACGGCCGCGCCGAGCGTGAGGACGGTGAGGGCCGCGGTCGTCCGGGCGCCGAGCCGGGTCGCCGGGCGGGCTCGGGCTGGACGGCGTCGACCGGCTCCGGACACGCCGCCGCACCTCCCTCCCCGGCAGACCGCCGCTGCACGACGGGTTGACATTCTGCCACGCGAACCGGTCGTCGCCCGGGCACTCGGCGCATCGGGGCACGTCCGGGACGGGGTGCCCCGATCGTCCGCGATCCCGCGCGCCACCGCCGCGGCCGGCCCCCACCGGCCGCCGCGATACCCGCTGGTAACCGGCGTTGGCACGCCATGCTAGCCGCCCCGCGGCACCCGCCCCCGCACCGGCACGCCGCCGCCCGGGGCAGGGCACCCGACCGGTATCGCACCGTCACGCGACGGTCACCGGACCGTCACCGCACCACGACGTCAGCGCCCTGAATGCGAGCCCGCCTGCACACCGGCACGCCTTCACACCGGCACACCGCCGCCCGGGCGGGCGTGCCGGGACGGCACCGCACCGGCATGCGACGATCATCGCGCCAGAGCGTCAGGGCGTCAGCGCCCTTGATGCGAGCCCGCCCACCCCGGCACGCTTTCACCCCTGCACACCGCCGCCCGGACGCCTGTGCCCGGACGGCACGGCAGCGGCACGCGACGGTCAGCGCGTCAGCGCGTCGGTGGGTCAGTGCGTCGCTGGGTCAGCGCGTCAGCGGATCAGCGCGCTGGCGGATCAGCGCGCCGGCGGGTCAGCGCGCCGGCGGGTCAGCGCATCCGCGGATCATCCGCGGATCAGCGCATCCGCGGATCAGTGTGAGCCCGCCCCTGTGAGGGCTCGCACCGACAGGTCGTCGTAGCGCTCCTGGTCGGGACGCTCCCGGCCGAGCAGCGTCCCGGCGACCGCGCACGCGAACCCGATCGGGATCGAGACGAGGCCGGGGTTCTCCAGCGGGAAGACCTGGAAGTCGACGCCGGCCGGGAACAGCGACAGGCTCTCGCCCGTCACCGGATCGGTCTTTCCGGACACGACCGGCGAGAAGAACACCAGCACCAGGGAACTGCCCAGCCCGCCGTAGATTCCGGCGACGACCCCGGACGAGGTGAACCGCCGCCAGAACAGCGACAGCACGATCGCCGGGAGGTTCGCCGCGGCCGCCATCGCGAAAGCCAGCGCCACCAGGAACGCCACGTTCAGGTTCCGGCAGACGACCGCGAGCGCGATGGCCAGCGCACCGACGAAGAACGCCGCGAACCGGGCCACCGTAACCTCCTGCGACTCGCGCGGCCGTCCGAACATCAGCACCTGGCCGAAGTAGTCGTGCGCCAGCGACGTCGACGACGCCAGTACCAGCCCGGACACCACGGCGAGGATCGTCGCGAACGCCACCGCGCCGATGAACGCCAGCATGAGGTCGCCGCCGAGATGCCCGCCGACGTGCTCGCCGGCGACCTGTGCGAGCTGCGGCACCGCGGTGTTGCCGGACGGGTCCTGCGCGGCGATCTCGTCCCGGCCGACCAGCGCCGCCGCACCGAAGCCGAGCGCCAGCGTCATCAGGTAGAACGCGCCGACGAGCCCGATCGCCCACGACACCGACGTGCGGGCGGCGCGGCCGTCCGGGACGGCGAAGAAGCGGTTGACGATGTGCGGGAGCCCGACCGTGCCGAGTACCAGCGCGGCGGCGAGGCTGATGAAGTCGAGCTTGTTGACGATCGTCCGGTAAGCGTCGCCGGGGACGTCCTGCCCGTACCGTAAGCCCGGCCGCAGGAACGCCTCGCCCTGCCCACTCGACCCGGCGGCGGAGCCGAGCATGCTACTGACGTCGAACCCGAACCGGCCGAGGACCAGCACCGTCAACACGACCGAACCGGCGAGCAGCAGGGCCGTCTTGATGATCTGCAGCCAGGTGGTGGCCTTCATCCCGCCGAACGCCACGTAGCAGATCATGAGCGCGCCGACCACGACGATCGTCACCGTCCGGGCGCTGCCCGCGGACATCATGAGGAACCGCTCGCCGCTGTGGATGCCGAGCAGCAGCGACACGAGCGCGCCGGCCCCGACCATCTGCGCGAGCAGGTAGAACACCGACACGGTCACGGTCGAGACGACGGCCGCCCGGCGGACCGGGGCCTGATGCCGGACGCGCACCGACAGCACGTCCGCCATCGTGAACCGGCCCGCGTTGCGCATCATCTCGACCAGCAGCAGCGCGAGCAGCCACGCCACCAGGAAGCCGATCGAGTACAGGAAGCCGTCGTAGCCGGACAGCGCAATGATCCCGGCGATGCCGAGGAACGACGCCGCCGACATGTAGTCGCCCGCCAGCGCGATGCCGTTCTGCGGGCCGGAGAACGTCCGCCCGCCGGCGTAGAAGTCGTCGGCGCCCCGGGTGTTGGCCCGCGCCCACACCGTGATGCCCAGCGTGAGCACGATGAGCGTGGCGAAGACCGCCAGCGCCACCCCGTGGTGCTCGATCACCGCAGCTCACCGGCCAGCGGGTCGAGGCGCCGGCGCGCGTACGCCACGTACGCCCAGGCCAGCGTGAACGTCGACAGCACCTGCAGGACGCCGAGCAGCAGCGCGACGTTGACGTGGCCGAACACCGGCCGCGCCATGAAGTCCCGGGCGAACGCGGACAGGCCGACATAGACGAAGTACCACCCCAGGAACACCGTGCCGACGAGCAGTGCGGCCCGCCGGACCCTCCCCTTGAGCAGTTGAAACCGTTCGTATCCCGCTATGGACGCATATGGTGCGGGTTCGCTCCCCCGGCGCCCCGTGACCTCCGAGTCCCACATCAGCTGACCCCCCGGTCGGACATGACTCTCCGCTATTGATCGATTGCTCTATGAGAGCAAAGTTTCAGCGTCCGCGACCAGCATTTGGCGAGATGTGGATAGAGAACTCCGGGCGCACTCCGGCGCCGCCACATCCGGACTGCTTCACCGAGGTCGAGGCGCCGATCGACAGTCGGTTCCACGTGTTCTCGGGAACGGCCGGAACGTTGCTGGCCACGTCCAACGCCGACACGCCGCTGTTCCGCCGGACGGGGGATGACTGGGAGCCCAGCCACGGCACGGGAATGTCCTTCGTCATGGACGTGCAGGCACGGACGGCCACGACGCATAGGGTCGTGGGTGGGGTCGGCCCCGACTTCGCCCCTGCGGTGGCCCACTGGGACGGCGAATACTGGAACCCGGTGCCGTACACACGGAACGACCAGGGCTTGACCAGCGTGCTACCGGTCGCAGCCCACGACGTCTGGGGGGACCGTAGTACGTGCTCGTCCACGGCGCCTGACACGACCCATGGGCCTGGGAGAGCGGGACACCATTCCTTCACCGGGCCGCTGCGCAAACCATCGTCTCCCGGCTGCGCAACGGTGACGTCGGTTTACGCGAACACGTGGACGACGTCATCAACGCCCTGGACGTCGCGTCCGACGAGGTCGTCCCAGTAGGGCACAGCTACGCGGGACTCGCCGCACGGAAAGCCGCCGACGCACAACCCACATCGTCCTACTGGACGGATGGGCCGGACCAGACGGCTCAGCCTGTTCACGCTGGCGCCCGACTTCTATCGTCGAAGTCGTCCGTTCCTGGTCGGACGGCACGTACATCCCGCACCGCCCCCGGACGCGTTCGGCATGGCCGAGACCCAGCCGAGGCGGCCCGGCTCGCCCCATGCCTACGCCCGCACCCCCTGCGCATCGGAGTTTGGGCTCAAGTCATGCTCCGTCCCCGAGGCCGCGGCCGGACTCCACGCCGTCCACGAGTTCCGCATCGGGCGACGAGACCCTTCAGGCCCGCGTGGACGACGGCACGATCGAGATGCCGCAGCGCCCAGCACAGCCTCTCGACGCCGTCATCACCATGGATGAACAGGCGTTCCTCGCCCTGCCGCCGGGCAGTCGACGCTCGCCGAACTGATCGCCAGGGAGGCGGCCACCGCGACCGGCGGCAGGGACGTCCTGTCCCGCCTGGGCGACCTGTTCCGCCTCCCCCGTCCCGCTCCCGGACGCCGGAGAAGCGCGCCTAGTCGTCAGCGTTCGACGCGGCGGTTCTTGCCGCGCCCTCTCAGCGCCGCGACGATCGCGACACCGAGCACGGCCAGCCCGACCTGGAATACCAGCTCGATCCAGTCGATCCCGGACGTCGTGCTCACGCCGACCGACTGCGCGATGGCCGTCCCGACGATCGCCGCGACGATACCGGTGAGCACGGTCAGGATGACGCCGATGGGCTGCCGACCGGGCAGCAGCAGCCGCCCCAGCGCACCGATGATCGCTCCGATGACGATCGCGCTGATGATGCCTGTGATGTTCATGCCCACCGTGTGCCCACTCAGGAGCATATGACTCCGCAGGTCACGCCCTCCGCGTCACCCGCATGGGCACGGGACCGGCCGGCCGCAGCGTGATCTCCGCCCTCGTCGGGACCTCGATTCCGGGCGCCAGATCGAGCCGATGGGTACGGCTCACGGCCGCGAGGACGAGGACGGCCTCCAGCATCGCGAAGCCGGCCCCCACACAGATGCGACGTCCACCCCCGAACGGCAGATACGCATACCGGGAACGCTGTGTCTCCCCCATGAACCGCTCAGGCTGGAACCCCTCCGGGTTGGGCCAGATCTCCACGTTCCTGTGCAGCAGATAGGGCGGGACAGCGATCGTCGCCCCCGCCGGAACCCGGACCCCGGCGACGTCGTCCTCTTCCAGGGCATCACGCTCGATCGTCCATGCCGGCGGGTAGAGCCGCATCGCTTCTTCGAGGACGGCCTTCGTCCAGGGCAGCCGCTCAACGTCCTCGGCGCGGGGCTCCCTCCCCCCGAGCACCTCGTCCACTTCCTGCTCCAGCCGCTCACGCGCCGCCGGATACCGAGACAGAAGGACGAACGTCCACGCCAGTGAGGCAGCCGTGGTCTCGTGCCCCGCCAGCAACAGCGTCAGCACCTCGTCGTGGAGCTCGGCCTCGGTGAACTCGCCGCGCTCCTTGAGCAACTGGAGGAGCTCCCCACCGGAGGGGCCTTTGATGACCCGCTGCACCAGCCCGTCCAGTTGCCCAAGCGCGCCCCCAAGCCCCGGCACACGCTGATAGACGCCCCGCTTAGCAAGCACGGGCACGAAGGTCCCCGCGACAGCACCGCGCTGGAGGAACTCCAGGGAACGTCCGGTCTGCGCGGACTCCCCCGCGAGCGCACTGCCGAACAGGGCGCGCCCGACGATGTCCAACGTCATCCGCCGCAGTTCCCCGGCCGCGTCGAGCATCACCCCGTCCGGCCACCGCTCCACGGCCGCCACGGCCGTCTCAACGATCCGCGGCGCGAACCCGACCACGTGCCGCTGCGCGAACACCGGCTGCACCACCCGCCGATGCCGCCGCCACGTCTCCCCCTCGCTGGTGAGCAGCCCTTCGCCGAGCACCGCCCGCAACGGCCGATAGGTGAACGCCTTGACGTAGTTGGCTTGATTGGCCACCAGCACGTGCTCGGCATACTCGGGCCGCGAAAGCACATAAAGC
>NZ_SMKM01000267.1 GCF_004348665.1 Actinomadura sp. GC306 | reverse complement strand
GCTCTCCCCGGACGCCGCGCCGACCAGCGGCAGGACGATCCACGGCAGCATCGCGACCGGCATGTACTCCGAGGAGATCTGCCCGAGCGTCGCGAGCCCGCTCGGGGCGAGCGCGTAGGCCATCCCGGCGAACATGCGCGGGACGGCCGACGCGGCGCCGGAACCGCCGAGGCCGAGCCGCCCGGCCAGCCGGTAGGTCCCGACGAACGCCAGGCACAGCAGCAGCGACGTCCAGAGCCGCTGCGTGATCCACGCGGGCATCCCGGCCACGTCGCCGAGCGCGAAGAACGGGCCCATCGGGAACAGGTAGCCGACGGCCTGGTTCTGCAGCTGGCCGAACTGCTCCGGGTCCCACAGGTGCAGGGCGCGGCCGAGGAACCCGAGCGGGTTCACCGCCATGTCGATCTTGGTGTCGGCGAGGATCTCGCCGGGCCGGGTGCTGAACGCGATCGCGACGAGCGTCAGGCAGCACGCCAGGACGCGCAGCCGCTCCCGCAGCCGCTCGCCGATGTCCGCGCCGCCCGGCGGCCCGCCGGGGCCGGGCCGCCGGGGCGCGCCGGCGCGAGGCGGGTTCGCCTCTCCCACGGCCATGCTCGCGCTCCGCCCCTCTCCGCCCGTGCCCGTGCCCGGAATGCCCGTGCTTGGAATGCCCGTGCCCGAATTGTCAGCCTGGGTGCCCGTCACCGTACCGCCGGCCCGCGGGTGCGGGCTCATCCCCCGGCAGGGTCGCGGCGGTGAGGAGGCCGCGCATCCGGTCGGCCGTCCGCGCCCAGTCGAACTCCCCCGCCCACTCCCGGCAGGCGGCGGCGATCTCCGCGCGGCGCGCGGGGTCGCCGAGCTCCTTGAGAGCCCTTTCGACGACGTCGGCCTGGTCGTCGCCGGGGTGGACGAGCCATCCGGTGACCGTGTCGCGGACGGCGTCGCGCAGCCCGTCCACATCGTGCGCGACGGTCGGGACGCCGAGCGCGGCGGCCTCGATGACGCTGAGGCCCCAGCCCTCGCCCTGCGACGTGCTGAGGTGCAGGTCGGCGCGGGCGACGAGGGCGGCCTTGGCCTCCTCCGCCACGTAGCCGTGCGCGATGACGACGCCGTCCAGGCCCCGCTCGGTGATCCCGGCGGCCAGCGCGGGTGCCTCCGGCCCGTCCCCGACGACGTGCAGCCGCAGCCCCGGGCGGGTCTCCGCGAGCCGCTCCGCGAGGTCGAGGAGGAGGCCGAGGCGCTTGTGCGGGACGAGCCGCGTCACGCAGACCAGGTCCGGATCTCCGGCGGGCTCGGCGGGCGCCGCGCCGGGTTCGGCGACCGCGGTCCCGTTGGGGACGACGTGCGCCGGCCCCGTCCAGCCGAGCCGTTCCCGCACCGCGCGCAGCGTGGACGGTGAGACGACGGCGAACGCGTGCCGCCGGTACGTCCAGCGGCTCACCGGCCCCTCCAGCACGCGGCCGAGCCAGGCCAGCCACCGCGGGAAGTACAGGTCGAACTGGGCGTCGTGCACATGGTGGACGACGCAGACCACCCGCACACGGCGCGGGACGACCCACGGGGTGAAGAAGGGGATGCCGTTCTGGCAGTCGATGACCGCGTCGAACGAACGCGCGTCGAACGAACGCATGTCGAACGAACGCGCGTCGAGCGAGCGGCCTCGCCTGCGTGCCGGCAGGCTGAACCGGCGGGCCAGCAGCCACAGCAGGACGAGCGGGTAGACGGTGAACCGGCCGCCGAGCCGCACGAACTCCACGTCCTCGACGCGCTCGCGGCGCCGCTGCCCCGGCGCCCGGGACGTGACGTAGTGGACGCGGGAGCCGTCCGCGGCGAACCTGCGCGCGAGCTCCCACGCGTACCGTTCGGCGCCGCCCGCGGCGGGATGCCACGGATCCCGCCAGTTGACGACCGCCAGCCGGAGTCTCGCGGAGGTCGTGCCAGGGTCCGGGGAGTCCGCGTTCATCCCGACTGTGCGGTGGGCGTCGACGGCAGGCCGTTGTCCAGGATGATCGGTTCCGCCTTCGCGTCCGCGAACATCGCCCGGACGGGCACGACCGGGACGGTCGGCGCCGCGGGCACGGCGGGCAACCGGATCCCGGCGCGCGCGCGGATCCGCGCCAGGTCGAGCAGGCACTGCAGCGAGTGCCGCCGGACCGAGAACGTCGAGCCGGGGCGGTCGCGCCACACCACCGGGATCGCCGTCACCGACGCGCCCCGCCGCACGCAGTGGGCGAGCAGCTCGACGTCGAACGAGAAGCCGTCGGTCCGCAGGTCCGCCGCCGCCGCGCGCGCCAGCGGCCCCTCGAAGAACTTGAACCCGCACTGCGTGTCGGCGATGCCGCCCACGAGATCGCGGACGGCGCGGTTGAACGCGATGGCACCGAGCCGCCGCAGGGGCACGGCGTATCCTTGGACGACCGACCGACCGTGGCGCCTTGACCCGACCACGACCGGGCGGCCCTCGCGCAGCAGGACGATGGCTTCGTCCAGCGCGGCGAGGTCTGTTGCCATATCGGCGTCCATGAATCCCACATACGGAGCGCGCGTCTCCAGCAGTCCCGCGCGGACCGCCGCTCCCTTGCCCCGGCGCTCGCAGTGCACCGCCCGCACGGGCACCGGCCCCTCCCAGGCCCGGACGATGTCGCCGGTGCCGTCGGTGCTGGCGTTGTCGACGACGATGACCTCCGCGCGCACCTGGAGCTCGGCGAGCTTGGCGCAGAGCAGGCCGAGCCCCTCCGGAAGCCGGTCGGCCTCGTTGTAGGCGGGGACGACGATCTCCAGGAGGGGGGAGCCGTCGCGCCGAATCCCCAAGTGCCCGCCCATCAGGGCCTACACGTCAGCATCGGGGCCTGCGCGTCAGCGGGAGCCGTAGTTGTACAGCGGCTTGATGACGGGGTCCTTCTGGGAGGATTCCACGAGCTGGACCGTGCCGAGCGACGCTCCGGCGGCGAGCAGGACGCCGACCACTGCGGCGATGGCGATGCGCATCAGGGGGTCCTTCTACGAGGGGGTCTGCGGCGGGGTTTGATACTGCTGAGTAATGGTTGGCTCAGAGTAGTACCTGACGCCAGGAATGACCAGAAAACCACCAGACTCGCGATGACCCACCCCAGCACGACCGGCACCACCGGCACACCGTCCCCCGGGGCCGCGGCGGCCCCGTCGATCCGGTAGACGGCCAGGTCGGGGCCGCGCAGCACCTCGACGGCGGGGCCGGCCGGACGCTGCGACCCGATCTCGGCGTCGACGACGACGTACCGGATCCCCTCGGCGCGCAGCACGGCCACGGGAGGGGCACCGGAGCGGGCGGCGGGCGCCAGCCGGACGGCCCGCGGGTCCTCCGGCGCGACGGTCGTGGTCCCCCCGGTGGTGCCGACGCTGACGGCGTCGTCCACGACGACCCGGCGGTGCAGGTAGCGGGGCAGCGGGTCGAGGACGCGCCGCCCGTGGTTCCAGGGGTAGCTCCGGTACGACGCCCAGGGCAGCACCAGGACGTCCCCCTCGGCCGGGTCCGCGTGGATGATCTGCCTGGCCCGCGCCCAGTCGTCCGGGTAGCGGACGGCCCGCAGCTCCCCCGCCGCGCCCCACGCGAGCGTCGGCAGCAGGATCACCGGCACGGCCATCGCGGCGGCGGCGACGCCCGGCAGCCGCGCCTCCGCGGCCCGGTCGGCGGCCGCCCCGAGCCCGACCGCGACCGCGACGGCCAGCGGCGCCACGTACTGCTGACCGTCCCGGAAGACCGCGAACCCCGACCAGAGGCCGATCACGCCCTCCAGGACCGGTGCGGCGACCGCCCCGAGCGCCGCCACCGCGAACCCGGCCACCGCAGCCGCGGCCAGGCCGCGCCGCCACCTGGGCTCCCGGCACCACTTCCAGTAGGCCGCCAGCGCCGCGACCACCACGAGCAGCCAGAACGTCGCGGTCACCGGGGCTCCGTAGCCGTCCGGCACCGTCTCGCCGTTCCACACGCCGCCCAGCAGGAACAGGCTGCCGAGCGTCCCGAACGGCGTGTCGGCCCGCGCGGCGAACAGGCCGACGGCCGACCCGTCCCCGGGCACCCCGGCCGGACGCAGCAGCCCCGGCACCAGCCACGGAAGGCTCAGCACGCCCGCGGCGCCCACGACCCGTGCCGCGGCCACCGACCTGCCCCGGACCCCGGCGTGCCCGCGGGCCACCACGGCGACGGCGAGCGCCGTCAGGCCGGAAACGGCCAGCGCCGCGAACCCGCCGATGGCCGCCGGTAGCAGGGACCGGACGAGCCGCCTGCCCCCGCCCGGATCGTGCAGCCCCGCGGCGGCGGCGACCACCCATGGCAGTGCGGCGTAACCGAGCAGGAGCGCCCACTGGCCGAGCAGCAGCCGCTCGGCGACGAACGGGTTCCAGGCGTAGCAGACCCCGGCCGCCAGGCGCGGCGGGAGCCGGGTCGTCGGGACGAGCGACGCCGCCGCCGTGCACGCCATCACGAAGATCGCGAGCAGGATGAGCTTCTGCGCCGCGTCCGCCGGGAGGACGGTCGCGAGCGCGGTCGCGAACGCGTCGCTCGGCACGTGCCGCGGAACGATCCCGGTCAGCCCGAACGTCAGCGCGGTGAACGCGGGGTCGGGCACGAACACCATGTCGTACGACAGCACGAACCCGGGCGCGAGCCCCGGCCCCAGCGCCGCGAGCCCGAGCCCCAGCCCGGTCAGCGCGGCCACCAGATGCCGTGCCCGCCCGTTCAAGCAGTCCGCTCCCTCATGCCCGCCAGGACGCTACCCCACGTGCGCGCCGCCGGGAGACATCCCGGTCATCCCGCCGGTTCCGGATCGCGCGGGAGGCCGAGGATCCGCTCACCGATCACGTTGAGGTTCACCTCGGTGGTGCCACCGCCGATGCTCATCGCGCGGGACGCGAGCAGGTAGCGGGTCCAGCGGGCGCGCAGGTCGCTCTTCCAGCCGCCGGTCAGGGCGCCCTCCTCGCCGAGGAGCGTGAACCCGAACTCGGTGACCTGCTGGCCGTGCTCCATCGCCACCAGCTTCCGGACGTTCGCCGTCGCGCCCGGGTCCGTGCCCGAGAGCTGCTTCAGCGTGGCCCGCAGCCCGAGGAGGTTGAACGAGTGCTCGTCGCAGGCGAGCCGGCCGAGCCCGTCGCGGACGACCGGGTCGTCGGCCAGGCCCAGCCCGGCGGCGAGGTCGAGCAGCTTGGGCAGGTCCCCGCCGAGCTGGAAGCTGCTGGTCAGGCCGACGCGCTCGTTCGCCAGGGTCGTGCGGGCGACGCGCCAGCCGGCGTTGACGGGCCCGACCACGAGGTCGTCGGGGACGAAGACGTTGTCCAGGAACACCTCGTTGAACACGGCGTCGCCGGTGCACTCCCGCAGCGGCCGGATCTCGATGCCCGGCGAGGCCATGTCCACCAGGAAGTACGTGATCCCGTCGTGCTTGGGCCGGTCGGGGTCGGTGCGGGCGATGCAGATGCCCCACTGCGAGTCGCGGGCCAGCGACGTCCAGATCTTCTGGCCGCTGATGCTCCAGCCGCCCTCGACGCGCTCGGCGCGGGTGCGCAGCCCCGCCAGGTCGGAGCCCGCGCCCGGCTCGGAGAACAACTGGCACCAGATGATCTCGCCGCGCAGCGTGGGCGGCAGGAACCGCTCCTGCTGCTCCGGCGTCCCGTACTGCACCAGCGACGGGACGACCCAGCCCGCGATCATCAGCGGCACCGGGCGCACCTTGGCCGCCTTCAGCTCCTGCTGGATGACGATCTGCTCCAGCGGCGAGGCGTCCCTGCCCCACGGCTTAGGCAGGTGCGGGGTCACCCAGCCGCCCTCCGCCATCGCTGCGCGCTGCGTCAGCGGGTCCATCGCGGCGAGTTCGGCGACGCGGGCGCGGATCTCCTCGCGCACCGGCTCCGCCTCCTCGGGCAGGTCCACGCTCATCGGGCGGCGCACGCCCGCGACGGCCAGGGCCGCCACGTCCGCGCGGTGCCCGCTCGCCCGGCCGAGGAGCGCCCGCAGGGTCAGGCCCCGCCGGTAGAGGAGATGGGCGTCGTGCTCGTAGGTGTAGCCGATGCCGCCGTGTACCTGGATGTTGCCCTCCGCGCAGGTGACGGCCGCGTCGGCGGCCAGCGCGGCGGCGACGCCGAGGGCGTAGGCGCGCTGCTCCCGGGGCTCGTCCAGCGCGCGCGCCGCGTCCCATACGGCCGCCCTGGCGCGCTCCAGCGCGATGAGCATGCGGGCGCACTTGTGCTTGATGCCCTGGAACTGCCCGATGGGACGGCCGAACTGCTCGCGGATCTTGGCGTAGGCGACCGCGTCGTCCAGGGCGCGTCCGGCCACGCCGCACGCCTCGGCCCCAAGGAGGACGACGGCGAGCGCCCGCACGTCGGCGCCGTCAAGGAAACGCTCGTCCGGGGCGGTCACCCCGTCGGCCGTGACGGATCCCACTGGGCGGGTGACGTCCAAGGACTCCAGTTCGCCGACGACGACCTCGTCCCGCTCAAGGACGACCCAGCGGTCGCCCGCCGGAAGCAGGAAAAGGTCGGCCAGCGGTGCGCCCAGGACGGGCTGCACCGTCCCGGAAACGCTGGAGCCGTCCACATCGAGGCTTCCGGACAGCCCCACCGCGGCCTTGCGCGACCCGTCGGCCAAACCCTGCAGGAGCTTCGCGTCCCCACCGGCGTGCAGCGCCGCGGACGCGAGGACGGTCGGCGCGTACGGCCCCGGGGCGAGGACGCGGCCGAGTTCCTCCAGCGCGACGGCCTGCTCAAGGAGTCCGAAGCCCTGGCCCCCGGCGTCCTCCGGCAGGTGCAGGCCCGGCAGGCCCTGCTCGGCGAGCGCCGTCCAGAAACCGGCGGCGTCCCCATCGCGGACGGCCTGCGCCGTGATGTTCCGTTCGGCGAACCCGCGCACCGACGCCGCCAGTGCCTCGTGCTCCTCCGTCAAACCGATCGCCATGGCTCCACCTCTCTAGAAGTGGCCACAGCCTATTAGAACGTCATTCGGTTTGTCAGGGCGCGTCAGGGCACGAGCTTCAGGCCGGAGAAGAACGTGTTGACGTCCGGCCACATCTGCTTGTGCGTGTTCGGCATCGACGCGAACACCACCGCGGGCGTCTTGCGGCCGGTGTCGATCACGGCGGTGGCGACGACCTCGCCGGTCGCCCGCACGCCCTCGCGCTGGTAGGTCAGGTACGAGGCGATCAGCCAGCCCTGCCGCCCGCCCACGTTCAGGGCCTGCGAAGCCAGCGGCCTCGTCTGGTGCGGGAACGCGTAGTACTGCGCCTCGTAGCTCTGCGCGACCAGCGCGGTGGCGTTCTTCACGCTCTCCGGCCCCTGGTAGGCGGCCTGCATGCTCGGGTGCAGCGTGCCGGTGAGCAGCTGGCCGTACCAGATCTGCCCGGCCCGGTTCTCCGTCACCAGGATCTGCTGCCCGGACCAGCCCGCCGTGCCCAGCCCGTTCTGCTTCGTGGGCACCTTCCAGGGGGCGGCCATCTGCGGGTACGACAGCCCGGAATGCGCGTCGGCGACCTGCCCGCCGACCCGGCTCGGCCGGCCGCCGAACGTCCCGAGCGGCTTGTCCGGCGGCAGCTCCACCTGCGGCGCCTCGGACTGCTCCGCCGTCCGGCCCGCGTTCCCGTCCGCCTCCGCAGGCTCGTCGCCGCCGCCCTTCAGCAGGAACACCGCCGCGGCCGCGATCAGCGCGACGACCAGCAGCCCGATCCCGCCGAACAGCACCAGCCGGGAGCGGCCGCCGCCGTCGTCCAGGACGTCGCGCGGCGCGTCCGGCGAGCCGCCGAGCTTGGCGTCGGCGGACTCCTCGTCCGCCATCCACTCCGGCATCTGCCAGTTGCCGCTGCTCGGCTTGCCCGGCTTGGCGGGCTGCCCGGCCCCGGTGGGGACGGCGGGGGCGTACCGCTCGTCGCCCTGCTCGTTCCCGGCGCCCTCGTCGAACAGGTCGCCCTCCCACTGCTGCGACTCGGCCTCCGGCGCGGGCGCCACCCGGACGTCCTCGGCCGCCGGCTCGGCGGACGGCCGGTCCGCCTCCTCGACCTTGCCCCAGACGTCGTGCGACCGGGCGTCCGCCGCGGAACCGGAGGCAGACTCGGAGGCGGGCCCGGAGGCGGGCTCGGCGGCCGGTATGAACCCGCCGCCGGGCACCTTGGGCTCGGGGAAGGCCACCTGCGGACCGGTGTCGCCACCGGCCTGCGGCTCCTCGCGGGACCCGTCCCGCGGGTCGCTCTCGCTCATATCGGTCCAGCGCACGCCGCGCTCCCCCTGATCGGACATGCGGCACACGTTACGCGAAGATCAGCGCTTGAATCCCGACCTGTAATCACGCTCTGGACACATCTTCCTATCGCCTCAGTGATACGCAGCCGGACCACCGCCACCCGGTGTGACCAGCCCCGCAGCGGTCTCCGGGCCGTCCGCGAGGCGCTCCCGGGCCAGCAGCGTCCCGCCCGCGACCGCCCCCGGCATCGCGAGAACCGCACCCAGCGGAATGAGAAACACCACAACGGTCGCGGCCCCGAACCCGACCACCAGCGCGCGGTTCGCCCGCATCCGCGCGAACCGCTCCTTGCGCAGGATCCCGCGCCGCTCCAGCGCCACCGACGACAGCTCGCCGGCCAGGAAGTACCCCGACACCAGCCCGGCGGTCACCGGCACGACCGTCTGCCCGATCACCGGCACGAACCCGCACGCGAAGAACACCACCGCGAACCCCAGCGCGACGACCCCGAGGATGAGCGTGTCCTTGACCGCCCGCCCGATCGAGACCATCAGCGGCACCTCGGGGTCGGGCGGCGCACCGCCGCGCGACTCCTCGACCCGCACCGCGATCGCCTCGTAGAACGGGTCCCCGACCAGCAGCGTCACCGCCGTGAACGTGATCAGCGCGAGGAACAGCGCCGACCCGAAGATCGCGATCCCGGCCACCACCCGCGCCGACGACCGCGCCGCGTCCGACCACCCGTCCGCGAACCCGGTCACCCACCCGGCCAGGTCATCGACCTGGAACGCCAGCAGGACCAGCGCCGTCCCGTAGACGGCCAGCACGATCAGCGCGGGGATCAGCCCGAACAGCCACTGCCCCGGCCGCCGCGCCACCCAGCCGAGCCCGCGGAACAGATACCCGGCACCGGTGAACAGGTCCTTGAACCCGGACCGCTGCGCGACGACCTCCGGCGGCCGTCCCGGCGGCCCAAACGCTCCACTCACGCCGCCAAACCTATAGCCCCCGCCCCACCACGACCCGAAAT
>NZ_SMKM01000266.1 GCF_004348665.1 Actinomadura sp. GC306 | reverse complement strand
GCCCAGCGCGGAGAACCCCGCGCCCGCCCCGTCCCCCGACGCCGGCGGGAGCGACGCGTCGCCGGGCGGTGCCGCGACGCCGGTCCAGCCCTCGGCCGTCCCGTCCAAGGTCGTGAACGCGTTCGTCGCGTGCATGCGCAAGCAGGGCATCAAGGTGCCCAAGGACGTGGACACCTGGCGTCCCGACCCGCAGGACGGCCGCACGCAGAAGGCGCTCATGGCCTGCATCGGCCGTTCCGGGGCGCCGAGTTCCTGAGCCGCCCGTGCGCCGCGCTCAGCCGAGCGGCCACGGGCCCGCGGACGGGACGTCCCCGCGCGGCCCGACCAGCCGGCCGCCCCCGCGGAACCCGGTCGAGCGCGCGACCGGCCACGCCGGCGGCGGCGCGGCGTACACCGGCCGGGCCGGGGCCGCGGCGGGACGCTCCCGGGGAACGTCCGGACGCGGCGGGGCGGCCGGGCGGGCGCGGCGCTCGTGCCGGGGGAAGGCCAGCAGGGCGAGGACGGCGAGGCCGACACCCGCGAGCCGCAGCAGGAGCAGCCCGGACTCGCGCGGCCACGGCTCCCCGTACAGCAGCGTCGCCGACAGCAGCAGATGCGTCTTCGCGGTCACCGTCACGACGGTGACGATGATGGTGAGGCGGCAGCGCTGCAGCCCGATCGACAGCAGCCCGAGGCCGAGCACGCCCGCGAGCAGGAACAGCGCCGGGTACGCGGTGGTCAGCGCGGCCCACCGGTCCGGCCCGGCGAGCAGCATCGCCATGCCCATGCCGAAGACCTCGGTCGCGCCGAGCAGGACGCCCGCGCCGAGCCCGTAGGCGATACCGGTCAGCGGCCTGGCGTGCCGGCCGCCGACCTGCCGGTCCCGGACGCAGAGCAGCCACAGCGGCAGCGCGAGCGACGGGACGAGGACGAGCGCGGCCTTCCACGGCGACAGCGCGGCAGCGGCCGCGGCACCGCCCGTCCGGTGGAGCGCCTCGGCCAGGGAGTCCCCGTGGCCGGGCATGACCGACAGCGCCGCGGCGACCATCGCCGCGACGGTGAGCAGGGCGGCCGGCCACTCGCGCGACGTCGGCCGCTCGCCGAAGCCGCTCATCCCCACCACCAGCAGCAGGACTAGGCCGAGCCCGAACGCGGGGAGCGTCGCGACGACCGGGAGCGTGACGAGCGCGGTCGCCGACAGGGTGAAGCCCGCGAGCAGCACCAGGACACCGGTCAGCCAGCGCGGGCTGCGCACCAGGTGCCCGGCGGCGTGCAGCGGATGGCGGCCCCCGATCGGGCTCATCCGGCCGGTGGCCGTCTTGAACAGGACGTAGGCGCCGATGTAGACGGCCTGCGCGGCGCAGGCGAGGACGACCGCTTGCATGGCACACCTCCTGCCCGGATGGTGACACGGGAGGCGCACCGGAAGATCCGGCCCGAGACGCAGAGTAATCGCCCGATTTGTAGGCTTAGATGAGCAATATTCCGATCACGAGCGGGAAGGTGCCCCTCGCGATCGCCATCGGGGGCGGCGCGGGTATGTGCCGGAGTGAGCGGGAACATGGTCGATGTTTCATATTTTCGCAATGCGCCGATGCGGCGGTAACTCGTACCGTAGGCTCCGCGATTAGTGCAGTAACCCTCCCGGAAAGGCAGAGATCAATACGTCCAGGACGTCACCCGGTCACTCACTGGAGCCGAGCGACCGCTGTGCGCTTTCGATTTCCTACTGTGTGGTGATGGATTGACCGTGGGGATGGAACGGCTCGGTGAGCCGTTCGAGTTCACCGGCGACGGCGACGGCGGCCGCCGTGCCCGGCGCACCGTCCGCGAGCGCGCCGCGAAGGTCGTCGCCGACGAGACCCTCCTGGACGACATCGAGCTGATGGCCGCCGAGGGCGTCACCAACGCCATCCTGCACGGGACGGGGATCATCGCCGTGACCGTCGCGACCGACGGCCGGCGCCTCCGCGTCGACATCACCGACGACGGCCCCGCCCGGGACGACTCCGCGGGCGCCGAGCCGCGCCTCGACCACGGCCGCGGCCTCACCGTCATCGACGCCCTGGCCGACGAGTGGAGCTTCGAGCAGTCCCCCCACCGCACCCGCCTCTGGTTCCTGATCCACGCGCTGCGCTGACCGCCCACCGGTCACCGACGCGATCCCCACCAAGGCCCCTTCAGGCCCACCGGATGCGTTGACTTGCGGCGTGTTGTTGTTATCCGGCGTGCCATAACAACAACACGCCGCAAGTCAACGAGGGCGGGGGCCGGGTCGGTCGTCAGGACTCGTCAGCCCCGTGGGACTGGAGGTCGCGGCGGACTACCTTGCCCGTCGCGTTGCGGGGCAGTGCGTCCAGGAAGTGGACGTCGCGGGGGACGGCGTAGCGCGCTAGGCGGTCGCGGACGTGGTCGCGGACGGTGTCGGCGTCCAGGGTCTCCCCCTCGTGCAGCGCGAGGAAGGCGGCGGCGCGCTGGCCGAACTTCTCGTCCGGTACCCCGATCACCGCGACCTCCCGCACCTGCGGCATCGCGCCGAGGACCTCCTCGATGGCGCTCGGGAAGACGTTCTCGCCACCCGAGACGATCATGTCGTCGTCGCGGCCCTGCACGAACAGCCGGCCCGCCTCGTCCATGCGGCCGACGTCGCCGAGGCTCATCAGGCCGTCGCGCATCTCCTTGGTGGCGCCGCTGGTGTAGCCGGCGAACGGCAGGTCGTTCCCGACGAAGATCCGTCCCGTGGTGCCGGGCGGGACGGGCTCGCCGGACTCGTCCAGGATCGCGACCACGGTCCCCGGCGGTGCCGTGCCCGCGGTATCGGGGCAGGCGCGCAGGTCGGCGGGCGTGGCGATGGTGACCCACGACGCCTCCGTCGACCCGTACATGTTGTAGAGGACGTCGCCGTACTCGTCCATGAACGCCGTGGCCAGCGCCGGCGGCAGGGCCGAGCCGCTGGACGCCACGATCCGCAGCGACGACGTGTCGTGCCCGCTCCGCGCCTCCTCCGGGACGTTCAGCAGGCGCTGCAGCATCACGGGCACGGCGATCAGCGCGGTCGCCCCGGTGGCCTCGATCGTCTTGAGGGTCTGCTCGGGGTCGAAGCGGGACCGCAGCACGATCGTGGCGCGCAGCGGCAGCGCCGCCTGGAGCATCGCGTATCCCCAGGTGTGGAACAGCGGCGCCTCGATGAACATCCGCTCGTGCACCCGGAACGGAATGCGCGACATGATCGCCACCATCGGCGACAGGCCGGGCCGCGAGTGCCGGTTGGCGCCCTTCGGCCGGCCGGTCGTGCCGGAGCTGAGCACGATCGTGCGGCCCGCCTTCGCCGGCGGGGCGATCTTCTCCGCGGGCGCCGTGGCGATGAGGTTCTCCAGCTCCGAGTCCGTCCCGCCGGCCTCGACGGTGTGGACGCTCTCCGGCAGCGCCGCGAGGAAGTCGCCGAACTCGCCGTCGGCGATGACGACCTCCACCTCCTGCTCGTCCACGACCGACACGAGCTGGTCGGTGCTCATCCCGGTGTTCAGCAGGACGAGGTCGGAGCCGCCCTTGCTGCACGCGACGAGGGTCTCGACCATGCCCCGGTGGTTGCGGCACAGCACCGCGACGCGGGGCGCCTCACCGAACCGCCCGAGGGCGGCGGCGAGCCGGTCGGTGCGGGCGTCGAGCTCGGCGTAGGTCAGCTCCCCCGCGTCGTCGATGACCGCGACATGGTCGGGATCGCGGGCGGCGGACGACACGAGCGTCCCGCCCAGCAGCGTCCCCCAGCGGCGCAGCGCGTCCAGTTGGCGGACGACCTTCAGCGGCGGCCCGGGGCGCCCCATCCCGCTGCGGACGAACATGCCCCCCGCCCGCACGACCAGCGCCGCCCGGCGCTGGAACTTCGACGATCGTCCGCTCATCCGCCGCCTCCGGCCATAAGTGGGAAGTTACGGTCTACGACCGTATGATTCACCGTTTTCGTCCTCTTCTGCATCCGGGCAGTTATTTGGCAGCGCATCTATCACTTATCTGACAATTGAGGGGCGCCGGGGAGTGCTCCGCTCCCCGGCTTTGCTCACGGACGGGGGATGTTGCGGAGGTTGCTGCGGGCCAGGTCGAGCATCTTGCCCACACCGCCCGCGAGGACGGTCTTGCCGGCGGAGAGCGCGAAGCCCTTCACCTGCTGCGCGGTGATGTTCGGCGGGATGGACAGGGCGTTCGGGTCGGTGACGACGTCCAGCAGGTAGGGGCCGGGGGCGGCGAGGGCGCGCTTCAGCCCGTCCTCCACGTCGGTGGGGCGCTCCACGCGGGACGACTCGATGCCCATCGCCGCGGCGACCGCGGCGTAGTCGACGGCCTCGTGGTCGGTCTCGTAGGCGGGGAAGCCGTCCACCATCATCTCCAGGCGCACCATCCCGAGCGACGCGTTGTTGAACAGGATGATCTTCACGGGGATGCGGTGCAGTTTCACCGTGAGGAGTTCGCCGAGCAGCATCGCGAGGCCGCCGTCGCCGGAGACGGAGATGACCTGCCGTCCGGGCGCGCCGTACTGGGCGCCGATCGCGTGCGGGAGGGCGTTCGCCATGGAGCCGTGCACGAACGAGCCCAGCATGCGGCGCCGCCCGTTGGGGGTGATGTAGCGGGCGACCCAGACGTTGCCCATGCCGGTGTCCACGGTGAATATCGCGTCGTCCGCGGCGACGTCGTCCAGGACGCTCGCGACGTACTCGGGGTGGATCGGGATGTGCTTTTCGATGTCCCGCGTGTAGGCGGAGACGACGTTCTCCAGAGCGCGCGCGTGGCGGTGCAGCATCTCGTCCAGATACGCCCGGTCGTGCTTCTGCTCGACCTTGTCCAGGACGAGCCGGAGCGTCTCCCCCACGTCGCCATGGACGGCCAGGTCGAGCGGCGTGCGCCGACCCAGTCTCGACGGGTCGGCATCCACCTGGACGGTGTTCTTGCCAGGCAGGAACTGGTCGTAAGGGAAGTCCGTGCCCAGGAGGAGGACGAGGTCGGCCTCCTGTGTCGCCTCGTAGCAGGCGCCGTAACCGAGCAGACCGCTCATCCCGACGTCGAACGGGTTGTCGTACTGGATCCACTCCTTGCCGCGCAGCGCGTGCCCCACCGGCGAGAGGACCTTGTGCGCGAGCGCCATCACCTCGGCATGGGCGCCCCTGACGCCGCCGCCGCAGAACAGCATCACCTTGCGCGCCCGGTTCAGCGCCCCGGCCAGCTGCTCGACCTGGTCCTGCGGCGGCCGGACGATGCCCTTCTGCACGAGGAAGTCGTGCTCGCCGGCGGAGCCCTCGACGTCCTTGCCGGCCGTGTCGCCGGGCAGCGTCAGCACGGAGACGCCGCCCAGCCCGACCGCGTGCTGGATCGCGGTCCGCAGGATGCGCGGCATCTGCTCCGGGGTGACGATCGGCTCGCAGAAGTGGCTGCACTCGGCGAAGAGCCGCTCGGGGTGGGTCTCCTGGAAGTAGCCGCTGCCGATCTGCGTGCTGGGGATCTGCGACGCGAGCGCCAGCACCGGCGCGCCCGACCGGTGCGCGTCGTACAGGCCCTGGACGAGGTGCGTGTTGCCCGGCCCGCAGCTCCCGGCGCACACCGCGAGCCGCCCGGTGGTCTGCGCCTCCGCCGCCGCCGCGAACGCGCCCGCCTCCTCGTTGCGGACGTGGACCCAGTCGATGCCGTCGGTGCGGCGGATCGCGTCCACGATCGGGTTGAGGCTGTCGCCCACCACCCCGTAGACGCGCCGGACGCCGGCCTGCCGCAACACCTCGATGAACTGGTCGGCGACCGTCGCCATCGTCCCTCCCGCTCCGTTTGCGCTGCCTTGCCCCGACAGATGCCCGACGATCTCCTCCTGACACACTCGTCTCCCCCGGGTTAGATAGTTAACACGTGAATCACTTCAGGGAGGTCCGGTGCCGCCATGAACGTTGAACAGCCGGACTTCTGGTCGTTCGTAGAGTTGGCGGGGCGCCGGCTGGAGGAGGAGTTCGGGTTTCCGCATCCGCTGGCGACGCGGCTGCTGCTGACGCTCAACCGGGCGTCCGCGATCGTCACCTATGACCTGGAGTCCACGGTGCACCGGCCGCGGGGGCATTCGTGGGCGGGGTTCCGGCTGCTGTTCGTCACCTGGCTGGCGGGCCCGCTGGAGCCGGGCCGGGCCGCCACGCTGGCCGGGATGAGCAGGGCCGCGGTGTCCAACCTGGCCAAGACGCTGATCGCGGACGGGATGCTGGAACGCACCCCCGGCGAGCGGGACGGCCGGTCGGTGATCCTCTCGCTGACCGAGCACGGCCACCGCGCGATGCTGGACGTCTTCGCCGGCCAGAACGAGCGCGAGCGGCAGTGGGCGGGCGTGCTGACCGAGACCGAGCAGCAGATGCTGATCATGCTGCTGGACAAGCTCATCGAGGGCCGGACCCGGTTCGACGTGCGGGAACGGAGCTAACCCGAGAGCCAGCCCGCACGCGCGACGCGGTTAGCCCCTTCCTTGGGAGGGAGAAGGGTCGTAGTGTCAGCACAAAGTAGTTAATGCGTTAACCATCGGAGGCGATGGAGCATGGCCCACTACCGCAGGGTCGGCCACGTGCCGCCGAAACGCCACACCCAGCATCGCCACAGCGAGGGCGGGGACGACGGGCAACGGCTGTACTTCGAGGAGCTCATGGGCGAGGAGGGCTTCTCGTCCGACTCGTCCCTGCTGTACCACCGGGAGATCCCGTCCGCGATCGTCGATTCGCAGGCGTGGGACCTCCCGGACGCCTCCACGACGCCCAACCACCCGCTGAAACCGCGCCACCTCAAGCTGCACGAGCTGTTCCCCAAGGAGGCGTGGGCCGAGACCGACGTCGTCACCGGGCGGCGCCTCATCCTCGGCAACGCCGACGTCCGGCTGTCGTACGTCGTGTCCGCCGCCGACTCGCCGCTGTACCGCAACGCGACCGGCGACGAGATCGTGTACGTCGAGTCCGGCAGCGCGACGGTCGAGACGGTGTTCGGGACGCTGTCCGCAGAGGACGGCGACTACGTCGTCATCCCGGCGTCCACCACCCACCGGTGGCTGCCCACCGGCGACCAGCCGCTCCGCGCGTACGCGATCGAGGCGACCGGCCACGTCGCGCCGCCCAAGCGCTACCTGTCGCGCTACGGCCAGTTCCTTGAGCACGCCCCGTACTGCGAACGCGACCTCCACGGCCCGGACGAGCCCCTCCAGGCGGACGGTACGGACGTCGAGGTCCTGGTGAAGCACAGGGGTTCGCGCGGCATCACCGGAACCCGCATGACCTACGCCCGCCACCCGTTCGACGTCGTCGGCTGGGACGGCTGCCTCTACCCGTTCACGTTCAGCGTCCACGACTTCGAGCCGATCACCGGACGCGTCCACCAGCCGCCGCCCGCGCACCAGGTGTTCGAGGGGCACAACTTCGTCGTGTGCAACTTCGTCCCCCGCAAGGTGGACTACCACCCGCTGTCGATCCCGGTGCCCTACTACCACTCCAACGTGGACTCCGACGAGGTCATGTTCTACTGCGGCGGCGACTACGAGGCCCGCAAGGGCTCCGGCATCGGGCAGGGGTCGGTCTCGGTCCACCCGGGCGGCTTCGCGCACGGCCCGCAGCCCGGCGCGTACGAGCGCAGCATCGGCGTCGAGTTCTTCGACGAGCTGGCCGTCATGGTCGACACGTTCCGTCCGCTGGAGCTCGGGGAGGGCGGTCTGGCCTGCGAAGACCCGGACTACGCCTGGACGTGGGCGAGGGGGCGGGCATGAGGGTCCCGACGTTCGCCCGCGGGCTGTGCGACGACGCGGCCGTGTTCCCGCCCGGCCTCGCGCCGCTGGCCGAGGCCGTCCCGGCCCACCGCGCGCACCGCGCCGCCCCCTACGCCGAGCTCGTCGGCCCCCTCGTCCTGCCGGCGGCCGCGCTGCGCGACCTCGACCCGCTGCTCGACGACGCCGACCCGCTCGGCCTGTCGCTGACGGCGCCGGGCGGGCCGTGCGAGGCCGCCAAGGCGCTCGTGACGGCCGCCGACCTGCCCGTCGCCGTGCGCGGGCTCGAGGTCGCCGTCCCGCCCGGCATGCACCCGGACGAGTTCTTCCGCGTCCTCGGCCGCGTCGACGTGCCCCTCTACGTCGAGGTGCCGCGGGACGACCGCCGCCCCGCGATGATCGCCGCGATCGCCGCGCGCGGCCACCGCGCGAAGTTCCGCACCGGCGGCGTGAAGGCCAACCTGTACCCGTCCCCGGAGGAGCTGGCCGCCGCGATCCAGGCGGTGGCGGACGCCGGGGTCCCGTTCAAGGCGACCGCCGGGCTGCACCACCCGGTCCGCAACACCGACCCGGAGACCGGCTTCCACCAGCACGGCTTCCTGAACCTGCTGCTCGCGGCCGACGCGGCCCTGGACGGCCGCCCGCTCGGCGACCTCGCCGCCGTCCTCGCCGACCGCGACGCCCGGTCCGTCGCGCACCGCGTGGCCCGGCTCGGCGAGGCCAGGACGTCCGCCGCCCGCGCCCTGTTCCTGTCCTTCGGCACGTGCAGCATCACCGACCCCGTGACCGAACTCACGGACCTCGGGCTACTCGAACCCGTGTTCCAGGAGACCACCCGATGACACGCATAGAAATCCCCGGGGACTCCCTCTTCGGGTACGACAACCTCCCCTACGGCGTGTTCTCGACCGCCCGCACGTCACCTCGCGTGGGCGTCCGCGTAGCCGACACCGTCGTCGACCTCACCGTCGTCGACACCGTGTTCGCCACGGCGTCCCTGAACCCCTTCATGGCTCAGGGCCACGCACGCTGGGTGGAGGTCCGCGAACAGATTCTGGACCTCATTGCAGGAGAGATACCGGACGCGGCCGTGCATCCCGTGGACGAGGTCACGATGCACATGCCGTTCGAGGTCGCCGACTACGTCGACTTCTACGCGTCCGAACACCACGCGTCCAACCTGGGCCGCCTGTTCCGCCCCGGCTCCGAGCCGCTCATGCCGAACTGGAAGCATCTCCCCGTCGGCTACCACGGCCGTGCGGGGACGGTCGTGCCGTCGGGGACCGACATCGTCCGTCCCACCGGCCAGCGCAAGGGCGAGGACGTCCCGACGTTCGGCGAGAGCCGCCGCCTGGACATCGAGGCAGAGGTCGGCTTCGTCGTCGGCACCCCGTCTCCCCTGGGCACCTCGGTAGGCGTGGACGACTTCGACGAGCGGGTCTTCGGTCTCGTCCTCCTGAACGACTGGTCCGCGCGTGACATCCAGGCATGGGAGTACGTGCCCCTTGGCCCGTTCCTGGGGAAGAGCTTCGCGACGTCCATCTCCCCTTGGGTCGTCCCCCTCCTCGCCCTGGAAGCCGCCCGCGT
>NZ_SMKM01000265.1 GCF_004348665.1 Actinomadura sp. GC306 | reverse complement strand
CTCCCGCACGGACCAACCCGGCGCCCGGCCCAGCACCGACAACGCCCCTCCCTCCCCCGAGGAACAGAACCGGGACCAGGAGACAGCAGAATCCCTCGGCCACCAGGACGATCGTGGTAAAAAGTCCGAGGAGCCTGAGACCACCGAACCCGAAAACGAAAACAACACACCCGACCGCGCTTCCCACCAATCCGGCGAAACCGAAGAACCCAGGGCAGAACTGGCCCCACAAGAAGCGAACACCGCAGAAATAGAGGAGGCCAACCGCTTCGTAGGACGCATCCAAATAGCAGTCGACAGCGACGGCAGGCCGATCCCAGCAAGCCGCGACGCCGGAAACGACACCGCAGACCGTGGCGAACTCCGGCGACCCGAAGACGACCCCGCAGACCGCAACCCGAACGAGCCCGATCCCGAACGCCAATCACCTATCGACCGATTCCTCCGCACCGGAGTCACTCGGGCTGAGGACTTCGAGAGCGTCGCCAAAGCAGATGGAAAAGTCGTGGACGCCTTCTTGCGGCCACCACCAACTGGGAAGGCAGAGGTCGGCACGGGTCCGTACATTGAGCCCATGCAGACCAACGCGGGCACCGGGAATGCGGCACTCTCCCTGGGGATTGCCGCAATCGTGGCAGTCGACACCACTCGTAGAGCCGCCCGGGGCGTGAAGGACGGAATCAGACGGATAAAGGAGCAAGGAAATGCTAATCACTGATCTGCAGGCTGCTACCCTGCGCGCCCAACTCGCAGGTCAAGGTGAAGAGCACCAGCGTCTCTTGAGCCAACTCATCACCCGCGAAGACCAAGAGGGTTACTCACTACTCTTGGCCGTCGGGTTCTTCGAAGCCGTCAACCGACGGTTCCAGCCGACGGAAAATGTCGTCGACCATAATGCCGTGATCGACTTCATTGCCAATCTTCGCGCCAGAAGCCCAGAGGTCGCAGAAAGACTTGATCCCATGATCGCCGAGAGGATGATATTGCACGCTCTCGGCAAAGGTGACATCGATGGGATCGGCGAGAACACGAAACTGAGCGGCCAAATCTTGATCCTGAGTGGCCTCATTGCCGACTTGGCGCCCACCGAAGCCGAACTGGACACCTTCATGAGCAAGATCAAAAGTATGGCTCAGGGCAGGTGACAGGGATGGACGAGCGAACCACCTTGATTGAGAGCTTACACAAGACAGCACTGCGGACCTACATTTTCGATCCCGATGAGTGGGAGTCGAAGTACGCCTTCGAGGTGGACAACGACAAGTACCGTTCCGGTTACGCTGCGCTCATCTGGTCTTCTCTCCAAATAGCAGCCATCAGACGTTTCTCGCCAACGCAGTCGCTCGCCGAGATCATTTATTACGTCGCCGACCTGCGCATACTGCTCGCCGAGCACGCGAGCATGCTAAACCCGCGACTAGCGGAGAAGGCGATCCGGTCGCTGCTCGGCGACAATACTTTCCAAGAAGTCCCGCCTTATAATGAGAGCCCAGATGACATGCTGGGCACCGCTCTTATCCTGCTCGCCTCTTTCGTGGCTGAAGCAGGTCTTGACGAGAGCGGCGTGGACGAGTTGATCAACGAGGCCGCAGACAACGTCAGGCAGTTCGACTCGTCATCGCTCTTCGCCCGGGAGGGTGCCGGTGCGCCGCACTTGGAGGGCGGACGCGACGAGAACTTGTCCGCGACTGTGAGACGGGATGCCACCCAGGAGCCATCGCGGGGCGCGAGTGGAGGCTGGGAAGCACCGTAGCCGATGGCGCAGTTCGGTTCAGGAACTGGGGCACGTGTAAATACAGCGCTACTTGAGCGGCAATCGCGTCCAACCGAAAGGCCCAATAGCCGCTCGGGCCCGACGCGGGGATCAAGGTGCGGCAAGGCAACGTCAAGGCAGCCCCACCGCCGCCTCCTCACCTAGCTCGCTACGGGCGGCGAGGACTGGAGGGGCCGCGAGCACTCACCACAGCGGCACGCCCGCTAATCAGCCGTAGGGTGGCATATGGGCCAAGTGTCCGAACCCGACGAGGGTCGGTTGGACGGGCGAGTTTGGCGCGTGCGAAGTGTGGACGTGCGGATATTGGCTGGGGCGGCTGTTGTGTCGAATGTTTGACCGAGTGTGACCTTATGATTGCTCGCGTCTGGTCGAACACAGAGAGTCATTGATCCGAACGGATCGTGACCGACGCGACTTCGGGAGGACGGGCATGCCCAGCCCCTACGTCCGCCGCCGGCGACTGGCGGCCGAGATCCGCAAACTCCGCGAGAGCCGCGGCCTCACCACCGATGGCCTCGCGCAGCTCATGTACTACTCCCGCACCAAGATCTCCCGGCTGGAGAACGCCCAGGGCCGCCCGGACCTGGCCGAGATCATGAACATGCTGGACGTCCTCGAAATAACCGGTAGCCAGTACGACCGGCTTCTCACACTCGCCCGTGAGGCTGCGCACAAGGGTTGGTGGGATAAGTACGGCGTCTCCATGGGTCCTCGCCAGAAGCTCGCAGCCGACCTCGAATACAACGCCGCCACCGTCCGCAGCTACGACCAGAGCGCGATGCCGGGCGCCCTACAGTGCCGCTCGTTCATCGACGCTCTCGTCAAGCTCGACGAAAGCCAACAGACGCTCGACTACCAACCGGAGCGGATGGCCGAAGCGCGTGAGAGGCGGCAGCGAGAGCTACTCCGTTCGGATGGACCGTCCTATGAGACCGTCCTGGACGAGTCTGTGATCCATAGATTGGGCGTACCACCGGAGATCATGGCCGCCCAGCTCCGGCACATGATCGCAACGGTCTCGGAGGAGGAGCGGATCACGGTTCGCGTGCTGATGCACAACGCCCGCATCCCGGGAGGCTTCCTCCCGAAGTCGTCCTTCTACCTTTACACCTTTACCGAGTCAGGCGACCCCCCCATGGCGATCGTCGACACCGTCACCACTGACCTCGTCCTGACACAGCGAGGCGAGGTGGCGCGGTATACCGGAAGATATGACCGGCTCCGCGAGGCCGCGCTGTCCACCGAAGACAGCATCGCCTTCCTGGATCAGGTGGCCAACCGGCTCACCGACCAGACAGGATCGAATACATGACCAAGGACTTCAACGGCTGGCGCAAGTCACGCCATAGTGAACCCAACGGCCACTGCATCGAAGCAGGCCGAGCGATCGACGGCACGATCGGCGTCCGTGACAGCAAGCACCACGGCAACGGCCCCACCCTGCAATTCACAAGCGCCGAGTGGCGGATCTTCCTTCACAAGGTCCGTGCCGACGCCCCCTGACGCCCCTACATGCGCGGCCTTGAGACGAACCACCTCGTCCCAAGGCCGCTAGCGTTTCCGAAGTGTCCACGCTCGAATCTCGGGTGATGTGTCCCTTCGCCCGGCGGTGGATCGAGGATCGTCCTGTACGGCTCCCCGTCTCCCCCTCGCGCCATCGCGTCGTAGACGTCCAAGATCGATGAGTTCGTCCGCGCGAACCGTTCAGAGCGTTGCGCGTGAAGGCTGCGAAACCATCCATGATTTAGTCGACACCGTCACGGCCGACGCCGCCTGGATGGGAGGGGAGTGCGCGGCACCCTCTTCCGCCTGCGTCGTGAACCGCCGCTTCTCGTCCCACGAACACCGGGCCTTCGTCTCCCAGCCCTTTCGCTCGCATGACAGGCGGCCGATCTGCTCGCTCCTTTGTCAGAGGGGTCTGGTTCCCCGGGCTTGCCGAGCGGTTCGGCCGCCGCATCCCCGCACAGCCGGTGGCGGGCTGGGCGGCCGCTGGCGAGGGCCGCTTCATTCGCGGGGTGGCGCGAATGAAGCGGCGGGTGGTGGGTCAGCCGGACACCTCTGTGCGGTCTGCGCCCCAGAGGGTGTGGTAGGTGCCTTCGCGGTCTGTGCGGCGGTAGGTGTGGGCGCCGAAGTAGTCGCGTTGGGCCTGGGTCAGGGCGGCCGGTAGGCGGGTGGCTCGTAGGGAGTCGTAGTAGGCCAGGGCCGTTGAGAAGCCTGGGGCCGGGATGCCCAGGCGCGTGGCGACGGAGACGACCTCTCGCCAGGCGTCCTGGGCTTCGCCGAGGGCCTCGGCGAAGTGGGCGTCGGTGAGCAGGGTCGGGGTTTCCGGGTCGGTCTCGTAGGCGGCGCGGATGCGGTCCAGGAAGCGGGCGCGGATGATGCAGCCGCCGCGCCAGATGGTGGCCATCGCGCCGAGGTCGATGTTCCAGCCGTACTCGGCGCTGCCCGCCTGGATCTCGTGGAAGCCCTGCGCGTAGGCGACGATCTTGGAGGCGTAGAGGGCCTTCTCGACGGCGTCGGCGAAGCCGGAGTCGGCGTTGCCGGTGCGGGACGGGCCGGGCAGGCTCTGGGACGCCTCGCGCAGCGCCGCGTGGCCGGATACCGAGCGGGCGAAGACGGCCTCGGCGATGCCGCTGACCGGGACGCCGAGGTCGAGGGCGGTCTGCACCGTCCAGCGGCCGGTGCCCTTCTGCTCGGCCTGGTCGAGGACGACGTCCACGAACGGCTTGCCGGTGGCGGCGTCGGTGTGCGCGAGGACCTCGGCGGTGATCTCGACGAGGTAGGACTCCAGCCGGCCGGTGTTCCAGGTGCGGAAGACCTCGGCGATCTCGGCCGGGGCGAGGCCGGCGGCGTGCCGGAGCAGGTCGTAGGACTCGGCGATCAGCTGCATGTCGGCGTACTCGATGCCGTTGTGCACCATCTTGACGAAGTGCCCGGCGCCGTCGGGGCCGACGTGGGTGCAGCAGGGCGTCCCGTCCACCTTGGCGGAGATGTCCTCCAGCAGGGGGCCGAGGGCCTCGTAGGACTCGGCGGAGCCGCCCGGCATGATGCTGGGGCCGTGCAGGGCGCCCTCCTCGCCGCCGGAGATGCCGGTCCCGACGAAGTGCAGGCCGCGTTCGCGGAGGGCTGACTCGCGGCGGCGGGTGTCGGCGAAGTTCGCGTTGCCGCCGTCGACGATCATGTCGCCGGGCTCCAGCAGCGGGGCGAACTCGTCGATGACCGCGTCGGTCGCACCGCCCGCCTTCACCATGATCACCAGGCGGCGGGGCCGCTCCAGGGAGGACACGAGCTGCTCGGGCGTCTCGGCCGGAAGGAACGTTCCTTCCGCACCGAACTGATCTACGAGCGCCTTGGTCCGGGTGGCGGTACGGTTGTGCACGGCGACGGGATGGCCGTGCCGGGCGAGGTTGCGGGCCAGGTTGCGGCCCATGACCGCCAGCCCTGTGACGCCGATACGCGCCTTTTGCATTGGATCAGTCCTCCTCGTGTGCGACCCTGACCATGGGTTGTACGGGGACCATGATCCCCGCGTTCGAGCGGCCGCTGCCCCCATCCCAGGGTGCGGCCCGAGTACGCGGTGCGCGTACCAGGGATCTCTTCAATGGTGACATCTCCAGGGGGTTTTACGGATGCTGGGACTGCCCCACGAGGCAGCGGCGTGTCTCTTCGATCTCGACGGCGTGCTGACCCGGACGGCGGCCGTCCACGCCGCCGCCTGGAAGGAGATGTTCGACGGCTACCTCAGGGAGCGGGCGGAGCGGACCGGTGAGACGTTCACCGAGTTCGACGCCGTGAAGGACTACGGCCGCTACGTCGACGGCAAGAAGCGCGAGGACGGGACGCGCTCGTTCCTGGAGTCGCGCGGCATCGAGCTGCCCGAGGGCTCCCCCGACGACCCGCCGGAGACCGAGACCGTCCGCGGCCTCGGCAACCGCAAGAACGCGCTGGTCCTCAAGTTCATCGAGGAGAAGGGCGTCGAGGTCTTCGAGGGGTCCGTCGAGTACGTCCGCGCGGCGCGGAAGCGGGGGCTGAAGACGGCGGTCGTGTCGTCCAGCGCCAACACCGTCCAGGTGCTGCGGACGGTCGGCATCACCGACCTGTTCGACGCGCGGGTCGACGGCGTGGTCGCCGCGGAGCGGGACCTGCCCGGCAAGCCCGCCCCCGACACGTTCCTCGCCGCCGCCCGGGAACTGGGCGTCGGCGCGGAGCAGGCGGTCGTGTTCGAGGACGCGCTCGCCGGCGTCCAGGCGGGGCGGGCCGGCGGGTTCGCCTACGTCGTGGGCGTCAATCGCATGGACGACGCGCACGGCGCGGCCCTGGCCGAGCACGGCGCGGACATCGTGGTGTCCGACCTTTCCGAACTGTTGGAGGTTGAGTGATCGAGCTGGAGGGCCAGGGCGCGATCGACCGGCCCCTGTTCACCGTGGAGCCGTGGTGCGTGCGGGAGCCGGAGCTCCGGCTGGACCGGCTGGCCCAGACCGAGTCGGTGTTCGCCCTGTCCAACGGGCATGTCGGCATGCGCGGCAACCTGGACGAGGGCGAGCCGCACGGCATGCCGGGCACGTACCTGAACTCGTTCTTCGAGCAGCGGCCGCTGCCGCACGCGGAGACGGCCTACGGTTACCCCGAGCAGGGCCAGACGGTCATCAACGTCACCAACGGCAAGGTGATCCGCCTGCTGGTGGACGACGAGCCGTTCGACGTGCGGTACGGCCGCGTCCACCACCACGAGCGGAACCTCGACATGCGGGCGGGCACGCTCAGCCGGCACGTCGAGTGGACGTCCCCGGCCGACAAGACGGTCAAGGTGACCTCGGTCCGCATCGTCTCGCTGACCCAGCGGGCCGTCGCGGCGATCTGCTACGAGGTCGAGCCGGTGGACGAGGCGGTCCGGATCGTCGCGCAGTCGGAGCTGGTGGCCAACGAGGCGCTGCCCGGCGGCGGCAAGGACCCGCGCGCCTCCGCCATCCTGGAGAGCCCGCTGGTCGGCGAGGAGCACGTCGCCAACGGCACCAAGGTCCTGCTGCTGCACCGGACGAGGCAGAGCGGGCTGCGGATGGCCGCGGGGATGTCGCACGACATCCAGGGTCCCGACTCGACGACCGTCGAAACCGAGAGCTCCAAGGACGTCGGCCGGCTGACGGTCGCGACGCGGCTGGAGCCCGGCCAGAAGCTGCGCATCGTCAAGTACATCGCGTACGGGTGGTCGAGCCAGCGGTCGCGTCCCGCGCTGCACGACCAGGTGGTCGGGGCGCTCGCGGGCGCGCGGCGGACCGGCTGGGGCGGGCTGCTGGCCGAGCAGCGCGCGTTTCTGGACGAGTTCTGGGAGGGCGCGGACGTCGAGGTCGACGGCGACGCCGAGATCCAGCAGGCCGTGCGGTTCAGCATGTTCCACGTCCTGCAGGCGGGCGCGCGCGCGGAACGCCGCATGATCCCGGCCAAGGGCCTGACGGGTCCCGGCTACGACGGCCACGCGTTCTGGGACACCGAGACGTTCGTGCTCCCGGTGCTCACCTACACGTTGCCGGGTGCCGCGGCGGACGCGCTCGCCTGGCGGCACATGACACTGCCGCTGGCGTGCGAGCGTGCGGTGCAGCTCGGCTTGGAGGGCGCCACGTTCCCCTGGCGGACGATCCGCGGCCAGGAATGCTCCGGCTACTGGCCCGCGGGGACTGCCGCGTTCCACATCAACGCCGACATCTCCGACGCCGTCCTGCGGTACCTGGACGCCACCCAGGACCTGCAGTTCGAGCGGGAGATCGGGCTGGACATCCTGGTGCAGACCGCGCGGCTGTGGCGGAGCCTGGGCCACCACGACGTGGGCGGCGTGTTCCGCATCGACGGGGTCACGGGCCCCGACGAGTACAGCGCGGTCGTGGACAACAACGTCTACACCAACCTCATGGCGCGCCGTAACCTCCAGGAGGCCGCGGAGATGGCGATGCGCCATCCGGACGTGGCCGACCGGCTCGGTGTGGACGCCGAGGAGGCCGCGTCGTGGCGGGACGCCGCGGCGGCCATGCTCATCCCCTATGACGAGCGGCTGGGCGTCCACCCGCAGAGCGAGAGCTTCACCCACCACGCCCGGTGGGACTTCGCGGCCACCAAGCCCGACCACTACCCCCTGCTGCTGAACTACCCCTACTTCGACCTGTACCGCAAGCAGGTGGTCAAGCAGGCCGACCTGGTGCTCGCGCTGCACCTGTGCGGGGAGTCGTTCACCGAGGAGGAGAAGGTCCGCAACTTCGCCTACTACGAGGGGCTCACCGTCCGTGACTCCTCGCTGTCGGCGCAGACGCAGGCCGTGGTGGCGGCCGAGGTGGGCCAGCTGGAGCTGGCGCACGACTACCTCGGCGAGACCGCGCTGGTCGACCTGCACGACCTGAACCGCAACACCCGCGACGGGCTGCACATCGCCTCGATGGCGGGGGCGTGGAGCGGGCTCGTCGCCGGGTTCGGCGGGATGCGGGCGGGCGACGGGCGGCTGCGGTTCGCGCCGCGGCTGCCGGGCGGCATCAGCCGGCTGGCGTTCCGGATGCTGTACCGGGGCAGCCGGGTGAAGGTCACCGTCACCGCGGAGTCGGCACACTACGAGCTCCTGGACGGCCCCGGCCTCAAGCTGTGGCACCACGGGGAGCCGGTCACGCTCGGCGACGAGCCGGTGGAGCTGCCGATCGAGCCGATCCCGGCGCGTCCGGCACCGGCCCAGCCGACGGGACGGGAGCCGGCCCCGCGCCGCATCGACCCGCACGGCCGCTGATTTCGGCGCAGGCCAGGCCCACGGCGCTCGCCTGGCGGCTCGCTCCGTGACCTGGCCTGTGCTCGGCCATCGCTTCGCGCTCTTCCCGGTGAGGCTCGCCTCCGGCTTCGCCTCACCGGTCAGGTCACGCGCTCGCGTGCGTGGCCGAGGCCGCGTCGAACCGCCTAGTTCCGGGAGGCGCAGGGGTCGCCGCAATCGGCGTCCGCTCCGCCTCCCGGACGCGGTTCGGCATCCCCTGCACCGCGCTCGGCCAGGAGCCTGCGCGGGCCGGGGCCCTCGTCGCCGAGCTTGTCGTAGGGGTTGGCCAGGGCGCACTTGCTCATCGACAGGCAGCCGCAGCCGATGCAGTCGGTGAGGTCGTCGCGGAGCCGTTCGAGCTGGCGGATGCGGGCATCGAGGTCGCTGCGCCACGCCTCCGACAGCCGCGCCCAGTCCGCCACCGTGGGGGTGCGCTCCTCGGGGAGCGTGGCCAGGGCGTCGCGGATCTGGCTGAGCGGTATCCCGACCCGCTGGGAGACCTTGATGAACGAGACCCGGCGGAGCGTGTCGCGGCTGAAGCGCCGCTGGTTGCCGGCCGTCCGGCGGCTGCTGATCAGGCCCTTGGACTCGTAGAAGTGCAGCGCCGAGACGGCCACGCCGCTCCGCTCGGCGAGCTGCCCGACGGTCAGTTCGTACACCCGGTGCTCAAGCCGCGTCATGCGCGCATCCTATGCGCCCTCAACCACGGTCGAGGTTCAGCCGACCCCACCCCCCGCCGCGTTGACTTGCGGCGTGTTGTTGTTATGGGACGCCGGATAACAACAACACGCCGCAAGTCAACGGGGGCGGGG
>NZ_SMKM01000264.1 GCF_004348665.1 Actinomadura sp. GC306 | reverse complement strand
GCCTCCGCGCGCAGCGCCGTGCGCGCCACGGCTGAACGCTCCCCGCCCGCCCCTTCCCGGCAGCGCCGCCCATCGCGGCGGCGTTGCCCTGCGCCCGGTCCCGTCCGCCAGGGACCGGTACGGAAATCGCCATTCCGGCACCGATTACAACATGCCTCAAATGGGAAATAACGCATGCCCTTTCTCTAAAATAGGATGTCCAGGTACATTAACGAAAAAGCGGGGCGATCTACCCGCCACCGAACCAATGGGATGGATAGCACGTGCAGTCTCCCGACGAGCGGGGCCGGTGGACCAACGAGCTGACCGGACGGATAGCGGGTTCCAGCGTCCAGGCAGGGTCCATCGCCGGCGGAGTGCACATCACCGCGCCCGGCGCGGCGCCCCTCCCCTCGCCCGCGCAGCTCCCGCCACCCGGGCTGTTCGTCGACCGGCGCACCGAGCTGCGGCGGCTGGCGGCGCTCGCGGAACCGCCGGGGCTCGTCGTCCTCACCGGGCCCGGCGGCATCGGCAAGACCACGCTGGCGCTGCGCTGGCTGCACGAGATCAAGGACCGCTACGAAGGCCAGCTGTTCATCGACCTGCGCGGCTTCTCCGGAACCGGGCCGCTCCCGCCCGACGAGCCGCTGGAACGGTTCCTGCGCGCCCTCGGCGCGGCGCCGGAGCGCATTCCCACCGACACCGACGAGCAGGCGGCGCTGTTCCGGTCCATGACCACGGGGCGCCGCCTGGTCGTCATGCTCGACAACGCCGTCTCGGCGGCGCAGGTCCGCCCGCTGCTGCCCGGCGCCGGAGCGTCGCTGGTCGTGGTCACCTCGCGGCACCGGCTGACCGGCCTCGTGATGGACGGCGCGCGCTTCCTGGACGTCGGCCCGCTCGGCGAACCGGGGGCGCTGGAACTGCTGGAGCACCTGATCGGCCCGGACCGGCTCGGAGCCGAGCGCGACCACGCCCGGTCGCTGGTCGAGCTCTGCGGCGCCCTGCCGCTGGCCGTCTGCGCGTCCGGCGCCCGGCTGGCGGCGCGGCGGCGCTGGCCGATCGCCCGCGCGGTGGCCGAGCTCGGCGACGAGGCCCGGCGGCTCGCCGCGCTGCGCACCGGCGAAGGCGACATCTCGGTCAGCGCGGTCTTCAACACGTCCTATCTGGCGCTCGACGAGGAGCACGCGGCGGCGTACCGCCTGCTCGGCGTCCACCCGGGGCCCGACCTCTCCGTCGCCGCGGCGGCGGCCCTCATCGGGACGGACGAGGACCGCGCCGCGGAACTCCTGGACGGCCTGGTGGACGCCAGCCTGCTCCTCGAAGTCCCCGGCGACCGGTACGGCTTCCACGACCTGGTCCGCCTGCACGCGCGGGACGCGTCCCTCGCCCCGGCGACCGGCCGCGAGGCCGCGTTCGCGCGGCTCGCCGACCGGTACCTGACGACCGCCGTCGCCGCCGACCTCACCCTGATGCCGGGGCGCTGGCATCTCGGCGAACGGTACGCGCCACCGCCGGGCGACCTCTTCCCGTCCCGCCCGGCGGCGCTCGACTGGCTCGAACGCGAACGGCCGAACCTTGAAGCGGTCGCCCGGCAGGCGCACGCGAACGGCCGGCACGCCGTCACCTGGCAGCTCGCCGAGGCGATGTGGCCGCTCTTCCTGCAGCGCAGGCACTACCGGGCGTGGATGCGGATGTACGAGCTGGGGCTCGCCGCCGCCGAGGCCACCGGCGACCTCAGGGCCCAGGCGCGGATGCTGGAGGGGCTCGGGATCATCCGGCACAACCTCCAGGACTACGGCACGGCGGCCGTCCACTACGAGACCGCCCTGCACCTGGAGCGGCGGGCCGGCCACCGGCTCGGCGAGGCGTCGGCGCTCGAAGGACTCGGCGTCGTGGCGCTCGCCACCGGCGACCCGTCCCGCGCAACCGAGCTGTTCACCCTGGCGCGGGACGTCCACGCCGGCCTCGGGCGTCCGCGCGGAATCGCGCTGATGGACCGGCGCATAGGCGAGGCGCTCAGCCTGTCCGGCCGCCACGCCGAGGCCGAAGCGGCCCTTGCCGGCGCGCTGGAGGCGTTCACGCTGCCGGACGAGCCCTACCACCGGGCGCGGACCCTCACCTGCCTCGGCCAGGCCCGGCTCCGGGCCGGACGTCCGGACGGGGCCACCGCCGCCCTCCACGAGGCACGCGATGTCGCGCGGGAGATGGACGCACCGCATGTGGAGGCCGACACGCTGCGCGAGCTGGCCCGGGTCGCGCAGCACCGCGGCGAACCCGGCGAGCGCCCGCTGCTGGAACGGGCGCTCGCCATCTACACCGAACTGGGTTCGCCGCAGGCGGCGGAGGTCACGGCACGGCTCGCCGCCCTTCCGGACGCGCCGCCCGGCGATCCCGGAGCCCGGTCATCTTGACCGCCGTGACCGTGTTCCCGCGGACGAGGGTGAGCCGGGTAAGCGCCCCCGGCCGCCCGCCTGTCACCAGCCAGGCATGGAGGGCGGACGCGTACAGGGCCGCGTCGCCGGCCGCGCACTCGCCGCCGAGGACCGGATCGAGCCGCGCCTCCAGACCGCCGGCCGCCACCCGGCAGCCCGTCTCGGTGACGGCCACCGCGACGAGGCACCCCGGGTGGGCCGCCAGTAGCCGGGCCGGGTCCCCGGCACGGCCGACGATCACGTCCGCGCACGCCCGCCAGGCCCGGGACGGCTCGTCGGGGCCGGCCACGAGATGCTCGTCGCACGGCGGCGGGACCAGGCCGTCCCCGAGCGGGCGCCGCAGTGTCAGCGCCCGCCCGCCGATGAGCACCCGCACCGGCCCCGGCAGGTCGTCCCACACCCGCACCAGCCCGGCCATCACGCCGCCCACGCGAGTCCGGCGGGCGGGAGCGGGACCGGCTCGACGACCGGCGGCCGGTCCCGGTCGGGCAGCCGCAGCAGCCGGTACATCTCCCCGCGGATGAGGCGGGCCGCCTCGCCCGGCCGGGAGCTGACGGCGTCCCGCATCGCGGCATGGACCCGTCCGGTGAAGGCGTGCACCGCCTCCTCCAGTTGCGGGGCCAGCGGCCGGTCCCAATCGGCGCGCGGCGCGAACGCGCCGAGCCCGGCGACATGGGTGCCGGGCGCCACGGCGTCCTCGGGGAAGGTGCCGAGCAGCACCGGCACCCCGATCGCGGCGCCGTAGCAGGTGACCGACCCGTGGTCTCCCAGCAGGACGTCGGCGGCCACCAGGCCCGCCCGCCACCCCTCTTCCGGAGGGAACAGCCGGACGCCGAGCCGACGGCACTCCGCGTTCCAGGCGAGGACTTGACGCCTGCCGTGGAACGCCCACACGTTCGGGTGCAGCGCGGCGACCACCTGGTACCGGTCGCGCGGCAGTCCGGCCGCGACCCGCAGCAGCAGGTCGGGATAGCGGCCGAGCAGCGAGTCCTCGTTCCAGGTGGAGCTGACGAACACGAGCCGCCTGCCGGGCCCCGCCCCGAGTTCGCGGCGGTACGCGTACCGGTACGGCAGGCTCGCCACCAGCCGGTCCAGGCACGGGTCGCCGCCGGTGAACGCCACAGGGCGCGCCTCGGGGCACTCCCGTTCGAGCATCTCCAGGTGGCGGTCGTGCGCCAGGACGATCGACGACGGCACGACCCGCCCGCCAACGACGATCCGCTCCCTGATCAGGCCGCTGACCGGGCGCGCGGCGGCCGGCCCGGAGCCGGCGTAGCGGGGGAGGAGCTTGCTCGGCCCGATGCCGTGCGGCACGGTCATGACCGGCCCGTGCAGCTTCTCCAGCATGCCGTGCCCCGCCGCCACGACGAGGTCCCACCTGGTACTGCGCGCCTGCCGCCACGGCAGCACCAGTCCGCCGAGGTCCCGCAGGTGCGCGTGCAGGCCGCCAGTGGTCGCCGAGGCCGGCGACGCGGTGTACGCGACCGCGACCCGCAGGTCGGTCTCCAGCAACGGCATGACGTCGGCGAGCCTGGTCGCCGCCGTCACGTGGTGCGCGACGGCGAGGACCGTCCGCCGTGCCCGTACCGTCGAGCCCTTGAGGGCGTCCAGGCCGAACGGGCCCGGCACCCATGCGTCCGCAGGAGAGTCCATCTCAGCCTCCCTGCAAGACGGGACCGAGCGCCTCCCCGGCCGGGACGCCGATGCGGAACGGCGGCGAGACCGGGTCCGGTACGGGGATCGTGGCGGGCTGCGGCAACCGCAGCAGCCCGTACATCAGGCTGCGCATGTTGCGGTCGAACCGGCCCGGCTCGGACGTGATCCGGTCCGCGACCGGCCGGACCCGCTCCGGCCGCCACCGCGCCGCCGCCTCGGCCAGCTGCGGGCGGACGGGCCGGTGCGCCGCGAGCCGGACGCTGAAGAGGCGCAGCGCGTCCCCGGGCGGCGGCCCGGTGATGAGCACCGGCGCCCCGGTGAGCGTCCCGTACCTCGTGACCGGGCCCGGGGGCCCGAGAATCCAGTCGGCGGCGATGAGGGCGGCGCGCCAGTCCGCCTCCGGCGGCATGAGCTCCAGTCCGTTCCGCGGCCGGGCGGCGGTCACCGGGCAGCGGTCGCCGCCCGGCTCGGGAACGCCGAGGACCTGATAGAGATCGGGCGGCAGTTCGGCGAGCAGGCGACGCACCACGTCCTGCGACCGGCAGCGGGTGCACGGGCCGGTGCCGCCGGCCGCGGGCAGGGCCACCACCACCAGCCCGCGCCCGACGACGCCCAGGGCGCGCCGGTAGAAGTCGCGCAGCGGCAGGCTCGCCACCAGCCGGTCGTGGTCGGAGTCGCCGACCACCACCGCACCGCCGTGCCGGGCGTCCGGGGGGCGGTCCCGGCGGTGGGCGTAGGTGAACACCACCGGCGCGGGCCGGTGCGCGACCGCCGCGGGGATCGTGCCCGGCAGGGCGATGAGCGGGGCGCCCGATGGGCGCCCCGGGATGCGGTGCGCGGTGACGACCAGGCCGATGTCGGCTTCCGCGAGGTCGGGCCAGCGCAGCGGTGCGGCGCCCGCGTCCCTGAGCATCACCTCCACGGCCGCCGAGGACGGCCCGGGAGCCGCCGTGAAGAGCACGCGCAGCCGCGGGTCGGTTCCCGCGAGCCGCGCGACGTCCAGTGCGGGTTGCCCCGGCGCGGGCGAGCCCACCGCAACCAGCACGGTGCGCCGGTCCCCCAGCCGTCCCCACCAGCCGGGGTCGAACCCGGTCAGGGCCCGACGCCATTCAAAGCCGGTCATTGCCGTCAACGAACCCCCTTTGACCTCGGATGTGAACATCCGTTCCTCCGTTCGCAGGTCGTAAATGACCTGCTCTCCGGGTTCGAGTGTCCGCCGCGGAACTTGACGGGAACTTGCAGCCGTCCTGACCCGGTAAGTAGTGGGGCACCGGTAGAGACATGTGCATAACAACTAAACCCTGGCCATTCGGTACAAGCGGTGCCAAAATCGGCACAGGAGGATATTCCCACAAAGGGGAACCGGTGGAGTTCCGCGTCTTAGGCCCCGTCGAGCTCTGGGTCAACGGCCGGCGGCGCGATCTCGGACCGCCCAAAGAACGCTGCGTGCTGACCGTGCTGCTCCTCAACCGGGGGCATCCGGTGCCCGCCGAGACCCTGATCCGCTGCGTCTGGGACGCCCCGCCGGCCAAGCCCCGGCAGGGCCTGCAGGTCTACATGACACGGTTGCGACAGCGTCTCGAAGGGGTGCCGGGCGTGACGGTGCCGTCCCGGCAGGGCTCCTACCGGATCGACGTCGCCGACGAGGCGGTCGACCTGCATCACTTCCGGCTGCTGCGCGACCAGGCACGCGCGATCGCCGAGAGCGGCGACGAGGAGTACGCCCTCGACCACTACCGGAGGGCGGCCGCGCTGTGGCGCGCGGAGCCGCTCGCCGACCTCGGCGGCGACTGGGTCGAGCGGACCCGCCACACCCTGCGGGAGGAACTGCTCACGGTCACCTTCGAGCGCATCGACCTGGAGCTGCAGCGCGGCGGCCATGCCGACCTGGTGCACGAGCTGGCGGACCTCGCCGCGCGGCATCCGGACGACGAGCGCCCGGTGCAGGGCCTCATGCTGGCGCTCTACCGCTCCGGGCGGCAGGCCGAGGCCCTGGAGACCTACCGGCGCACCCACGACCTGTTCGTGACGACGTCGGGCACCGAACCGAGCCCGGTGTTGCGCGACCTCCAGCGGCGAATCCTGCGCGGCGATCCGGCCCTGCTGCGCGTTCCCGGCACCCTGCTGGGCGCGGCGCGGCCTCCTCGCTTCCTGCCGCACGACGTCCCGCGGTTCACCGGCCGGGAGGCGGAGCTGCGCCAGCTCATGGCGGCGGTCCCGGACGGTGGCGCACCAACGGGGTCCGCGATGACCGTCCTCGCCATCGACGGGATGCCCGGGGTCGGCAAGACGGCGCTCGCCGTACGCTTCGCGCACCGGCTGGCCGGGGACTACCCCGACGCCCACATCTTCCTCAAGCTGCGTGCGCACGACCCGCGGCAGGAGCCGATCGACCCGGCGGACGCGCTCGACACGCTGCTCCGCATGATCGGCGTCCCGGCGACCCGGGTGCCGCGGGCACTGGACGAGCGCGCCGCGCTGTGGCGGTCGCGGCTGGCGGGCAGCCGGGCGATCATCGTGCTGGACGACGTCGCCGGGCACGACCAGGTCAGGCCGCTGCTGCCCGCGTCCGCCGGCTGCCTGGTGATCGTGACGAGCCGGCGGCGGCTGGCCGGCCTGCACGAATCCTGGCCGCTGTCGCTGGAAGTGCTGCCGGTCCGGGACGCCGCGGCCCTGTTCACGGGGATCGCCGGGGCCGGGCGGGCGCGGGCCGGGCAGGACGTCGCCGCGGTCGTGGAGCGCTGCGGATGTCTGCCGCTCGCCGTGGGGATGGCCGCGTCACGGCTGCGGCACCGCCGCGCCTGGGACGTCGGCGACCTGCTCGCCCGGCTCACCGCCGACGACCGCCTGCTGGACGAGCTACGGGACGGGGAACGCGAGATCACCACGGTGTTCGGGGTATCGTACCGGGGCCTGCCCCAGCCGCTGCGGGACGCGTTCCGGGCGTTCGGCCTGCATCCCGGTCCCGACCTGACCGCGCACGCCGCGGCGGCGGCGCTCGGCCGGCCGGTCCGGGAGGCGGAGCGGATGCTGGAGGAGCTCCTCGACCGGCACCTGATCACCGAGCCGGCCGGTGGGAGGTACCGCTTCCACGACCTCGTACAGGAGTACGCCCGCCGGCTCGCCTTCCAGGTGGACGGGGAGGCCGCGCGGCGCCGGACCGTCCACCGCGTCCTGGACTTCTACCTTGCCGCCGCGGACCGGGCGGACCGCCTGCTGAACCCGCGCCGCCGGCCGGGCGCCGCGCAGCTCACGCACCCGCCGCCCGAGCTGCCACCGATGGCGGAGGCGGCCGCCTGGTTCGCCGTCGAGCACGAGTGCCTGCTCAGCGCCGCCGCCGAGGCGCACCGGGCGGACTTCCCCGAGCACGTCACCGGGCTTGCCCAGGCGCTCGCCGGGCATCTGGAGGCGCGCGGGGACTGGGACACCGCCGAGCGCCTCCACTCCAGGGCGATCGGCGTCCTCCGCGATACGGACGACGGTCTCCGGCTCGCGCACGCGCTGGCGGACCGCAGTCTCGTTCGTTTCCGCGGCGGCGAGTACGGCACCGGACTCGAAGACGCCGAAGAAGCCCTGACGATCTACCGGTCGATCGGTGAACGGCACGGCGAGGCCGAAATCCTGGCGCATATCAGCCTCATTCACTGGCATCGATCAAATTTCCGGGAGGCCCTGTCCCGGTGCGAGGAGGCACAAGATCTCAATCGCTCCATCGGCGACCGGCGCGGCGAGGCACGAAATCTCGATCACGCGGCGATCTTCCTGGAGTTCATGGGCCGTTACCGGGAGGCCGAGGCACTGCGACTCCGCGCATTGTCGGTGTTCACCGATATCGATGATCCACGGGGCCGGACCATGGCCCTCAACAACATGGGCGACCTGCTCCTGCGCATGGGCGACGTCGACTCGGCGGTGGACTACTACGAGCGGACAGCGAAGGCCGCCGCCGGACTGGGGCGGCAGCACCAGGCGATCATGCTCATCAACACGGGCAATGTGCACCGGCACACCGGCGGCCACGACACCGCCCTGGAAAATTACCGGAAAGCGCTGGCGATCGCCATGGAAATCGGCGATCGGCGAAACCAGATCGAGACGCTGATCGGCATTGGAGCGACCTTTCAGAGCATGGGTCGATATGGCGAGGCGATCATTCACCATCGACGCGCCTTGAACATTGCTCGCGCCATTAACGAACGCTATGAGGAAACACTCGCCCTGCGCCATCTGGGCGAGACCCTCGCCGCGTCCGGTCGCTACCCGGCGGCCGTGGACCAGCTACGGCGGGCATGCGACCTCGCCGATCGCATCGGTGTCCCGTACGAGTTGGGCAAGGCCCTCGACGGCCTCGGCACGGCGTTACTGCACGTGCAGGGCAGAGACGCGGCCTGGAAGTGCTGGCGCCGCGCCCTGGCGATCTTCCAGTCCAGCGGTCTCCCCGAGGCTGTGGAGCTCAACGCGCGCCTCCGAGACGCCGACGACTCCGCGGGCACATAGCAGAGATTCACAGGAAATCCGACGAAACCCTACAATCTGAAAAATCTTGTCTACCGCTCGCGAACATAGCATTTTTCCCACGCAGCGCAGCGACCCACCACTACCCTGTATCTCGCGCTCCAGAAGCGTTCTGGAGTAAGCAGGACGAAGGGTTATAAATGGTCAAGCGCGCCCTGACTACAGTGACCGTCTCCACCGTGTTCGTGGTGCTTACCGCGAGCACGGCCTGGGCGGTGCACATGACCTGACGGTCATTTCGTGGGCTCGTCCTCACGGGATACCCTGAGCCCCGCACGGGCCGGGCAGTAGGCCCGGACGGCCGGGTCGGTAAGGACATCCTCACCGACCTGGCCTTTGACGGTACAGCGGCCCGGTAACAGACCTCAGGCAACGAGCACAGCACTGCGAACGCCACGCCGCGAGGTACCCCGAGCAGCGCGCGGAGATTCTGATCGAGGCCGCCGGACAGTGGGCCCAAGGACCGACGCGTCCGGCTACTTCCGCGACGTCGAACGCGGCTGGCGCGCCTCCCTCGCCGAGCTCGGCGTTTCCAAACTACGCGTCCTCCCGAAGATGGCCGGTGAGATCCGACGCGGTGATGATCCCGGTGACCCGTACCCGGTCGGCGCTCCGGACGAAGATGCAACCGTGCTCGTAGATGGGACACAGCCGGCCAAAGATTGGGTCTCCGGGCCCTGGACGCGATCACAGCGCCCGCTTTCGCGCCTATTACTTGAATAGTGAGGTTTTGCCAGCAAGAATGATCCGGACAGTGGCTACTTCTCGGACATGATCGAGCATGTTCGGGAAGACTCGCGGACAGACGGGACCGGCCGGAAACGGGACGTGGAGCCCCGGTAGAAGAGGT
>NZ_SMKM01000263.1 GCF_004348665.1 Actinomadura sp. GC306 | reverse complement strand
GAAGGGATGAGCGTCAGCGAAGCGGGGGCTGTGGGGGGTCGTCTTCCCATAGAGGAAGGGATGAGCGTCAGCGGACCGGGGGTGTGGGGGTCGTTCCCCACACAGGGAAATCGGATGAGCGGGCGCGGGCGGTATGAGCGGCTTGAGGGTCACTCTGCGTGGGGGTGCTGTCACTGCGATTTCCGTAATCGGACCAATGAGGGCACCAAAAGCCGGGAAGACACTTGCGCGAGGGGCCCTCACTTGTGTGGACTGTCCCGCAAACACCGCACAGGTGCGGGCGGGCCACCCGTCCCGGGGGCCGGACAGAGACATGCACGGCACCGTGCGGATTTGACGACCATGGGAGGACTTTCGTGAGCGCGACCGCGGGTCAGGCGCAGTCTGAGCGCAGCCTGGCCGAACGGCTCGGCCTGAAGGCGGGCCAGGTGGTGCAGGAGATCGGCTACGACGACGACGTCGACGAGGAGCTCAGGGAGTCCGTCGAGGCCGTCACGGGGAACGAGCTGGTCGACGAGGACTACGAGGACGTGGTCGACGTCGTGCTGCTGTGGTGGCGCGAGGAGGACGGCGACCTGTTCGAGGGCCTGACCGACGCGATGATCCCGCTCACCGGCGGCGGCAACATCTGGCTGCTGACGCCCAAGGCGGGCCGGGACGGGCATGTGGAGCCCAGCGACATCGGCGAGGCCGCGCAGACGGCCGGGCTGTCGCAGACCAGCAGCGTCAGCGCCGCCAAGGAGTGGTCGGGAACGCGGCTGGTCGCGCCGAAGGTCCGCAAGTAGTCCCCGGCGCCCGGATCCCGGGCGCGGGGCGGCAGACTGGGTCCCGCCCTCCACGCCGGTGGAGGGCGGGGCGTGACCCCGCCATGGGCGGGGACGGAAGCGGGAGAGGTTTTGGGTGTTGAGGTGGGCGACGGCGCACCGGACTTCGAGCTGAAGGACCAGCACGGCACCCCGGTGAAGCTGTCGGACTTCCGCGGCGAGAAGAAGGTCGTCCTGGTGTTCTATCCGCTGGCGTTCAGCGGCGTGTGCACCGGTGAGCTGTACGAGCTCCGGGACGAGCTGCCCACGCTCGGCGGCGACGACGTCCAGGTGCTGGCGGTCTCGGTCGACTCGATGTTCGCGCTGCGCGCCTGGGCCGACCAGGAGAAGTACGGGTTCCCGCTGCTGTCGGACTTCTGGCCCCACGGCGGGACGGCGCAGCGGTACGGGGTGTTCGACGAGGGCAAGGGCGTCGCGGTGCGCGGCACCTTCATCATCGACACCGAAGGCGTGGTCCGCTGGAAGGTCGTCAACGCGATCCCGGACGCACGCGACATCGACGAGTACCGCAAGGCGCTCGCCGGGCTCTAGGCGAACCGGACCGGCACCGGCCGCCTGGCCGGAACCGGTCCCCGCACCCCTGGAGGTGTGATGCCCTGCTACCGCTGCGGGGCGCGGCAGACCGACCCCGTGCGCGGCGCGAGCCCGTGGAAGCGCGGGGTGCGGGCGGACCGGCAGGTGCTGGTCTGCCCCGGCTGCCAGGCCGTCCGCGACTGGGCGGACGATCTCGACCGCTGCTCGGCCTGCGCCTCCGCGGCGCTGGTGTGCCGGCTCGGCGAGGTCGAGTGCCGCGACTGCGGGCACACCCGCGAGGCCGCTCCCGCCGATCTCGTCCATTCGGGCGCCCCGCCGGGCGGCTCCGGCGACGGCGACGGCGACTTCTCCGCGGAGGTGGCCGCGGCGCTCAGCCGCGTCCTGAAACGGGGCCCGGCGCTCTGACGCGGAGCGCTCACGGACCGGTGGTCAAGGCCGGGAGGGCGCCCCTTTGCGCCCGCAGGGGCGCCCTCCCGGTTGCCGCGTTGCGCGCGGCCCGGAGCACAGGTCCGAGGCTCCGGGGCCTCCCCGCGCGCTCGCGGGGTCAGGCCGCCTGCCGGTGGTCGGCGTCCAGCAGGTGGTAGAGCAGCAGGAGCTGGGTGATGGCCAGGGGGTCGCTGGTGTCCGCGTCGCCGAGCCGGCCGAGGACCCCGGGGTCGGGGAGGGCCGTGCCGGCGCGGGGACCCAGGCGTTCCAGTATGGCCTTCTTGACGACCTGCGACTCCTCCGGGGAAACGTATCCGTGGACGTGCAGGGCGTCGACCGGGCGTCCGTCGGTGTCGCGGTGCAGGCGCAGGTGCATGGCGGTCTCCGCGCGCTCCGGCCCGGTGCCGGCGGGCCCGGCGTCCAGGACGTCCGCCAGGTCGGGGTGGTCGATCGTGGGGCGCAGCAGCAGTTCGGCGGACAGCGGGGTGCCGGGCGGGTCGAGCCGCCCGGCGACGGGCGCGAACCGCACGACGATGTCGGCGTGCTTGCGCTGCGGGCGGATGTAGGCGGCGCTCTCGGGTTCGCGCCGGTCGAGTTCCGCCATGACCTGCTCGGGGGTGTAGCCGCGCTTGGCGCAGTCGCGGCGCACCTTCCACGAGTGGCGCAGCGGCTCGGGCGGGTCGAGGTAGACGGTGATGTCGAAGCAGGCGCGGGCCATCCGGGTGTGCAGGGGGAGCAGGCCCTCGACGATGACGAAGTCGCGGGGCTCGACCAGCTCGGGGCGGACGAGTTCGCCGGTGGAGTGGTCGTAGACGGGCTTGAGGATCGGCTCGCCCATCGACAGGAGCTGCAGGTGCTGCTCCATGATGTCGATGTGGTTGCAGTCCGGGTGCAGCGCGGTGAACGGCTTCCCGGCGCGTTCGGCGCGGTCGTAGCGGTGGTAGTCGTCCACGCACACCGCGGTCATCCGGTCGGCTCCGAGGCACTGGACGAGCCCCCGGGTGAGGGTGGTCTTGCCGGCGGCGCTGTCGCCCGCGATCGCGAGCATGACGGGACGGCGGCCGGACCCGCGCGCCCGGAGCATATGCACGATCCGATGGGGCACCTTGCTCCTCCGTCCTGCGGAAACCGATTTTCGCATAGGAGAGTACGGGGTGGGCGGCGGGTGGCACGTCCCCCATCCAGGGGAGTGGAGGGGTGAAACGGCGGAGGGTGCCTCCGCATCCATCCCCGGGTCGGCCTACTGGCGGGTAGCTTCCGGTTGTTATCGTGCGGGAATGAGCGCCCCCGTACGTGTCGTCCTCGTCGACGACCACGAGATGATCCTCGCCGGGCTGCAGGCCATGCTGGCCGGGTTCTCCGGGCGTGTGCGCGTCGTCGGGCAGGCGGGGACGGGGGACGACGCGGCCCGGCTGGTCACCACGCTGCGTCCCGACGTCGTCCTGCTGGACGTGCGGCTCGGGCCGGAGAGCGGCCTCGACCTTTGCCGCCGGATCACCGGGCACGTCCCGGAGACGCGGGTGGTGTTCCTGTCGGTGTACGACGACGAGCAGTACGTCTTCGAGGCGCTGCGCGCCGGGGCGGGCGGCTACCTGCTCAAACGGGTGGACGGCCCGGAGCTCGTCCGGCGCCTCGAGGAGGTCGCGCAGGGCGAGACGGTCGTCGACGCGACGCTCGCGGGCCGGATGGCGGTCACCGCGGCCCGGCTGACCCGCGGCGAGTTCTGGCCCGGCGCCAACCGCGGGCTCACCCAGCGCGAGAGCGAGGTGCTGTCGCTGCTGGTGGGCGGGCTGTCGAACAAGGCGATCGCGGCGCGGCTCGTGCTGAGCGAGGAGACCGTGAAGAGCCACCTGCGGGCGCTGTACCGCAAGCTGGAGGTGACCGACCGGTCCGCCGCGATCGCGGTGGCGCTGCGCGAGGGGCTGTTCCGGTGACGGGCGCCCGGCCGCTGGAGCTGCTCGCCGAGCGCGGCCCCGACCTGCTCGTCCGGATCGTGGCGGCGGCCTGCTCCGCCCGCGAGCTGCCGCGGATGGCCGATGAGCTGGCCGGGCTGGTCGTCCGGTCGGCGCGGGCGCTGACGTTCTGCGACGTGTACGTGCTGGCGGAGGACGAGCGCGTCCTGGAATGGGCGGGCCCGCCCGTCCCGCTGGGGGAGGGCGACGTCGGCCTGGTCGCCGCGCACGGCCGCACCCGCCGCCATCCGGACGGGCGCGGCGCCGCGGTCCCCGTGCACAGCGAGGGCAAGGTGATCGCGGTCGTCGACGTCCGCTCCGCCGGGGCGCCGCCGCCCGAGGACCTGGAGCTCGTCCACGCGCTCGCCGGCCTGTTCGCGCCGGTGCTGTGCTCGTGCCGCCGGCTGCGCACCGCGCGCGAGCGCGAGCACTCCGCCGAGCGGTTCGCGGAGCGGGCCGTGCAGGCGCAGGAGGCCGAGCGGTCCCGGCTGAGCCGGGAGATCCACGACGGCATCGCGCAGCGGCTCGCCAGCCTCGGCTTCCACCTGTCGGCGGCCGAGCGGGCGATGCCCGAGCACCATCCCGAGGGCCTCGCGCAGATCATGATCGCGCGCCGGCTGTGCGAGCTGGCGGCGGCCGAGACCCGCGCCGCGATCGGCGGGCTGCGCCCGCCCGTCCTGGACGACCTGGGCCTGTCGGCGGCCCTCGCCACCCTCGCCCGCGAGGCCGGGGACGGCCCCGGCCCGTCCGGCCCGCTCGACGTGACGGTCACCGTCGAGGGGGAGCTGGAGGACGCGCTGCCCGACCACGTGCAGACCGCGCTGTACCGGATCGCGCAGGAGGCGGTGGGCAACTGCCTGCGGCATGCGCGGGCGACCTGCGTCGACCTGCTGCTCGAGCACTCCGATGACCGGGTGAGGCTGCAGGTCCGCGACGACGGGATCGGGTTCCCCGTGCGGGAGGTCCTCGGGCCGGGCGGCCGCGGGCGCCGCCCCGACTCCTACGGGCTGCGCGGCATGCGCGAGCGCGCCGAGCTGCTCGGGGGACGGGTCGCGGTGACGAGCAGGCCCGCGGCCGGGACGACCGTCGAGGCCGTGATCCCCATCCCCGGGCGGCGCCGCGGCGGGGTCAGCCCGTCCTGAGCACCCGGAAGGCGATCCCCGCCCTGGTCAGCCGGTCGATCAGGGCGTCGCCCATCGCGGCCGCGGTCGTGACCTGCCCGGCGGTCGGCGGGAGGTCGTCGTGGGCCAGGCACAGCGCCGACTCGGCGAGCATCTTGGCCGTCTCCCCGTAGCCGGGGTCGCCGCCGGCGACCTCGGTGACCACGCGCCGTCCGCCGCCCTCCCCGACGAACTTCACGCTGAACCAGTTGCGGGCGCGCTCCTTCTCGGACGGGCCGTCGCCCGGTGCGCGGAGCCGCAGCAGCAGGTCGCGCGTCGGCCGCAGCGCGGCGAGGGCGACCACGGCGCCGGCGCCGGCCGCCATCCCCGCCGCGAGGGCGAGCCGCTTGACGGCGATGTAGTGGCCGTAGGAGAAGTCGGGGCCGTAGCGGTCCAGCGCCGCCGCGGACCGGACGACGATCTGCGGGTCGAGGGTCGGCAGCGGCAGCGTCCAGCCACCCGCGATCCGGGCCTTCGGCGCGGGGCGGCGCGAGACGCGCACCCGCCGCCCGGCGGGCGGCTCCTCCAGCGCGCGGCGCTCCCGCTCGGCGCGCACCATGCCCGCGGGGTCGGCGAACACGCCGATCGCCGAGTGCAGCGTGCCGCCGGACGCGTCCGCGCGGGCGCGCACGAACGCCTCGACGTGCAGCGGGACGCCCTCCGGGAGCTGCTTCACCGTGAAGTAGGCGCCGAGGTCGTGGGGGACGGAGTCGAACCCGCAGGCGTGCACGATCCGGGCGCCGCTGCGCTCCGCCTCCCGGTGGTACTTCACGTACATCCGGTCGACGAAGGTCGGCTCGCCGGTGAGGTCGACGTAGTCGGTCCCGGCGCGCGCGCACGCCGCCACCAGCGGCTCGCCGTACTTGGCGTACGGGCCGACGGTGGTGATGACGACGCGCGCCGAGTCCGCGACGGCCTCGATCGAGGCGGTGTCGCCGGTGTCGGCGCGCAGCAGCGGGAGGCCGGCGCAGTCGGGGTTCAGCTCGGCCAGCCGGTCGCGGACGGCCGCCAGCTTGGCCTCGTTGCGTCCGGCGAGGGCCCAGCGGGTGCCGGGATCGGCGTGCCGGGCCAGGTACTCGGCGGTCAGCGCGCCGGTGAACCCGGTCGCGCCGAAGAGCACCAGGTCGTACGGGCGGTCCGGGCCGGTCCGGTGGTCGGCGGTCATCGTTGCCCCTTTCGCGGTTTCCGAACTCAATTCTGTCCTGTCGGCCGGCGTGCTCGCGCGGCGGGACGGCGATGTGAGCGACCGCACTCGTCTAGGGTTTGATCATTGAGGGGGTGGTGGCGTGACCGGGCTGGCCGTGGCGATGGACGTCGCCGCCCTGGGGTTCTTCGCGGCCTTCGTGTTCCTCGTGACGCGCAAGGAGACGGTTCCGGGGGACGAGGGCGGCCGGACCGCCGCGATGCTCCTGATCGCCGTCAGCCTCGCCCTGCTGTCGGTGTCGCTGTGGAGCCTCCCGTAGCGTCCGCCTCGTTCCCGCGCGCGGTGGTCTCGTCCGGGGTTGTCTCGTCCGGGGCGGTCTCGTCCGGGACGCTCCAGCCCGGGGCGGTGTCGTCCGGGGCGCTCCAGCCCGGGGCGTCCAGCAGGTGGCGGACGAACAGCAGCGTCGTCGCGGACGGCGCGGCCCCGGCGACCGCGTGCCAGGGCCGGTCGAGGGGCATCCCGGGCGCGTCGACGACGACGAGGTCTCCCGCGTCCAGCTCGGCGCCGACGGCGTCCCGCGAGACCAGCGCCACCCCGAGCCCGGCCGCCGCGCCCGCGATCACCGCGCCGTTCGAGCCGAGCACGAGCCGCGGCGGTGACGCCTCCCGGTCGGCCAGGTAGGCGTCCGCGCTCGCCCGCGTCCCCGAGCCGGGCTCGCGCATCACCCACGGGGTGCCCGCGGGGGTGAACCCGTCCGCGAGGTGCGGGGCGCCCACGACGACGAGCTCGTTCGGGCGGCGGGCGAGCACGGTCGCAGCGAGCCCGGCGGGCGGGCGCCCGGCCAGCACCAGATCGGCCTCGTGGGCGCCGAGACTGCTCCACACCTGCCGGCGCGGCCCGACCTCCAGCGTCAGCTCGACGTCCGGCCAGCGCTCCCGGAACGAGGCCAGCAGCTCGGGGAGGAGCTGGTCGGCGGCCGTCGTCACCGCCGCCAGCCGCAGCGTCCCGCGCCCCGGATCGGCCGCGCCGCGCGCCGCCGCCCGCCCCTCCTCCAGCAGCCCGAGGACCTGCCGCGCGTACCCCGCGTAGGCGGCCCCGGCGGGGGTGAGCCGGAGACCTCGCCCCTCCTTGCGCACGAGCGGGACGCCGAGCTCCCGGGTCAGCGCCGCGACCGCCGCCGACACCGCCGACTCCGTCACGTACAGCCGCCGCGCCGCCGCCCGCACCGACCCCGTGTCGGCGAGCGCGACGAACGTCCGCAACCGCGCCTCGGTCACCCGGACCTCCTCATTCAAGTTATCGCTCAAGAGTTACCGTAGAACACTTGATGGACATCGCAAGTATCGGCGGGGGAGGCTCGAAGCGTTCACGGTCCACGTGGCCGGGACGCGGCGCCCGCCCCGCCCCCTGGGGCATGCCGTCCTTCACCGGGGCGGGCCGCCGCGCCCCGTTCCGCGGCACCGGCATCCGACCTCGGGCTTAAGGAGAGCGGCGATGAGCGCAGGCAGATGGTCGGCGGGCGTGATCCCCTACGCCGAGATGGGCTACTGGCGTCCCGACTACCAGCCGAAGGACAGCGACATCCTCGCCGCCTTCCGGATCACCCCGCAGGAGGGCGTGCCGCCGGAGGAGGCGGGCGCGGCGGTCGCGGGCGAGTCGTCCACCGCGACCTGGACCGTGGTGTGGACGGACCGGCTCACGTCCTACGAGAACTACCAGGGCAAGTGCTACCGGGTGGAGCCCGTCCCAGGGCAGGACAACCAGTTCATCGCCTACATCGCCTACGACCTCGACCTGTTCGAGGAGGGCTCGATCGCGAACCTGACGTCGTCCATCATCGGGAACGTGTTCGGGTTCAAGGCGCTGAAGGCCCTGCGCCTGGAGGACATGCGCATCCCCACCCACTACGTGAAGACGTTCCAGGGGCCCGCGCACGGCATCGTCATGGAACGCGAGTACCTCGGCAAGTTCGGACGCCCGCTGCTGGGCGCGACCGTCAAGCCGAAGCTGGGGCTGTCCGCGCGCAACTACGGCCGCGTCGTCTACGAGGCGCTGCGCGGCGGCCTCGACTTCACCAAGGACGACGAGAACATCAACTCCCAGCCGTTCATGCGCTGGCGCGACCGGTTCCTCTACTGCATGGAGGGCGTCAACCGGGCGCAGGCCGCGACGGGCGAGGTCAAGGGCCACTACCTCAACGTCACCGCCGGGACGATGGAGGACATGTACGAGCGCGCGGAGTTCGCCAAAGAGCTCGGCAGCGTCATCGTGATGATCGACCTCACCATCGGCTACACCGCCATCCAGTCGATGGCCAAGTGGGCGCGGGCCAACGGCGTCCTCCTGCACCTGCACCGCGCGGGCCACTCCACGTACACGCGGCAGAAGAGCCACGGCGTCAACTTCCGCGTCATCGCCAAGTGGATGCGCCTGGCGGGCGTCGACCACATCCACGCGGGGACGGTCGTCGGCAAGCTGGAGGGCGACCCCAACAGCGTCCGCGGCTATTACGACACCCTCCGCCTGGACAAGGTGGAGGCCGACCCCGTGAAGGGCCTGTACTTCGACCAGGAATGGGCGTCGATGCCGGGCACGATGCCCGTCGCGTCCGGCGGCATCCACGCCGGCCAGATGCACCAGCTCCTGCACTACCTCGGCGAGGACTCGATCCTCCAGTTCGGCGGCGGGACGATCGGCCACCCCATGGGCATCGCCGCCGGCGCCACCGCCAACCGCGTCGCGCTCGAAGCGATGATCAAAGCGCGGAACGAGGGCCGCGACTACCTGGCCGAAGGCCCCGACATCCTCCGCGCCGCCGCCAAGAACAGCCGCGAACTGGACGTCGCCCTCTCCACCTGGGGCGACATCACCTTCACGTACGAATCCACCGACACCCCCGACGTCGTCGAGACCCCCGTGAGCGTGTGACATGCGGATCACCCAAGGCACCTTCTCGTACCTCCCCGACCTCACCGACGAGGAGATCACCCAGCAGGTCGCCTACGCCCTCGACCGGGGCTGGCCGTGCTCGGTCGAGTTCACCGACGACCCGCACCCGCGCAACTCCTACTGGGAGATGTGGGGCCTGCCCATGTTCGACCTCGCCGACCCCGCCGGCGTCCTGTACGAGATCAACGAGTGCCGCAAGGCGTACCCGGGCCACTACATCCGGCTGAACGCCTACGACGCGAGCTACGGGCGGCAGACGACCGCGCTGCAGTTCATCGTGCAGCGCCCGGCCGAGGAGCCCGGCTTCCGCCTCGACCGCGAGGAGACGTCCGACCGGCGCGTCCGCTACACCCTGCACCCGTACGCGCTGGACCGCCCCGAGGGCGACCGGTACGGGGCGGAGCGTTGAGCGAGCGCCCCGGTTTCGGGATGCGCCACAACGGCTCCCCGGCGGCCGCTCCCACCC
>NZ_SMKM01000262.1 GCF_004348665.1 Actinomadura sp. GC306 | reverse complement strand
CGGAGCCGGAGGCCGCCGAGCCGGGCTGAGCGGGGCCGGCGGCCGCGCGCCCGATCCGGGCCTTGCCTGGACCGCCCTACGCTGCCAGCGTGGGCACCACCGTCCGTTCGGGGCCCGACCTGGAAGGCGGCGCGGCGCACGGGCACGGATGCGCGCACCGCCACACTGGAGGTGATCCCGTGCTGATCGCGCACTGGACGTTCGACGTCGGCACCGTGGACGGCCGCCGGGTCGCCGACACGGCCGGCACCGGGCCCGCCGCCGAACTGGGGGAGACCGCCGAGATCGTCCCGGGCCGGGCGGGCGAGGCGCTGGCACTCGGCGGGGACCGCCGGGCAGTGATTCCCGCCACACCGCAGCTCGTCCTCAGCCAGGTGTTCGGGTTCAGCGTGGCGTTCTCCGTTCGCATCACCGAAGAGCCGATCGGTGAGTGGCGCAGCCTCGTCTACAAGCCGGTCAGCGAGAACGACGCGCGGGGCCTCGGGCTCTGGCTCTACCCAGACGCGATGCGGCTCCGAGCCCAGCTCTTCACCGTCAAGGGCCCGGACTACGCCGACAGCCGCACCCCCCTGACCGTCGGTGAATGGACGCACATCGCGTTCGTCGTGAACACCGCCGGGATGTTCCTCTACGTCAACGGCGGTCTGGACGTGGCCGTACCGCTCGAACACGCCGTCGTCACCCCGGCAGGCCCCATCTACTTGGGAAGCGAACCCACCAAGCCCGGGTTCGGCGGCCTCATGGACGACTTGCGCGTCTACGCCACGGCACTCGACGAAGAGGCCGTCCGCGCCCTCGCCGAAGACCAGGGCGTATAGCCGTCCTCTAGCCGTCCTCTAGCCGTCCTCTAGCCGTCCTCAGGGCGTGGTGGCGGTGTACCTGGCGGAGTTGCCGTCCGCGAAGGGGAACTCACGCTCGACGCAGCCACGTCGCGACGAATCGTCCGGGTAGCGCGTCTCGTCACCGCACTCTGCCGCCTTGGTCAGCAGCCACACGAGCGCCACGGCACCGACAACGAGAGCCAGGGCGGAGCAGACGACGCCCACGATCGCGGGCTTCCGGTCCGCATCGCCCCGCACGAGGGCAACCGTCCCCAGGACGAGACCCACCAGCGCGGGGATGACCCCCGCCAGACACAGGATGAGCCCCACCAGCCCGACGATTCCGAGTACCTGTGAGGACCTCGCCAGCATGCTCCGCTTGGGCGGAGACGGAGGCGAATACGTCTGGTACCCAGGCAGCGTCATGTCTTCCTCCACGTGTCGGTCACCAGACTCCCCCGAGGTGGGCGATGCCTCCGGTTCGGGTGAGCAAAGGTCCGGTAAGTACATGCCACCGATCGGAGCAGCTGAATCAGGCATCTAGACTGGCGATGTGCCTCTCCGTGACGGACGTCTGAGCCACGACATCGATCCCACAGACCGCCCCCCGCAGGACGCTTGCGGGGTGTTCGGCGTCTGGGTCCCCGCGGACCAGGCGCCCAAGGCGGAAGTCAGCAAGCTCACCTACTACGGCCTGTACGCGCTCCAGCACCGCGGACAGGAGTCGGCGGGCATCGCCGTCAGCGACGGATCACGCATCGTCGTGTTCAAGGACATGGGGCTCGTAGCCCAGGTGTTCGACGAATCAGTGCTCAACACCCTCCGCGGCCACATCGCGGTCGGGCACTGCCGCTACTCCACGACCGGTTCGCCCACGTGGGAGAACGCGCAGCCCACGTTCCGGTCGAGCGACGCGGGCGGCCTGGCGCTCGTCCACAACGGCAACCTGATCAACACCCCGGAGCTGGCCGCACGGCTCGCACCGGGCGTGCTGACCGCCACCACCGACACCGAGGTCCTCACGGCCCTGCTCGCCACCCGCGGCGACGACGGCCCCCTGGCGGCCGCGCGGGAGATCCTCCCGGTCACCCGCGGCGCGTACTCGCTGGTCTTCATGGACGAGGGAACGCTCTACGCGGCCCGCGACCCCGAGGGCGTCCGTCCGCTCGTCCTCGGCGCGCTGCCGGACGGCGGCTGGGTCGTGGCGTCGGAGACCGCCGCCCTCGACATCGTCGGCGCCCGCTTCGTCCGCGAGATCGAGCCGGGCGAAATGGTTGCGATCGACGGCGACGGCGTCCGCTCCGAGCGGTTCGCCGAGGCCCGGCCGAAGGGCTGCCTGTTCGAGTACGTCTACCTGGCCCGGCCCGACACGACGATCGCGGGCCGCAGCGTCCAGGCCACCCGCGTTGAGGTGGGGCGCCGGCTGGCCCGCGAGCACCCCGTCGAGGCCGACATGGTGATCCCGACCCCCGAATCGGGCACCCCGGCAGCGATCGGCTACGCCGAGGCGTCCGGCATCCCCTACGGCCAGGGCCTGGTGAAGAACTCCTACGTCGGCCGGACGTTCATCCAGCCGTCGCAGACGATCCGCCAGCTCGGGATCCGGCTCAAGCTCAACCCCCTGCGCGAGGCGATCGAGGGCAAGCGGCTCGTCGTCGTGGACGACTCCATCGTGCGCGGCAACACCCAGCGCGCGATCGTCTCGATGCTGCGGGACGCGGGCGCCGCCGAGGTCCACGTCCGGATCTCCAGCCCGCCCGTCGCCTGGCCCTGCTTCTACGGCATCGACTTCGCCACCCGCGCCGAGCTGATCGCCGGGAACCTGTCGGTGGAGGAGATCCGCGACTCCATCGGCGCCGACTCGCTCGGCTACATCTCCCTGGACGAACTCATCTCCGCGTCGCACATCGCCAAGGACAACCTGTGCCGGGCGTGCTTCGACGGCGACTACCCCATCCCGGTGAACGACGACGCACGCGGCAAGCACCTGCTGGAGGTCATCCGATGACCGGTGGCCCCACGCCCACCTCGTACGAGGCCGCCGGGGTCGACATCGCGGCGGGTGAGCGTGCCGTTGAGCTGATGAAGTCGCGCGTGGCACGGGCACGGCGTCCTGAGGTGGTCGACGACGCCAGCGGCTTCGCAGGGCTTTTCGACGCCTCCGCGTTGCTGCGGTACAAGCGTCCCTTGCTCGCCACGTCCACGGACGGTGTCGGTACCAAGGTCGACCTGGCGCGCCGTCTCGGCGTCTATGACACGGTCGGGCACGACCTGGTCGGGATGGTCGTCGACGATCTGGTCGTGTGCGGCGCCGAACCGCTGTTCATGACCGACTACATCGCCTGCGGCAAGGTCGTCCCGGAACGGATCGCCGACATCGTCGGCGGCATCGCGGACGCCTGCGCCTTGGCCGGATGCGCCCTCGTCGGCGGGGAGACCGCCGAGCATCCGGGCCTGCTGGAGGCGGACGAGTTCGACCTGGCGGGCGCGGGCACGGGCGTCGTGGAGGCCGACGAGACCCTGGGGCCGGCGCGTGTTCGTCCTGGGGACGTGGTGCTCGCCATGGCCTCGTCCGGTATCCACGCGAACGGGTACTCGCTCGTCCGCCACATCCTGGCCTCGACGGATCTGACCCTCGAATCGGAGCCGTCGGAGCTCGACCGTCCGCTTGGTGAGACGCTTCTCACACCGACGCGCATCTATGCCAAGGACTGCCTTGCCTTGATCCAGGCCGGTGGGGTGCGCGCGTTCGCTCACGTGACGGGCGGTGGGCTGGCCGCGAACCTGGCCCGTTCACTGCCCGCGACCGTGGACGCCGTCCTGAAGCGGTCATCCTGGGAGACGCCGGCCTTGTTCCGCGTCCTGCAGGGCCACGGCGACGTTCCGCAGAACGAGATGGACAAGACGTTCAACCTGGGCGTCGGGATGGCGGCCATCGTCGCCCCGGACCACGCGGACGCGGCCCTCCGCCTCCTGACCTCACGAGGCGTGCCGGCCTGGCACCTGGGCGACATCGTCCCCGGCAACGGTACGGCGGCCCTCCACTGACGGTGACACGACGACCCGTGCAGATGACCCACCGAGGGCTGAGGCGGCCGCAGAGCGCCTCTCAGCCCCCGGTTGTCACACGGGTACCATCAGCCGCCGAACGTGCCCGGGGGGCGACCTCGGCGGCCCTTGGAGACCAAGACGAACACACCTCCATGACGAACACCTCGGCGAACACCCAGAGGTCACGACAAACGCCACCGCCCCGTGCTACGGGCGGTGGCGCCTTGTCTGCCGATCAACCGGAGGTGCCGTCCTTGCGGTCCTCGGTGCCGTAGTCCTCCGCGAAGTCGGCGTACTTCTCGGCGAGCTCGTCATAGGAGTCGTCGCCGGAGTCGTTGACTCCAAGTTCGCTCTTCAGGCGGTCGAGGTCCGTGTTGCCACTGTTGTACTTGAGCTGTCGGGCAACCTTTACCTGCTTGGCCTTGGCTCGGCCGCGACCCATTGGCTCGACCCCCTCGATGGTCAGGGCTTTCGTGGGCCCATCCAAGCGCGCGTGTACCACACGAACCGGTGCCTGATGAGCCATGCGTCAGTCACGGGTACAACCGTACCCGTTTTGCGCCCGGCTCGGTACATCGACGGTACGTGGCGGCGCTTCTGTTGCTGATAACAACAGTGTATCCCGTGGTCACGCGTACGCGCCAAAGCCGCCGTGGGACGGTCGTACAGCGCCCCACGACGGCTCTAGCAACGGTTTTGCAACGGTCTAAACAGGCCCTGAGACCGTTCCGCCGCAGGGGTGCCGGGACGGGCTCACAGCAGGATCCCGCGCAACCGGCTGATCTCTGACATCCGGCGCTCCGCGAGCCGGTCGGCCGCGACCGCCGGCGGGACACCCTCGTCGGCGGCCAGCGCGAAGATGCTGCGGGTGGTGTCGTAGATGCCGCTCGCGCGGGCCTTCGCCCGGTCGAAGTTGGAGCCCTCGATCTCGTCCGCGACCTGGATCAGGCCGCCGGAGTTGACCACGTAGTCGGGCGCGTACAGGACGCCCCTGTCCGCGAGGCTCTTCTCCACGCCGGTATGGGCGAGCTGGTTGTTGGCGGCCCCGCAGACCACTTTCGCCTTCAGGGCGGGCACCGTCTCGTCGTTCAGGGAACCACCGAGCGCACAGGGCGCGTACACGTCGATGTCGGCGTGGATCATCGCGTCGCTGTCTGCGACGACCTCCACCTCCGGGTGCAGTGACCGGACGCGGTCGACGGCCGCCTTGTTCACGTCGCAGATCACGACGTCGGCGCCGTCCTCACGCAGGTGCTCCACCAGCCGGTGGCCGACCTTTCCGACGCCCTCTACCCCGACCCGCTTCCCACGCAGCGCGGCCGTACCCCACATGGTCTCCGCCGCGGCGCGCATGCCCTGGAACACGCCGAACGCGGTCAGGATCGAAGAATCGCCGGCGCCGCCGTGCGCGACCGTCCGTCCGGTGACGAACGCGCACTCGCGGGCTACTATGTCCATGTCCTCGCTGCACGTGCCGACGTCACACGCCGTGTAGTAGCGGCCGTTGAGCGACTGGATGAAGCGTCCGTACGCCCTCAGCAGCGCCTCGGTCTTACCGGTGCCCGGATCACCGATGATGACGGCCTTGCCTCCGCCGAGGTCCAGCCCGGCCAAGGCGGCCTTGTACGTCATGCCACGGGACAGGTTCAGGACGTCGGCCAGGGCCTCGTCCTCGGACGCGTACGGGAAGAAGCGTGTACCTCCTAGGGACGGGCCGAGCGCGGTGGAGTGGATCGCGATGATGGCGCGCAGGCCGCTGGCCTCGTCCTGGCAGAAGACGACCTGCTCGTGTCCCCCGAAGCGGGAAACGCCGGAGGGTGCAGAGGGGTTGCCCCCCTCTATGGCGGGTTCGGTGCCCTTGTGGGGCGACCCGAAGACATTAGGCACGGTAGTGCCCTCCTCTCTGTCTCTAAGATCAGCGTAGGGCGCGGGATGCCGCCCCGCCCGGACGAATCTCATGTAACGATGCGATGGTGCTTCCGTACGCCGCGTACCTACGGGTTTATGAACCGGTGACCGCGTTCCCGGAGCCCGCGCGGACCCTGTGGACGGCCTACGCCGACTCTCGGCGGCGCCCGCGGCGGATCCACGCGCTTGGGGTGGAGCACCGCGAAGCCGCGCTGAGGATGACCGGCTCCCCGCCGGAGGTCGTGCCAGAGCGTGAGAGCAGGGACGCCTACGTCAGGCGCCTCGAAGACATGATCTACGTCTGCCCCTGGGAGACGCGGCTACGCTCCTGGCTGGCCTTTGAGCGCTTCAGGCACGAGCACGCCGCCGGTGTGGCGGCGGCGTTCGTCCCCCCGCCGCTGTCGGAGCGGGTGACGAGCGACTTCGAGCAGTGGAAGCGCGCGGGCCGGTCCCTGCAGCCGCACATCCTGACGAGCACGTGGCACGTCCCGCTGGACTGGTTCGTGCCGTTCGCGCGCAACGAGCGCTGCCTGATGCTCGGCACGCCGGGGACGGGCTACCGCGAGAACGACGCCACGGCGGAGGAACAGGGCGGCCACGGCCCCGCGACGGCCGCGCCCGCCCGTACCCTCATCTACGTCACATCGATGGGCGAGGCCCGCCGGCGGATCGCGGCCGCCCTCCCGGTGGTGCGCGAGAACCTCGGCGACGGCGCCGGCGAGGTGTACCTCCTGTCGGCCGGACGCCTGGAGACGCTGGCCCGGTGGCTGGGCGGTTTCGACCCCCGCGCGCTCGTCGAACTCGACTACGGCGGCCTCGTCCACCTCCTGGACGACCGGACGCTCAGCGCGGACGAGTCGGTGGCCGAGATGGCCGTGGCCCTCACCGGGATGGAGCGCGGCGAAGCCGCGCTGACCGTGGCGATGTACAAGCGGCTCCTGGCCCGCTGGCGGCCCGTTCGCGCACGTGAGACGGCGAACTAAAACAAATTTCCCGAATCCCTGCGCGATACGACTATACGTGTCGCTAGAATCACTCAGCGTGACTCAGTCACCATCGCGCAGGGCGACACGCGGCATCCGGGGGGATGTTTGCACGCAACTACCGCCAGGAACTTGCTTGTTGCGCTGAGTGGTGGCAAGGTTACACGTTGTGATGTCATAGTGGCTCTTTCGGGCCATAGGGGACATCAGTGACCGCGCGAGGATGATCGCAGGATCGCTGTCATCGGTCCACGGAGGAGAGGCCGCAAACATGTCAGCACGTACGCCAGAGGCCGAGCCCCTGCTGACGCCGGCGGAGGTGGCGACGATGTTCCGCGTCGACCCCAAGACCGTCACACGGTGGGCGAAGGCGGGAAAGCTCACGTCCATCCGGACTTTGGGGGGGCACCGCCGCTACCGCGAAGCGGAGGTGCGGGCGCTGCTCGCGGGAATCCCGCAGCAGCGGTCGGAATAGCCGCGTCCGCTGCGCCGCCCCCGGTGTCGGGTGCTCGAAGGCACCCCGGCACCGAGGGCGGCGCAGACCACCATCGACCACACCGGTTCTTTCGGGGCTACTGGGGCTGCTGAGGCTGTTGTCCGTATGTGGACAATTTGCCGCTTGTGTCCCAAAATCCGCGCACGTCACTCAGGCGGTCAGCTCTTCGTGGGAGAGGCGGTCGAAGAGCTTGTTGGTCAGCGGGTCGTGGCGGCCGGCCGCGTGGAACACGACGATGAGGTGGTCGACCAGCAGCGCCTCCAGGTCGGCGCGCGGTACGTCGCGGTTCTCCAGCCAGTCCAGGCCGGCGGTCTCCACGGCCGCCATCCAGGAGCGCAGCGTGATGCGCAGGACGGGCGGCGGTGTCTCGACCTCCAGCGAATGCAGGATCCGGTCCAGCAGCAGCTGCCTGATGCCGTCAACGATCTCGCCGACCTCGCCCGACCGGTCGGCGGGGCCGCCGCGCAGCAGCGCGGTGTAGCCCGCCGCGTGGCTCTCCACGAAGTCGAAGTAGCGCCGCAGCGAGATCCGCAGCCGGTCCAGCGGCTTGCCCTCCGTGGGCGGCTCCAGCAGGACCGACAGCTGCTTGGCCGCGCTGCCGAGCGCCGCGAGGTACAGCTCGTACTTGCCGCCGAAATAGTGGTAGACCAGCGCGCGCGAGGCGCCCGCGGCGGCCGCCACGTCGTCGATGGAGATGTCCTCGGGCGAGCGCGTGCTGAACAGCTGCAGCGCCGCCGCGATCAGTTCGTCTCGCCGTTCGTCCACGCTGAGCCTGCGGCGGCCCCGTCCGCCGCTCGGCCGGCCGCGCGCCTTGCCGCCGGTCACCGCACGATCTGCCACGTGGGCAGCGTATCCGAGCCGGGGACGGCACAGGTCACACCGGCGGCACCGAACGGGCTTTTCCCCCGGTCGTGATCATCCAAGGGCGGCTGTGACCCGGAACACCACAGGCCCGAACCACCATTGTCGGATGCCCGTTACTCACTGTTGCAACGGTTTGAGGGGCAGGCGCGGCATCATGGCATCTCCTCCCGAGCGGAGGCGGGCGCGCCGGCCCCCACTGACGCGCCGCCGCGGCAGGTCCTGCAGGTCCCCCTGGACGGAGTGCCATGTCAGCTGAGCAAGCGAATCCCCCGCACGACAGGCAAGGAGAAGGCGCGGTCCCCCGGCCGCGCGACGAACCGTCTCCGGCCGCCCGCGACGAAGGGAGGCCGGTCCCCGCGCCGAAACCGACGATCCGCAACGTCGCCGAGCGCGCCGGCGTCTCCAAATCGCTCGTCTCCCTGGTGATGCGGGGGTCACCGCATGTGAGCGAGCGCCGCAGGCAGGCCGTGCTGCAGGCCGCCCGCGAACTCGGCTACCGGCCGAACGCCGTGGCGAGGAGCCTGGTCGAGGGACGCACCAGGCTGATCGGCGCCATCGTCGCCGACCTGCACAACCCGTTCTTCGCCGAGTTCCTCGACGGCCTGCAGGAGAGCCTGCACGGCGCCGGCCTGCGGATGCTCGTCGGCAGCGGCCGCTGGGACCCGATGTTCGAGGCGGAGGCCGTCGAGGCGTTCCTGGAGATGCGGGTGGACGGGCTGGTGCTGCTCAGCGTCGTCCCCGACTCGCTGAAGGAGGCCGCCGCCAGCGTCCCGGTCGTGGTGGTCGGGGAACGCGACGTCGTCGGCGTCGACATCGTCGTGGACGACGACGAACTCGGCGCCAGCCTCGCCGTCGACCACCTGGTCGAGCTGGGCCACCGCCGGATCGCGCACATCGAGGGGGCCCGCTCCACGACCGCGCGCTACCGCCGCGCCGGGTACGAGCGCGCGATGCGGCGCCACGGGCTGGGCGGGGAGGTCCTCGTCGAACCGGGCGACTTCACCGAGGACGGCGGGTACCGCGCCGCCCTCGCCTTACTGCGCCGCGACCCGCGCCCCACGGCGATCTTCGCGCCGAACGACCTCGTCGCGACCGGGGCGCTGTCGGCGGCCGACGAGATCGGGCTCCGCATCCCGGCGGAGCTGTCGATCGTCGGGTACGACAACACCCATCTGGCCGCCATCCGGCACATCTCGCTGACCAGCGTGGACCAGCCGCGCCGGGACATGGGACGGGTCGCCGCCGAACTGCTGACCGCCCGCATCGGGGACCCGTCCCGCGCGGCGCGGCAGAACCTCGTCGTCCCGCACCTGGTGGTCCGCTCCACGACCGGAC
>NZ_SMKM01000261.1 GCF_004348665.1 Actinomadura sp. GC306 | reverse complement strand
CGGCTGCTCTGGCACACCGCGCACTCTGGGGCACCACGCGCTCCGGGAGAGCGCGTGCTCTGGGACACCGCGCGCTCTGGGATAGCGTCTTTAATGTCTGGGCAAGTCCCGGAGGACAAACCTGTACAGGGAGCGCTCATGGGCAAGAAGGCTCTGATCATCGTCGACGTGCAGAACGACTTCTGCGAGGGCGGCTCGCTCGGTGTCGGCGGCGGCGCCGGCGTGGCCGCCGCCATCTCCGCCCACGTGGCCGAGCACCGGTCCGGCTACGCGCACATCGTGGCGACCCGCGACTTCCACCTCGACCCGGGCGACCACTTCGCCGAGGAACCCGACTTCGTCGACTCGTGGCCGGCGCATTGCGTGATCGGCACACCGGGCGCCGACTTCCACCCCGACCTCGCGCTCGCCCCCATCGAGGCGGTGTTCAGCAAGGGCCGCGAGGACGCCGCCTACAGCGGCTTCGAGGGCGTCTCCGACGACGAGCAGCCGCTCGCGGACTGGCTCGCCGACCGCGGCGTGGACACCGTGGAGATCGTCGGCATCGCGACCGACCACTGCGTCCGGGCCACCGCCGTGGACGCGGCCCGCGCGGGCCTGCGCACCACCGTCCTCCTCGGGCTGACCGCCGGGGTCGCCAAGGCCACCGTCGACAAGGCCCTGGAGGAGATGACGCAGGAAGGCGTCACCCTGGCCGGCGCCCCGGTGGTGACCGCCTGACCATGACCGCCCCCAGGGTCATCATCATCACCGGAGTCTCAGGAAGCGGTAAGACCACCATCGGGACGCTGCTCGCCGAAAGCCTCGGCTGGGAGTACGCCGAGGCGGACGAGTTCCACTCCAAGGCCAACATCGACAAGATGCGCGAGGGCCGGCCGCTCACCGACGCCGACCGGCTGCCGTGGCTCAAGTCCATCCGCGCCTGGGTCGACGACCGCCTCGCAACCGGCCGCCCCGGCGTCGTGACCTCGTCCGCCCTCAAACGCTCGTACCGCGAGCTGCTGGGGGGCGGCCGCGCCGAGGTGGCCATGGTCATGCTCGACGCCGACCGCGAGCTGATCACGGAGCGCTTGAAGCGCCGCTTCGGCCACTACTTCAAGGGCGACCTCCTGGCGTCCCAGTTCGCCGACCTGGAACTCCCCGCCCCGGACGAAGGTGTGGTCCACGCCCCCATCGACCGCACCCCCGAGGAGACGGTCGCCCACATCCTGGACGCCCTGGGCCTGGCCTCCGGCGACCCGTCGACCCGGACGCGGCCCTAACCCGGCGACCGCCAACGTCCCCCACCTCGCCGCAAGTCGACGAAAAGCCGGGCGCCGTCAGAGGAAGCGGCGGATGGGGTTGATCGCCGCCTCCTTAACGCGCTGCCTGGCGGAGCGGTCGTCCCAGCGGGCGTGGTCGATCCGCACGCTGCGGGTCAGGTCCTCGTCGAAGTGCTCGTTCAGGGTCGCGGTGAGGTCGTCGTCGATGACCGCCAGCATGACCTCCTCGTCGTGGTCCATGGACCGGCGGTTGAAGTTGGTGGAGCCGACGAGGGCGACCGTGTCGTCCATCAGGACGATCTTGGTGTGCAGCATCGTGGGCTGGAACTGGTGGATGCGCACGCCGCAGTCCAGGAGCGTCTCGTAGTGGCGCTGGCTGGCCAGCCGGCTGACCCGCTTGTCGGCGTGCGGGCCGGGCAGCAGCAGCTCGACCTCCACCCCGCGCCGCGCGGTGGCGCACAGCAGCTCGGTGAAGAAGTCGTCGGGGGCGAAGTAGGCGGACGCCAGCCGGACGCGGTGCTGCGCCGACTCCAGCACGACCCGGATGAGGGTCTGCATGTCCTGCCAGCCGATGCTCGCCGAGCCCCGGACGACCTGGACGACCGCGTCCCCGGCCTGGGGCTGCTCGTTGAAGCGGTCGCGATCGTCGATGAGGTCCGGGTGGGACTCGGCCCAGCTCTGCGAGAACGCGGCGGCGATGCCGTCCACCGCGGGCCCGCGGACCTGGAAGTGGGTGTCCCGCCACTCGCCGGGGCCGCGGGCGTCGCCGCACCATTCCTCGGCGATGCCGACCCCGCCCGTGTAGGCGGTGTGCTCGTCCACGACCAGGACCTTGCGGTGGCAGCGGTGGTTCTGCTTGAACGGCGACAGCTGGTGCGGCTTGCGGAACCAGGCCACCGTCACCCCCGCCTCCTCCATCCGGTTCAGCAGGTCCCGCTCGATCTTCAGGGCGCCGACGCCGTCCAGCAGCAGCCGGACCCGGACGCCGGCGCGCGCCCGCTCGGCCAGCGCCGCGGCGAACTCGGTGGCGATGTCCCCGCGCCAGTAGACGTAGGTCATCATGTCGACGGTGTGCCGCGCGGCGCGGATCGACTCCAGCATCGCCGGGAAGATCTCGTCGCCGTTGCGCAGCGGGAGCACCGCGTTCCCCTCGGTCGCCGCGATCCCGATCAGCCGCTCCAGCCGCCGCCGGATGCGGCTGCGCTCGTCGGCGTTCGACGCGGGCCGCGGGGCGGGTACCGGCGTACCGGGCGGGTCCTCCGGCCGGTCCGCTGCGACGTCGTCCGGGGCGCTGGTTCGTTCGGTCATCAGGTTCTCCTCGATGCCCTGACTGCGGGGGCAGAGTCACCTTATGGCCGGTTTTTCGTAAAGTACGCCGTTCACCGCGCTGAGCTGCGACGACGCGCCCCCGGGTACGGACGTTCCGCAGGAGCGGGAACCTGGCGACGGCCGGGCCAGTGCGCACTTCCCGCCCGGCCCGCCCAGGGGACGTCAGTGGCGGCGCTTGGCGGCCCAGTCGCGGATCTTGGCGATGCGCTTCTGGATGTCCTCGGCGGTGGCCTGCGCGATGGCGGGACCGCCGCACGCGGCGCGCAGCTCGGTGTGGATGACGCCGTGCGGCTTGCCGGTGCGGTGGTTCCAGGCGCCGACGAGGCCGTTCAGCTCGCGGCGGAGGGCGGCGATGTCCTCGGCGGCGGTGCGGTCGGCGCGCGGGTCACCGGTCTTGCGCTTGCGCTCCCCCGCGATCTGCTCGGCCTGCCGCTTGCGCAGCAGCGCCGACACCTGCTCGGGCTCCAGCAGACCGGGGATGCCGAGGAACTCCTCCTCCTCGGCGGAGCCCGGCTCGGCGTGCATGCCGAACTCGCCGCCGTCGTACAGGACGCGGTCGAACGTGGCGGACGCCTCGACCGTCTCGAACGGCAGCTCCTCGCCGACGTCGGAGGTGTCCTGCCTGCGGTTCGCCTCGGCGAGCAGCTCGTCGTCCAAGCCGTCCTCGCGGACCGGCCGGTCGAGGACGTGGTCGCGCTCCTCCTCCATGTCGGCCGCGTGCCCCATCAGCGTCGGCACCGACGGCAGGAAGACCGAGGCCGTCTCCCCGCGCCTGCGGGCACGGACGAACCGGCCGATCGCCTGCGCGAAGAACAGCGGCGTGCTGGTGGACGTGGCGTAGACGCCGACGGCGAGGCGCGGGATGTCGACGCCCTCGGACACCATCCGGACCGCGACCATCCAGCGGTCGTCGGTGTCGGCGAACTGCTTGATCTTCTTCGACGCGCCCGGGTCGTCCGACAGCACGACCGTGGCGCCCTGCCCGGTGACCGCGCGCAGCATCTTGGCGTAGGCGCGGGCCGTCTCGTGGTCGGTGGCGATGACCAGGCCGCCCGCGTCCGGGATGGCGCGGCGCAGCTCGCTGAGCCGCCGGTCGGCCGCGGCGAGGACCTGCCGGATCCAGTCGCCCTTCGGGTCGAGGGCGGCGCGCCACGCCTGGGACATCTGGTCCTGGGTGAGCGGCTCGCCGAGCGTCGCGGTGATCTCGTCGCCCGCCCGGGTGCGCCAGCGCATCTCCCCCGCGTACGCGAGGAAGATCACCGGGCGGACGACGCCGTCGGCGAGCGCCGGGCCGTAGCCGTAGGTGTAGTCGGCGCGGCTGCGCCGGATTCCGTCCGGCCCCTCCTCGTACTCGACGAACGGGATCGGGTTGACGTCGGTGCGGAACGGCGTGCCGGACAGCGCGAGGCGCCGCGCGGCGGGCTCGAACGCCTCCCGCACGGCGTCGCCCCACGACAGCCCGTCGCCCGCGTGGTGGACCTCGTCGAAGATGACCAGCGACTTGCGCGACTCGGTGCGGTTGCGGTGCAGCGCGGGACGCGCCGCGACCGTCGCGTAGGTGACGGCGACGCCGTGGAAGTCCTTGCCGACCGGCCCCTGCCCGTTCTGGTACTCCGGGTCGATCCGGATGCCGACGCGGGACGCCGACTCCGCCCACTGCCGCTTGAGGTGCTCGGTCGGGCACACGATCGTGATCGCGGAGACGACGCGGCGCTCCATCAGCTCGCGGGCGAGGCGGAGCGCGAACGTCGTCTTACCGGCGCCCGGCGTCGCGACGGTGAGGAAGTCGCGCGGGCCGGGCTTGGTGCCGTCCGTCCCGAAGTAGGCCTCCAGCGCCTGCTGCTGCCAGGCGCGCAGGGACGACGCCGTCCCCCAGGCGGCCCGCTCGGGGAAGGCGGGAGGCATGCTCGATGCGGCGAAGGTGCTCACGGTCATTGAAGGCTACCGAGGCGGACCGACAGATCGTGCTCCGGACGCCGGTCCTGTGCCGAGATCCACACCCTCACCCGCCGCGGTAGGCGGCCCACGCCGCCCGGACACGGCGGCCCTGACCTGCGGTGAACTCCCTCATGCAGGAGTCGTGGGCGTAGTTCATGAAGTTGTGGACCGGGTCGCCGCCGCGCTGCGGGCAGGTGTCCCGGCCGTGCGGGCACCCGTCCGCGGGCCGCGCCTCGTACGGGGTGTCGGCGATTCCGTCGCCGGGCGGGCGGCACCCGTTCTCGAACGTGTGGAACAGGCCGAGCCAGTGCCCGGTCTCGTGGACGGCCGTGTACCCGCGGTCGTAGTTGCGGAACGACCCGCCCGGCAGGCTGCGGAAGTCGACGACGACGCCGTCCATGTGCGGCGCCCTCCGGTACCACTGGGGGAACGTGGAGAAGCCCAGGACGTCGGTGCCCACGGCCGCGGTGTAGATGTTGAGCGTGCCGCGTCCGCCCTTGCGCAGCCGCCGCTTCATGGAGCTCTCGTACGTGCGCGGCCGGTAGAACCACGCCGAGCTGTTGGTGTGGCTGTAGCCGGTCAGGCGGAACCGGACGCCGGTGTCCACGCCGCCCCTGCCCCCTCCGTACGCGGCGTTCAGCGTGTCGACCTGCCGGCGGATGTCGCTCACCGACAGCCACCCCGTACGCCCGTTGTGGACGACGTGGAACCGCACGGGGACGACGACCGGCCCCGACCGGCGCAGCGCGGAGTCGAGACGCCGCTCGTCGGATGTGCCGAACCGGTCGGTGAGCTTCTGGCGGAGGTCGCCGAGCATGCCGACGACCTCCTCGTGCCCGAGATGCGCGTGGTCGCGGGGATGCGCGGACGTCCGGGCGGCGGAGTCGGGACCGCACCCGTCGTCGGGCTCGGTCACCGGCGCAGCCCGGACCCGGGCCCGGTCACCCACAGGAACAGAAAGCGAACACACCGTAACCATCAGTGCGCATAGCGAAACCCCGGCCAACCGCCGCATACATCCCCCCGAATGTACGAACCCGTATCTGTGATCAGAGGCCCCGCGGAGAACCCCGGCAAGGGACCGCGGAACCGTGCGCGCACGCAGAATCAGCGGCGCGCCCTCCGCCGCCTACCGGCGGCGGGCCGCCCCGCGCTCCCCATCCTCGACCGGATGAGGAGCGGTCACTCCTTGTCGCCCTCGCCGCCCGGCTTCATGGACTCGTAGATCTCCTTGCACTCCGGGCAGACGGGGTACTTCTTCGGATCCCGGTTCGGCACCCAGACCTTGCCGCACAGCGCGATCACCGGCGTGCCGGTCACCGCGCTCTCGGTGATCTTCTGCTTCTTCACGTAGTGGGCGAACCGCTCGTGGTCGCCGTCACCGTGCGAGAGGTCGGGCCGGACATCTGTCCGAGTGTCGCCGTCGGGAAGGATCTTCGTGCTCACGTGTTCACCTTAGTTGAGCGTGGGGTCGTCGGGGAAAGTGGAGACGAACGCCAGGTCGCCGCCCTGCCTGCGCAGCACGTCCTGCCAGAGCCGGTCCGGGTCCGCGGCGAACACGTCCCCGGCCTCGGCGGGCACCAGGTACCACGAGCCGTCCTCGACCTCGGAGCGCAACTGGCCCGCCGCCCATCCCGCGTAGCCCGCGAACACCCGCAGCTGCAGCAGCTCGGCGGCCAGCAGGCCGGGCGGTGCCTCAAGGTCGACCAGGCCGACCCTGGCCACCTCGGTGCCGCCGTCCAGCGCCCGCCACCCCAGCGGCTCGTCCTCACCGGGGAGCCGGGCCAGGGCCAGCGCGTTCTCCAGCGCGACCGGCCCGCCCTGGAACACGACGGCGGGCCCGGTGACGAGCTCCGCCCACGGGGGCAGCACCCGGTCGACGGGAATCTCGGTCGGCCGGTTGAGGACGACCCCCAGCGTTCCCCCGTCGCCGTCGTGCTCAACGAGCAGCACGACGCTCCGCCGGAAGTTGGGATCCTCCAGCTGAGGGGTCGCGACCAGCAGGAGCCCCACCCTGATGCCGTCTTCCATGGGTTCCATGATGCGTTGTGCGGACCTCCGGCGGCACGCTCCCCCACTCGTTAGCCTGTTACGCATTCCTATCGATGGGGATATCGGCACGACAAGGTCCTAGGTTAAGAATGATCTAGCGACATCGGCCACCCGCTTGGCGGAGCCCGGCGGGCCGAGGAGGACAGCGATGCAGTTGCCGCGGGTCGTCATCGCCGCCGTGTTCTTCGTCATCGGGGCGCTGATCGCGATCCCGGCCCTCATCAACGGCACGTCGGGCGAGTCGAGCGCGTCGACCTCGGCGACCACGCCCGCCAGCCCGAGCCCCTCGGAGTCACCGACGTCGCCGAGCCCGTCCAAGACCCCGGCCTCGCCGGTGACCGCGTCGATCGGCTCGGAGGTCTCCTGCCCGGCCCGCACGGTGCAGGTCACGGTCCGCAACACGGGCGGCCGCACCGAGGACTTCGGGATCGAGAAGAACGACGACACCGCCGCGATCCCCGGCGAGATCCCCGCCAACTCGACCCGGACGGTCGCCGTCGAGCTCCGCGAGGACCGCACCACCCGCGTCACCGTCAACTGGGCCAACAAGCGCGTAGCCGACGCAACCGTCAAGGCGAACTGCAAGAAGGCGGGCGCGGCACCGGCACCGACCAAGACCCCGCCGGAAGAACTCCCGGAAACCGGCCCCAACACGGTCCTCTGGGCCCGCGGCGCGACCGGCGTGGCGATCATCCTGATGGGCGCCATCATCTTCTGGTACGGCGGGATCTGGCCCCGCCGCCGAGACCAGATCTTCCCGAAGAAGCAGTAATCGCCAGAAGTGATCCTGGGCTAACACAGCCCCTGGGAGATCACGCCTCGGTGCGGGGACGTCCCCCGGCCGCTTCGCGCACCGCACCGGCGACGAAGTTGCTCACGTCCGGGTGGAAGACGCTGGGGACGATGTAGTTGGGCCCCAGCTCGTCCGGCGTCACGACCTCGGCGAGGGCCTTGGCGGCGGCGGCCAGCATGTCCATGGTGACGATGTCGGCCTGCGCGTCCAGGAGGCCGCGGAAGACGCCGGGGAACGCCAGCACGTTGTTGATCTGGTTGGGGTAGTCGCTGCGGCCGGTGGCGACGACGGCGGCGTGCTCGCGGGCCTCGTCCGGGTCGACCTCGGGCTCGGGGTTGGCGAGCGCGAACACGATCGCGTCGTCCTTCATCGTGGCGATGTCGGCGCCGGTGAGGATGCCGGGGGCGGAGACGCCGATGAACACGTCCGCGTCCTTGACCGCGCCGCGCAGGTCGCCGGCGTAGCACTCGGGGTTGGTGTGGTCGGCGATCCAGGAGAGCGAGTCGTCCATGTCCGCGCGGCCCTTGTGGACGGCGCCCAGGTAGTCGCAGACGACGAGGTCGCGGGCGCCCGCGTGCATGAGCAGTTTCAGGATGGCGTTGCCGGCGGCGCCCGCGCCCGCCATCGTGATGCGGACCGAGCCGATGTCCTTGCCGACGACGCGCAGCGCGTTGGTCAGCGCGGCCAGCACGCAGATCGCGGTGCCGTGCTGGTCGTCGTGGAACACCGGGATGTCGAGCAGCTCGCGCAGCCGGGCCTCGACCTCGAAGCAGCGCGGCGCGGAGATGTCCTCAAGGTTGATGCCGCCGAACGCGGGCGCGAGGATCTGGACGGTCCGGACGATCTCGTCGGTGTCCTGGGTGTCGAGGCAGATCGGCCAGGCGTCGATCCCGGCGAACCGCTTGAACAGGGCGGCCTTGCCCTCCATGACGGGCAGCGCCGCCTCCGGGCCGATGTTGCCGAGGCCGAGCACCGCGGAGCCGTCGGTGACGACGGCGACGCTGTTGCGCTTGACCGTCAGCCGGCGGACGTCCTCGGGATTGCGGGCGATGGCGAGCGAGACGCGGGCGACGCCGGGCGTGTAGGCCATCGACAGCTCGTCGCGGTTGCGCAGCGGCACCTTGGACTGCATCTCTATCTTGCCGCCGAGGTGCATCAGGAACGTCCGGTCGCTGACCTTGTGGATCTTGACGGACTCGATCTGCTCCAGCGCGGCGGCGATGGCCTCGGCGTGCTGGGTGTCGCGGGTCGCGATCGTGACGTCGATGCGCAGCGTCTCGTGGCCGGCGGTGTTGACGTCGAGGGCCGTGACGATGCCGCCGGCGTTCTCGACCACCTGGGTGATCTGGCTGACGGCCCTGCCGCCCGCGGGCACCTCCAGCCGGACGGTGATGGAGTACGACACGCTCGGCACGCTCGCCACGGCTAATGCTCCCTCTGCTCCGGGGTTGTCCACGCGTCCCGCGCGCCTCGCTCCGGCCGGGGCGGTGCGTCCGGGGGCCGCGGCCCGGTCTCGCGTCCCGTTGCTCACACCGCCAGGGCCGCGACGACGATCAGCTCGACGGTCGCGGGAACGGGCAGCCTCGTGGTGTCGATCACGAGGTGGTAGAGCCGCGGATCGGCGGGGTCGGCCCCGTAGAAGTGCTTCACGTAGGCCGTCCGGGCGCGGTCGTTGTCATCGAGCATACGCTCAACATCGCGATCACGTGGACCGCTCCGCGCAGCTCGTCGCACCCCCGCCATGTCCGGCGCCATGTCCGGCGCCATGTCCGGCGCCATGTCCGGCGCCATGTCCGGCATCTCGGCGGCGGCACGCGCCAGCCGCCGCTCCCGCGGCCCGTCGAGCCGGACGTGCAGCACACCCCGGTGCCCGGCGAGCACCAGGGCGCCCGCCCGGCCGAGCAGCACTCCCCCGCCCCCGTCGGCCATGCGGCCGATGACGGCCTCGGTGTGCGCGACGAAGTCCGCGGGCTGCGCGATCGTCCGATCGGGAAGGTAGACGTCCATGCCCAGAGCGACGGTGGGCAGCCGCGCGGCCTCCGCGAGGATCCGCCCGATACCGCTCAGCGCCCGCCCGTCATGGACGAGCGCCTCCTCCAGCGTGCACCCGATCTCACTCGCGACCTGCTCGGGAA
>NZ_SMKM01000260.1 GCF_004348665.1 Actinomadura sp. GC306 | reverse complement strand
GTGTTAGGGCGTGGGGTGGGTGTCAGTAGGTGCGGTGGGTTATCAGGTGGGCCAGGGCTCTGAGTTCTGTGGTGGTCGTGGGGTGGAGGGCGGAGGCGGTCAGGTCGGTGTCGGCTTCGGTCAGGAGGGTGGCGGCTCGGGTGGCGGCCCAGGTCCGGCCGCCGGCGGCGGCTACGAGGGCGGCGGCGTGGGACGCGTCGGCGGCGGTGAGGTCGCCGGTGGCGAAGTACAGGTCGGCCAGTTCGGCGCCCGCGGGGGTGCCGGAGGTGAGGGCCGCGACGACCGGCAGGGACTTCTTGCGGCTGTGCAGATCGGAGTGAACGGGTTTGCCGGTGATGCCGGGGTCGCCCCAGATGCCGAGCAGGTCGTCCACGAGCTGGAAGGCCAGGCCGAGTCGTTCGCCGAAGGAGCGGAGGCGGGCGGCCTGGCCGGTGGTGCCGCCGCCGTAGGTCGCGCCGAGCGCACATGCGGCGCCCAGCAGCGCGCCGGTCTTGCGGCCCGCCATGGCCGTGCACTCGTCGAGCGTCACGTCGGAGCGCTCCTCGAACGCCAGGTCGGCGCTCTGCCCGGCGACCAGTTCCAGGACGGCCTGGGCGAGGGTGCGGACGGCGCGCGGGATCAGCGGGGACGGCTCGTCGGCGAGGACCTCGAAGGCGGCGGCGAGCAGCGCGTCCCCGGCCAGGATCGCGGGGTTGGCGCCGAACACGGTCCACGCGGTGGGCCGGTGCCTGCGGGTGAGGTCGCCGTCCATGACGTCGTCGTGCAGGAGCGAGAAGTTGTGCGCCAGCTCGATCGCGACGGCGGCGGGCAGCGCGGCGGAGGCGGCCCCCCCGACCGCCTCCGCCGCGAGCAGGGTGAGCGCGGGGCGGATCGCCTTGCCGCCCCCGCCGTCGGCCGGCCGGCCCCGCTCGTCGCGCCAGCCGAAGTGGAACGCGGCGATGTCGCGCACCGCGTCCGGCATGCGGTCGACCGCGTCCCGCAGCGCGGGGTCGAGCAGGCGGCGGCTCCAGCCGAGGACCTCGGCCGCCGTGCGGGCGCGGCCCGTCCGGGGGTCATCGTCCGAGCGCCGGCCGCCGTCCGGACCCGGGCCGGCCGTGCCCAGGCCGGTCATCCCCAGGTCGCCCGGACCCGGACCGGCCGGCTCCGAGTCGGCCGGTAGCGGGTCGGTCGTGTCCGGGCGGTGGTCGCAGCGGAGGACGGCGGGGTCGTCTCCCCAGACGGGCATCTCGTCACCTTTCCTAGCGGGCGATCTCGACGTTCTCCAGGACGCCCAGCGCATCGGGCACCAGCACCGCGGCCGAGTAGTAGGCGCTGACCAGGTAGGTGAGGACCGCCCGCTCGTCGATGCCGGTGAAGCGGACCGACAGCCCCGGGCGGACCTCGCCGGGCATCCCGGTGCGGTGCAGGCCGATCACGCCCTGGTCGTCCTCGCCGGTGCGCAGCACGAGGATCGAGCTCGTCCCGGCCGGGGTGATCGGGATCTTGTCGCAGGGGTAGATCGGGACCCCGCGCCATCCCTGCACCCGGTGCGTCCCGCCGGGGCCGTCCACTTGCAGGACGGACGGGCACACCCCCCGGCGGGTGCACTCCCGGCCGAACGCCGCGATCGTCCTCGGGTGGGCGAGGAGGAACCGCGACTTGCGGCGCCGCGACAGCAGCTCGTCCAGGTCGTCGGGGGTCGGCGGCCCCCCGCGGGTCTGGATGCGCTGCCGCAGGTCGGCGTTGTGCAGCAGCCCGAAGTCGCGGTTGTTGACGAGTTCGTGCTCCTGGCGCTCGCGCACGGCCTCGACGGTGAGCCGCAGCTGCTGCTCGACCTGGTTCATCGGCCCGTTGTAGAGGTCGGCGACGCGGGAGTGGACGCGCAGGAGCGTCTGGGTGGCGCTCAGCGCGTACTCGCGGGGCGATGCCTCGTAGTCGACGAACGTGCCGGGCAGGTCGGGTTCGCCGTCGTGCCCGGACGCGAGCTCGATCTCCGCCTCGCCGTGCGCCGTTCGCGGTGGGTCGGGCGCGTCCCGGTACGCCTCCAGGTGGGTGCGCAGCATGTCGAACCGGCCGGTCAGTTCCTCGATCGCCGCACGGGTGAGCGTCAGGACGGTGGTGGGGGTCAGCGCTCGGAACGTGCAGGGCCATTCCTCGTCGGCGCCGAGGAGGACCCGGTCGCCGAAGAACCGGCCGTCGGCGAGGATGCCGGCCTCGGCTTCGCCGCCGTACTCCCCCGGGGTGCGCAGCGCGACCTTGCCGTGCGCGACCAGGTGGACCGCGTCGGCCGGACGGCCCGCCGCCGCGATGGTCTCGCCGGGGCCGTACTCGCGCTGCTCGAACCGGCCGGCGAGCACGTCGAGGACGTCCGCGCCGGCCAGCCCGCGCAGCGGCGGCAGCTCGGCCAGTTCCGGCGGCACCACCCGGACCGCGGCGCCGTCGTTGACGAACGTGACCAGGCCGTCGCCGAGCCGGTAGGTGAGCCGCCGGTTCACCCGGTACGTCCCCGCGTCCACCCACTGCAGCCGCCGCAGCAGCCACCGCGGGCTGATGCCCTGCATCTGCGGGACGGACTTGGTCGTGGTGGCGAGGTTGCGGGCGGCGCGCGTGCCGAGGGCGTGCCGCCCGCCCGGAGCCTCCTGGGGCGGTGTCACTCCCCGGCACCGCCGTGGGCGATCTCGACGGACTCCAGCATCCCGAGCGCGTCGGGCACCAGGACGGCGGCCGAGTAGTAGGCGCTGACCAGGTAGGAGATGAGCGCCTTCTCGTCGATGCCCATGAAGCGGACGGACAGGCCGGGCTGGTACTCGTCCGGCAGCCCGACCTGGTGCAGGCCGATCACGCCCTGCGCCTGCTCGCCGGTGCGCATCAGCAGGATCGAGCTGGTCTTGGTCCGGCTGACGGGGATCTTGTTGCACGGGAAGATCGGCACGCCGCGCCAGGCCGGGACGCGGTGCCCGCCCACGTCGATGCCTTCGGGGTAGACGCCGCGGGCGCTGCACTCGCGCCCGAACGCGGCGATGGCCTTCGGGTGGGCGAGGAAGAACGCCGGCTCCTTCCAGACGAGGGCGAGCAGGTCGTCCATGTCGTCGGGGGTGGGCGGGCCGCCGCGGGTGTGGATGCGCTGCGACAGGTCGGCGTTGTGCAGCAGCCCGAAGTCGCGGTTGTTGATCAGCTCGTTCTCCTGGCGCTCGCGCAGCGCCTCGATCGTCAGCCTGAGCTGCTGCTCGACCTGGTCCATCGGCTCGTTGTAGAGGTCGGCGACGCGGGAGTGCACGCGCAGGACGGTCTGCGCGACGCTCAGCTCGTACTCGCGCGGGGCGGCCTCGTAGTCGACGAACGTCCCGGGCAGGACGTGCTCGCCCTCGTGCCCGGCCGCGAGCTCGATCGCGGCCTCGCCGTACTCGTTGTGCTCCTGCCGGGGGCTGGCCCGGTACTCGTCGAGGTGCGCCTGCAGGGAGGCGGACTGGCCGAGCGTCTCCTGGAAGTCGGTGTCGCTCATGCTGAGGATCGTGCAGGCGGTGACGGCCTTGACCGTGTACTCCCACTCCTCCCGCTCCGCGCCCTCCTCGGTGCCGAGCAGCGCCTGCTCGCCGAAGAAGTCGCCGTTGGCGAGCGTGCCGAGCACGGCGTCGGCGCCGAACTCGCCCGCGCCGATCCGGTTGAGCTTGCCGTGCGCGACGAGGATGACCCGGTCGACGGGACGGCCGCGCTCCACGATGACGTCGCCGGGCTCGTACTCCTGCTGGGTGAACCGCCCGGCGATCGCGTCCAGCGTGAGGTCGTCGTCATAGCCGCGCAGCGGCGGCAGCTCCCCCAGCTCGCGCGGGATGACCCGGACGTCGGCGCCGGTGGTCACGAACGTCACCCGTCCGTCCCCGAGGGTGTAGGTGAGCCGCCGGTTGACGCGATAGGCGCCGCCGGACGCCTGGACCCAGGGCAGCAGTTTCAGCAGCCAACGCGAGGTGATGCCCTGCATCTGCGGAACGGACTTCGTCGTCGTCGCGAGGTTCCGTGCCGCCGCCGTGCCAAGGCTCATCTGCTGCTGGCGTTCCTGCTGTTCGGTCACGTGCACACCACCGATTCGTCGCCGTCGTGTCAGGAGGGGCCGGTGTCCGGCCAAGAGGGAAGCTACAGACGGTAATCAGTTGATCGCAACGGGCCATGCCGAACCTCTTCTTGACCCAGGCGCCACACAAGTCGCACCCATCCGTCAGGTCGGCAGGAGTCCCACGGGCGGATGAGGAAGGATCGCCCGGAATGCGCTTCGCGGCCGGCTACGTCGCCCCGGAGCCCGCCGGTTCCGGGAGGTGCTCTTCTCCGGCCTCGTCGATCGGCACCCCGGCCGTCTCCGGGATCTTGAGGATCGGGTACAGCGCCACGCAGGCGGCGAGCATGATGTAGAACGCCGGGATGTAGTTGCTGCCCGTCCAGTCGATCAGCGAGCCGATCAGCACGGCGGCCGTCCCGCCGAACAGCGACGTGGAGATGTTGTAGCCGATCGCGAAGGCCCCGTACCGGACGCGGGTCGGGAACATCGCCGGGAACGTCGCCGCGATCACCGAGAGGAGCAGCACCAGCAGGCCGCCGATGATGAGGTAGCCCGCCGCCACGCCGAACGGGCTCTCGGTCTGCATCAGCGCGAACGCGGGCCAGGCCAGCAAGATGTAGCCGACCGCGGCGGTGACGAGGAGCGGCTTGCGGCCGATCCGGTCCGACAGCGCGCCCAGGGGGAGGATCACCGTGAGCATCGCGGCCTGGACGCCGATGGTGGTGACCTGGGCCGTCTCGTCGTTCATGTCCAGGTAGTCGACGAGATAGGACGGCATGAACGTCAGCAGCGTGTAGTCCGCGACGTTCAGCAGGAACACGATCCCGATCAGCATCAGGATGACGCGCCAGTAGTGCGTCAGCGTGTCCTTCAGCGGCGACTGGGACTTCTTGCCCGCCTCCTCCATGCGCCGGAACGACGGGGTGTCCTCGATGCGGTTCCGGACATAGAGGCCGACGAGGCCGAGCGGCAGCGCGATCAGGAACGGGATCCGCCAGCCCCAGCCGTGCATCGCCTCCTCGCTGAGGAGCAGGTCCATGCCGAGGACGAGCCCGGCGCCCAGCATGTAGCCGGTGAGCGTCCCGAACTCCAGGTCGCCTACGCGCTTGCGGTCACCCAGGGGTACCGCGCGGTCACGCCTTCCTGGAGTTCTTCACGGCCTCCCCGACGAGGCTCTCCGGCAGTTCGCCGAGGACGATGGTGCGCTGCGGATCGTCCTCCCGCGGACCGTCACCGTCGGCCTCCGCGGCGCCCTCCGCGTCACCGGCGGGCGCTTCCACCGCCTCTTCGGGCAGCTCGTCGGTGGTCTGCGGGTCGCCGTCCAGCAGCTCGTCGAGCGAGACGGTCCGCTGGGCGGGCTCGTCCGCGGCGGGCGGGTCCAGGAGCAGGTCGTCCTCGGGGATGGACATGAGGGCCTGCGTCTCCTGCGCCTCGCGGGTGATCACGCCGCTGGCGAGGACGGTGTTGCGGTGCCGCAGCGCGCCGTTCTCCCGGAGCAGGTTGTCGACCTCGGCGCGGGCCCGGCGCACGCGGCGGCTCGACCGCACGTGGACGGTGAAGCCGCCGACGGCGAGGCCCAGCAGGAAGAAGGCGGCCGGGATGCCCACCGAGGACGGGACGAGCAGGGCCACCAGCGCGACGACGGCCAGCACGGTGACCGCCCCGAGCGCGAGGTAGTGCTGCTCCATCCAGTCGAGGACGGTGTTGACGCGCTTCGGGATCCGCACTCCTGTTTCTCCTCTGCTCGGCTCAGAACGAAGACAACGACCGGGCCGGGGCACGATGTTCCACCACCGCGACAGGCTGCTGTTCCTGGAACGCCGCCGGCACTCCGGCCGGAGCGGCTCCGGGCTGGCGCCGTCCGCGCCGCCCCGCCTCCCCGGTTCCCTGACCGCCGGGAGGCGTCCGAAACACTAACAGCACGTGACATCGGCCTCTCCGCGACGCTCCGCGGCACTCCGCCGAGCGACGCGGGATGCGAGCACCGCCCGGCGCGAATATCGTCCTTAGATATGAGCGAACATTTTGACGTCGTGGTCTTGGGCGCGGGCCCGGGTGGATATGTCGCCGCGATCCGGTCGGCACAGCTCGGGCTGAAGACGGCGATCGTCGAGGAGAAATACTGGGGCGGCGTCTGCCTCAACGTCGGCTGCATTCCCTCTAAGGCGCTGCTGCGCAACGCCGAGCTGGCGCACATCTTCACGCAGGAGCAGAAGACCTTCGGCATCAACGTCGAGGGGCGGGTCTCGTTCGACTACGGCGTCGCCCACCGGCGCAGCCGCCAGGTGTCGGACAAGCTCGTCAAGGGCGTCCAGTTCCTGATGAAGAAGAACAAGATCACGTCCTACGAGGGGCGGGGCACGTTCACCGACCCGAACACGCTGCAGGTCGACCGGGCGGACGGCTCCAGCGAGACGGTGACCTTCGCCAACTGCATCATCGCGGCCGGCGCGCACACGAAGCTGCTGCCGGGCACGTCGCTGTCCGAGCGGGTCGTCACCTACGAGGAGCAGATCCTCAGCTCCGAGCTGCCCGAGAGCATCGTCATCGCGGGCGCGGGCGCGATCGGCGTCGAGTTCGCCTACATCCTGCACAACTACGGGGTGAAGGTCACGATCGTCGAGTTCCTCGACCGGATGGTCCCCAACGAGGACGCCGACGTCTCCAAGGAGCTCGCCAAGCGGTACCGCAAGCTCGGCGTGGACGTGCTGACCTCCACCCGCGTGGACGCCATCGACGACTCCGGCGACAAGGTGAAGGTCACCGTCACCGGCAAGGACGGCGGCCAGCAGGTCATCGAGACCGACAAGGTGCTGCAGGCGATCGGCTTCCAGCCGAACGTGGAGGGCTACGGCCTCGACAAGACCGGCGTGCGGCTGACCGAGCGCGGCGCCATCGACGTGGACGGCCGCTGCCGCACGTCCGTCCCGCACATCTACGCCATCGGCGACGTCACCGCGAAGCTCATGCTCGCGCACGCCGCCGAGGCGATGGGCGTCGTCGCGGCCGAGACCATCGGGGACGCCGAGACGATGGAGCTCGACTACGTGATGATCCCCCGCGCCACCTACTGCCAGCCGCAGGTCGCGAGCTTCGGCTGGACGGAGGCGCAGGCGAAGGAGCAGGGCTTCGACGTCAAGACCGCCAAGTTCCCCTACAGCGCGAACGGCAAGGCGCTCGGCATGGGCGAGGGCGACGGCTTCGTCAAGGTGATCAGCGACAAGAAGTACGGCGAGATCCTCGGCGCCCACATGATCGGCCCGGAGGTCACCGAGCTCCTGCCCGAGCTGACCCTGGCCCAGCAATGGGACCTGACGGTCAACGAGGTGGCCCGCAACGTCCACGCCCACCCCACCCTGGGCGAGGCCATCAAGGAATCCGTCCACGGCCTCGCCGGCCACATGATCAACCTCTGAACGACGCACAGAACCGGCGGCCCTCCCCGACTGAGGGAGAGCCGCCGGTCAGCACTCGCGCCGCAAAGTACTACGACGCGGCCATGAGGACCGTTTCCGCACGCATGAGCCTGCGAGCCACGTAGCGCTTCTTCCTCCAGCACAGGTGGGCGTGGAGCCACAGGCCCGCCTGCTTGGTGTACGCCGACACCCAGATCTGGACGAAGCAGCCGCCCCCTTCCGCCGGTTCGTAGTCGATCGAGATGGTCGGCCTGTGCATCCGCATGCGGGGCCGGAAGTTGTCGGTGCCGAGTCCGTGGCTCTGGCTCCACGCGAAGCCGAACGACTCCAAGACGATCTCCCTCGCCGCTGCCGGCGGCAACGGCGTGGCGACCTCCAACTGCTGCCTGGCGGTCACCTGGATGAAAATCAGCCAGCCGACCAGCAGCACCAGGGCGGTGACGATCAGAAAGGCCGTCATCGCGTCACCTCTTCCAGTGGCCCTCGTGCGTCGGGCAGACCTGGCCGGTGTTCCGGCACTGGCTGCAGGTGCGCCGGTCGCCGAGCACGGTGCTGCCGGGCCGGCCCCCGTTGCAGCCCTGGCAGTCCTGGAGCGTCCGGTGGCACTTCTCGCACTCGCGTCTCATCTTGACCCCCATGTACGTCTTGCCTGACGAAAAGATTTAGTCAGCTAAACAAGTGCAGCGTCAACCTACTTTCACTGACATGCCTGACTTTGGCCGGAAGGGGACCGGGGTACGCCCTGCGGACGACCGGATGGCGACCATCCGTGCCGGGGCGGAGGCGGAGCGGCGTGTACTTCAGGTACCCCTTACTGAGCGGGGCCGTTGCCGGCGGAAGCCGGATCCACCTGTTCGACCGCCCCCAGGCCGCGCAGAGCGTCCGCTACGGTCCGTCTGGCCTCCTCGCGGTGAGTGACCAGGTAGACGTCCGGCACGTCCCGGTGGGACAGCTCACCCTCCAGAGCGGCCCACAGGTACGACCAGCTCGTGTCCACGGACAGGCCGCCGCGTCCCGCGCCGAACAGCGGCAGGCAGACCGAGCGAAGCGGGGGCTCGTGTTGCTCCCGCTCCTTCCGCATGAGCGTGAACACCTGGTGCACCGCCCGGACGACCCCGCCCGGTTCGATCACGTACCCGTAGGAGTGCGGCCGGGGAATGGCGACGGCGGCGTGGTAGATCCGGCGGACCCCCTGCGAAGCGAGCTCTCCGGGGCCCGTCGGCACGACGGTGCCCGGCGCGACCGCCCCGCCGGAGCGCCCCCGCCGGTCCAGCCACTCCTGGAGTTCACGCTGGAGCACGTCGTCGGTCAGTGCTCCGGCCTCGTCCCTCCGGGCCGCGGCGTTCCGCAGTGTGCCCGACAGCGAGGACTGGTACATCTTCGACATCTGCAGGTAGACGTTCTCGGACGAGACGACCACGTCGATGGCCCGCAGGGTCTCCACCGGACGGCACAGGAGGGTGAGGCTGCCTTGGCGGCGCGCCCGGTCACGGCCCGGAAGAGCGAACACCGCGGGGGTGCCGCCCGCCGGGGCGGCGGCGCGCGGCTCGACCGTCTCCGTCGCGCAGAACGCGAGGATCTCCTGGGCGGCGTTGTCCAGCAGCATCCGCTCGTGGGACTTGCGGAACCGCTCGACGCTGACGCCGTACACCTGCGCCGCGCGCCGCCTCCGGTCGTGCGCCGTCCAGTCCCTGGTGCCCGGGGCGACACCGAGGGTGTAGGCGGTGGCGGTGGCCAGTGAGCCGTCCAGCCGCTCGACCACGTCGCCGATCAGGCGGAGGATCGACGAGGGGAGCATGTCGTCGCCGACGGGCAGGCCGGCCGCGGTGGCCGCGGCGGCCAACGCGGGAAGGGGGACGTCCCGGAGCCGTAACAGGCCGCGCTCGCGGACCGTGCGGAGTTCTTCGACCAGCGCCTCGTGCCGTGGTGCGGCAGATGGATCCGGCATAGCGCCCATCGTCCCACCCGCTTCCTGTCCGGGGCGGCCCCTCTGGCACAGAAAGACTTCGTCTGGCCGGATGTCTCGTTCGCGGCCCCCCGGCCTCTTCGCCGCGCCTCGGCACTCGGGGCGGGTCAGGGG
>NZ_SMKM01000025.1 GCF_004348665.1 Actinomadura sp. GC306 | reverse complement strand
TGCTGGGGGCGGCGGACGAGCCGGAGGGGTTCGTCGCGCGGCACGACGTCGTCCGGGAGCAGGTGCGTAAGCGGCCGGGGCTGCGGATCGGGCGGACGCGGCGGGTGTTCGAAGCGCTCGTCCCGGCCGTCATGGAGCAGAAGGTCCTGGGGCTGGAGGCGTTCCGGGCCTGGAGCCATCTGCTGCGGAGGTTCGGGGAGCCCGCGCCCGGGGCGCCGCATATGCGGGTGCCTCCGCCGCCCGAGGTGTGGGCCCGGATCCCCTCGTGGGAGTGGCACCGGTCGGGGCTGGAGGCCGTCCGGGCACGGACGATCATCCGGGCCGCGCAGGTCGCGGGGCGCCTGGAGGAGGACGCGGCGGAGGACCGGCTGCGGTCGCTGCCGGGGATCGGGGTGTGGACGGCCGCGGAGATCCGGCAGCGCGCGGCCGGGGACGCCGACGCCGTCTCCGTCGGCGACTACAACCTGCCCGGACTGGTTGGCTGGGCGCTGATCGGCCGCAAGGTCGACGACGCGGGGATGCTCGAACTGCTGGAGCCCTACGCCGGGCACCGGTACCGCGTCACCCGGCTGCTGGAATCGTCCGGCAGGCGTCCGCCGAGACGCGGGCCGCGGCTGCCCGTCCGGGACTACCGGGCCTTCTGATCACGTCCCCCAGGACGTCAAAGCCTCGTCGACCTGCTCGCGGGTCGGGAAGCGCAGGGACGGCGGCGGCTCCTCAGTGAAGCCGTGCTGCTTTGCGTACACGGCGGGCAGGGTGCCGTCGGGTGCGCGGAAGCCCGCCCGGTGCAGGGTGTCGTGCGCCGGACGCGACTCCAGCGCGGCCTTGAACGCCTCCGCCGCGTTCTGCCGGTCCTGGTCCCCGGTGGTCACGACGTACGGGTGGTCGAGCATGAGCGTGCCCTCGTCCGGCATGAGGCTCACGATCGGGTTGGGGCGGTGCGTGTCGTTGTAGGCGACGACCGCCTGCTCGGTGGTGACCGCCAGGGGACGGTCGAAGCGTTCGGCGCCGATGAAATCGGCCAGGACGGTCATCGAGCCGCCGGACGACTCGTCCGGACGGCCGGGCGCGTTCTCGCGGAGCGCCTTGGCGACATCATCGGCCTCACCGGCGGCGACCTGCTCGATGGCGATCATGGCGATGGTCCCGCTCATCCCGGCGGCGGGGTCGGCCGAGTAGCGGGCCAGCGGGATGCCGCCCGCCTTGTCCTTCAGCAGCAGTTCCCACCCGAAGTCCACGTCGGCGTCGCGCAGCTCCGCCTCGGCCGGGCGGGGCGTCGCGAGCACCACCGGTGTCGCGGCCACCGGCGTCCCACCCTCGGGAACGGACGTGCCGCCCCTGTCGCGGGCCGTCTCCAGCCACAGCGACGACTCCGGCACCCACGCGTCGGCCTTTGCGCGCAGGGCCGCGTCACCCAGGTAGCCGGCGGGCGAGACCGGCTCGACGTGGGCGTCGACGCAGCGGCCCGCCACGCGGTGCTCCTCGACGTTGAAGCGGTCCGCGACCTCCCGGAGCGCGGGCGCGATCTCGGGCTGGGCGGCGATCGTGATCCGCAGCGCGGACCCGCCGCACGCGGACCCGCCGGGGAGGAGGCCGAGCGCCCAGGCACCGCCGCCCACGCCGGACAGCAGCAGTGCCGCGGCGGCCCAGACGGCCGGCCGCCTCCAGAGGTTCACCCGTCAGTCATACAGCGGGGATCACGTGCCGACCAGGGGGAGATTGAGCTTCCCCTGGCCGAAGTGGCCGATGCCGTCGGTGCGGCGGGACGCCGTCAGGCGCTCCTCCGGCACCTCGCCGTAGAGGGTGGTGCGCTGCCTGGCGGGACGGCCGGCCCGCGCGGCGATCTCCTCCAGTTCGCTGATGGGCTTGAAGGAGCCGTTCTCCGACCCGGCCATGCGGCTGATGGTCTCCTCCATCAGCGTGCCGCCGAGGTCGTTCACGCCGCCCTGCAGGACGCGCGTGCACAGTTCGTCGCCCAGCTTCACCCAGGACGTCTGGATGTTGGGGATCGCGCCGTGCAGCAGGATCCGCGCCAGGGCGTGGACGGCCACGTTCTCCCGGACGGTCGGCCCCGGCCGCGCCAGCCCCGCGAGGTAGATGGGCGAGTTGTGGTGCACGAAGGGCAGCAGGACGAACTCGCTGAACCCGCCCGTCCGCTCCTGGATGGAGCGGAGCAGCCTGATGTGCGCGACCCAGTGCGACGGGGTGTCCACGTGCCCGTACATCATGGTGGACGTCGTCGGCAGCCCGATCTCGTGCGCGGTGGTGACGACCTCGACCCACTGGTCGGTGGGCAGCTTGCCCTTGGTCAGCACCCAGCGGACGTCGTCGTCCAGGATCTCGGCGGCCGTCCCCGGCAGGGAGTCGACGCCGGCCTCCTTCGCGCCCTCCAGCCATTCGCGGATCGACATGTCCGCGCGGGACGCGCCGTTCACGACCTCCATCGGGCTGTAGGAGTGCAGGTGGATGTCCGGCGCGCGGTTCTTCACCTCGCGGGCGAGGTCGAAGTAGGCGGTACCGGGCATGTCGGGGTGGATGCCGCCCTGCATGCAGATCTCGGTCGCGCCCGCCGCCCACGCCTCGTCCACCCGGTCCCCGACCTGGCGGAGGGAGAGCGTGTAGGCGTCGGCGTCCGTGCGGCGCTGCGCGAACGCGCAGAACCGGCAGCCCGTGTAGCAGACGTTGGTGAAGTTGATGTTGCGGGTGACGACGTAGGTGACCTCGTCGCCAACCGTGTCCCGGCGCAGGTCGTCGGCGAGCTTGGCGAGGGCGTCGAGTTCCGGGCCCTCGGCGTGCAGGAGGGCCAGTGCCTCGTCGTCCGACAGCCCCGCAGGGTCCTGCTCCGCGCGCGCGAGAGCGGTCCTGATGTCGGAGTCGAAACGCTGGGGGGCGGACATGCGGTCGCGTAGCGCGTCCCAGTCGCCGTACACCTCGTCGAAGTCGTCGCGCCGGTCGCTGGTGCGGCCCGTCGTGTCGATCTCGGTGTGCAGGTCGGTCCGCCCGGACGCCTGGAACCCGCCGTCCGGCTCCTGCCAGGGGCGTCCCTCAAGGACGGCGTCGTCCCGCGCGAGCCCGGTCGCCGGGTCGGCCAGCGCCGCGACGTGCGCGTCCAGCCGCGGGTCCAGCCACGGCTCGCCGCGCCGCACGTACTCGGGGTAGATCGTCAGCCGCTCGCGCAGCGCGAACCCCGCGGCGGCCGTCCGCTCGGACAGCTCGTCGATCTGCGGCCAGGGCCGCTCGGGGTTCACGTGGTCGGGCGTCAGCGGGGACACCCCGCCCCAGTCGTCGATGCCGGCGCGGAGCATCAGCGCGAACTGGTCGCCGACGAGGTTCGGCGGCGCCTGCACCCGCGCCTTCGGGCCGAGGACGAGCCGCGTCACCGCGATCGTCGCCGCGAGTTCGGCGAGGTCGGCGTCCGGGGTGTCGCGCATCTTGGTGTCCGGCTTGGCCCGGAAGTTCTGCACGATCACCTCCTGGATCGCGCCGTACTCCCGCATCGTCCGCCGGATCTCGAAGATCGCGTCCGCGCGCTCCTCGATCGTCTCGCCGATGCCGATGAGGATGCCGGTCGTGAACGGCACGTTCGTGCGGCCGGCGTCCTCCAGCACCCGCAGCCGCACGGCCGGGTCCTTGTCCGGCGACCCGAAGTGCGGGCCGCCGCGCTCGCTGAACAGCCGCGTCGCCGTCGTCTCCAGCATCATGCCCATGGACGGCGCGACCGGCTTGAGCCGCTGGAAGTCACGCCAGGTCAGGACGCCGGGGTTGAGGTGCGGCAGCAGCCCGGTCTCCTCCAGCACCCGGATCGCCATCGCGCGGACGTAGGAGAGCGTGTCGTCGTAGCCGTGCGCGTCGAGCCACTCGCGGGCCTGCTTCCAGCGGTCCTCGGGACGGTCCCCGAGCGTGAACAGGGCCTCCTTGCAGCCCATCTCCGCACCCCGCCGCGCGATCTCCAGGACCTCGTCCGGGCTCAGGTAGGGGGCGTCCAGCTTGTGGGGGACGGTCGCGAACGTGCAGTACCCGCAGCGGTCGCGGCACAGCCGGGTCAGCGGGATGAAGACCTTGCGGCTGTAGGTGATGACGCCCGGCCGACCCGCGGCGTCCAGGCCCGCGTCCCGGGTGCGGGCGGCGTAAGTGAGCAGGTCGTCGAGCTGCGCCCCGCGGGCCTGCAGCAGTGTGGTGGCCTCGGATCGGTCGAGTGTCTTGCCGTCACGCGCGCGGGCCAGTGCCCGGCGGAGCGCGGAGCTCGTGGCGTCCATGCAGGCACTCTATGCCAATCGTCATAATTTGCGACGCGGCGGGGGTGGGCGAATTGCCCGCATCCGTTAGCAGCCCCGCCGGGCCGCCGGCTATTCCCGCCCCTGCCGGGTCACCGGACCTCGATGAACGCCTCCGGGCTGCGCGGCGGGCGCTCGCGCGGCGGCGCGGCCGGGTGGCCGACGCCGACGGCGCCCATCGGGTCCCAGTCGGCCGGCAGCCCGAGCGACTCCCGGACGACGTCGCGGCAGAACATCGTGCTCGACACCCAGCACGACCCGAGCCCCTCGACGGCCAGCGCCACCAGGAGGTTCTGCACCCCGGCGCCCGTCGCGACGACGAACATCTCCCGCTCGGCGCGCGACCGCCGCTCGTCCGGGTAGTCGTGCGAGCCGTCCATGACCAGGCACGGCACGACCAGGTAGGGCGCCCGCCGCAGCACGTCCCCGCGCCGCAGCCGCTTGGTGATCGACTCCTCGGAGAAGCCGTCGCGGCGCAGGTCGGCCTCCCACGCGTCGCGCATCGCGTCCAGCAGCCGCGTCCGCGACTCCTGCGACTCCAGGAGCACGAACCGCCACGGCGTCGTGTGGTGCGGCGCCGGCGCGGTGATCGCGGCGGCGACCGCGCGGCGCACCGCCGCCGGGTCGACCGGGTCGGCGGTGAACTCGCGGATCGTGCGCCGCGCGTACAGCACCTCGGACGGCCCCCACCGGAACATGTCCTCGTCGGGCGGGCGGACCAGCGCCCGCGCGCCCGGCCCGTCCTCCTTCGTGACCAGCGCGGACAGGCCGCGCACGACCGCGACCGGCACCCCGTCGAGCTTGCCCTTCACCAGCTCCGCGGCCGCGGCGATCTCGTCGGCGACGGCGGTGATCGTGGCGTCGAGGCGGTTGCCGTAGGAGTCGTCCCGCCCGCGCAGGTCGCTGATCGGCTCCAGGCCCGCCAGGCCGATCGCCGCGTCGATCAGCCCGTTGCGCCAGGGCCGGCCGAGCGTGTCGGAGACGATGACGGCGACGTCCGCGCCGGTCCGCTCGCGCAGGCCCGCGCGGATGCGGCGGGCCGAGGCGTCCGGGTCCTCCGGCAGCAGCAGCACCGTGCCCGGCCGCGTGTTGGACGCGTCCACGCCGGCCGCCGCGAGGACGAGCCCCTGCCGAGTCTCCACGATCCGCGTCTCGCCGCGGTCGTGCGCCCGCCGCGCCACCACCCGCACGGTCTCCGCCTCGATCGCCTTCTCCCGGTCGTCCGCGACCAGGACCCGCCCCTCCGCCTTGCTGACGATCTTGGACGTGACCACCACGACGTCGCCGTCCCGCACCGCGTCCGCCGGGATCAGCGCCGCGATGTCGGCGCCCTCCGCGACCTCCGGCAGCCCGGGGACGCCGAGCACCTCCAGCCGGGTCACCGCGACTCCTCCGCCCGCTTCAGCTCCACCGCGAGGTCGAGCGCGGCGCGGGCGATGTCCGCCGTCGCCGCCGCGTCGCTCATCAGCAGCGGCCGCGGCCGCACCTCGATGCCCTCCACCCGCACGGCGGCGTCGGCCTCGTCGACGAGCCAGCCGTCCAGCAGCCCGAGCCCGTACAGCTCGGCGACCGCCCGCGCCGACGTCTCGGTGCCGATCGCGGTCAGGCAGGCGTCCGCCATGCCGCTCACCGGGGCGCCGCCGATGATCGGGGAGACGCCGACGACCGTCCTGGTCGCGACCGCGTCCCGGATGCCGGGCACCGCGAGGATCGTCCCGATGCTGACGACCGGGTTGGACGGCGGGAACAGCACCACGTCCGCCTCCTCGATCGCCTTCAGCACGCCCGGCGCGGGCTTGGCGTCCTCCGCGCCGATCGCCGCGATCGACAGCGCCGGGAGGGACGCGCGCAGCCGCACCCACCACTCCTGGAAGTGGATCGCCCGGCGCCCCTGCTCGTCCTCGACGACGACGTGCGTCTCGACCTGGTCGTCGGTCATCGGGATCAGCCGGACCCCCGGCTTCCACCGGTCGCACAGCGCCTCGGTCACCGCCGACAGCTTGTATCCCGCCGCGAGCATCTGCGTCCGGACGATGTGGGTCGCGAAGTCGCGGTCGCCGAGCCCGAACCAGCCCGGCCCGACGCCGTAGGCGGCGAGCTCCTCCTTGACGGTGAACGTCTCGTCGGCCCGGCCCCACCCCTGGTCCTCGTTGATGCCGCCGCCGAGCGTGTACATGACGGTGTCCAGGTCGGGGCACACCCGCAGCCCGAACAGCGAGATGTCGTCCCCGGTATTGCCGATGACGGTGATCTCCGCTTCGGGGGCCGCCGACCGCAGCCCGCGCAGGAAACGGGCCCCGCCGATGCCACCGGCCAGCACCACGATCTTCATGCCGCCAGCGTATCCATGGCGCCGTTTCGGCCGCACGGCGCCGCCGGGCCGCCCCGTTGGGTCGGCGGGCCGAATCTATGCCAAGCTTTGGCGTGTAAGAGCTTAAGAGCACCGCCTCGGTCTGGAGATGTCACCGTGAACAAGGAAGCCGTCCAGCGCCTGCGCGAACCGGCCGCCTGGGTACTGCTCGCCTCGGCGGGCGTGCAGCTGCTCGCGGGCATCATCACGCTCATCGGCGACGACGGGACGTTCACCTTCCGCGCCCTGCTCGAAACCCGGGACGGGATGTTCCTGCAGATCGGGGTCGTCGGGATCCTCGTCCTCGCGGTGCTGCTGGTGACCTGGGGCGAGCAGCCGACGCCGCAGGCCCGGACGATCACCATGGGCGCCCTCGGGGTCCTCGGCGGCATCGCCGTGTTCGGCCTCATCGCCTGGCTGAGCGGGATGCTCGCCGACTCCGACGCCGCCGGCGCGCTCACGAAGCTGTCGGTGTTCCTCCTCGGCGCCGGGAAGCTCGCCGTGGCCGGCGTCGGCGCCTGGTACGTCTACACCGTCTTCCAGGGGATGCAGCCGCCGCGCCCCAAGACCGGCCAGCAGCAGATGCCGCAGGGCTACCCCGACTTCGGCTACCAGCAGGGCCAGGCCGGCCAGCAGCCCGGCCAGCCCGGTCAGCAGCAGCCGGGCCAGCAGCAGTACGGCCAGCAGGGCTACGGGCAGCAGCAGTACCAGCAGTACCAGCAGTACGGCGGCCAGCAGGGCGGCGCCGAGGGCCAGCAGTACGGCCAGCAGCCGCAGCAGTACGGCCAGCCGCAGGACTACCAGCAGCACGGGCAGCAGCACGGGCAGCAGCACGGGCAGCAGTACGGGCAGCAGGGCGGCTACCAGACGGGCGGCCAGCCGGGCTACGGGCAGCAGCCCGCCTCCGAGCAGGAGGAGATGGGCGAGTGGACCCGCCAGTACGGCGGTTCGGGCCAGGAGCAGGGGCCGCAGGGCACCCAGCCGGCGCCCGGCGGCGAGCAGCGTCCCGACGAGGGCGACTGGTACCGGGACAACCGTCCCCCGCCCCCGCAGTGAGCCGGCCGCCCCGCCGCTGATTCGCGGCGCCGAATCCCGGTGCCGAATGCCGCCGCCGAATCCCGCGGGTGACCCTCCGTTTTACCGATCTTCAGCCGCGGGTCGGCCGACCCGCCCGGCATAACCCGCTAAGTCGCCCCGGAAAGCTTTCCGGCTTGACGGGGCGGGCGCTACACGCGTGTAATTTCGTCGGTGTAGTTTCAATGCCTTCTCGGGGGAAGTAACCGGAGGGACGGCATTGACCAGGGGGTTCCACGGGCAGGGAGGTGCGCTGTGAGCGAGGTGGTCATCCCGCTGGCGCACGGCACAGACGGTGAAGAGTTGGGCTGGCAGGAGCGCGCACTGTGCGCGCAGACCGACCCGGAGGCGTTTTTTCCGGAGAAGGGCGGCTCCACTCGCGAGGCCAAGAAGGTGTGCCGGGCATGCGAGGTGCGTACGGAGTGCCTTGAGTACGCGCTGCAGCACGACGAACGTTTCGGCATCTGGGGAGGGCTCTCCGAGCGGGAACGCCGCAAGCTGAAGCGCCAGGCGGTCTAGCCGCCGGCCGGCCGCGCGGCCCGCGGGCCCGCCCGGGTTCTTCGACGGGGGAGACCCGGCCGGACCGGCCGCGCACCCGGATCTCGCCGATCCAGGGCGTGCGCGCCGCGGCCACGCGTACAGTTGTCAGCCGTGCCGGCCCCCTCGGGTCGGCACGGCTGCCGTCGTTTCGGCCACGTACCTGTCGTCCCACAGATCGAGCGACCCCTTGGCCCCCACTCTCGATCGCCATATCGTCACGGCCGTCCTCGTCACCCATGACGGTGCGCGGTGGCTCCCCGAGACGCTGAAGGCGCTGCTGACGCAGGCGCGTCCGGTGCAGCGCCTCGTCACCGTGGACACCGGAAGCCGCGACCGCGGGCCCGCGATCCTCGCCGAGGTCCTCGGCCGGCCCGCGGTCCTCACGCTGCCGCGCACCACCGGCTACGGGGAGGCCGTCGCGGAGGCCCTCCGCCAGGACGCCGCGTCCGCCCCCGTCCCGGCCGACGATCCCGGCTCCGGCGCCCACCCGCACTCGTCCTACGAGACGCCGGTGCGCACCGAGTGGATCTGGCTGCTGCACGACGACTCCGCGCCCGCGCCCGACGCGCTCGCCCACCTGCTGCGGACCGCCGACACCGACCCCAACGTGGCGGTGCTCGGCCCCAAGGTCCGCGACTGGGCCGACCGGCACGTCCTGCGCGAGCTGGGCGTCACCGTCGACGCCGCCGGACGCCGCCAGACCGGCCTCGACCGGCGCGAGTTCGACCAGGGGCAGCACGACGGCGTCCGCGACGTGCTCGCCGTGAGCAGCGCCGGGATGCTGGTCCGCCGGGACGTGTGGGACCGGCTCGGCGGCTTCGACGTCGAGTACGGCATCTTCCGCGACGACCTCGACTTCTGCTGGCGGGTGCACGCCGCCGGCTACCGGGTGGTGACCGCGAGCGACGCGGTCGTCTACCACGCCGAGGCGGCCCGGCGGGGGCTCCGCGAGATCGGCATGACCGCCGAGCACCCGTCCCGCCGCGACCGCCGCAACGCCCTCCACACGCTGCTCGCCAACCAGCCGCTCCCCGCGATGGTGCGGGCCCTGGCGCGCAACGTCTGGGCCTCCCTCGTCCACGCGCTCTACCTGGTGCTCACCAAACGGCCGGCGGCGGCCCGCGAGGAGGTCCGCGCGCTCGCCGACGTGCTGCGCGACCCGGGCCGGCTGCGGCGCGCGCGGGCCGCCAGAACGGACGGCCGGACGCGCGCCCACCGCAGCATCCGCCGCTTCCAGGCCCGCCGGGTCGTCCTGCGCCGCACGGTCGAGGCGGCGGCGGAGTACCTCGCCGCCCACGAGCGCGACCGCGAGGACATCGACGAGGAGCCGGGCTCCCGCGAGCCCGGCCCGGTCCGCCGGTTCCTCGCCCGCCCCGGCGTCCTGCTCGTGCTGGCGCTGGCCGCCCTCGCGGTCGCCGCCGAGCGCTCCCTGCTCACCGCCGCCGGGCGGCTCGGCGGGGGTGCGCTCGTGCCCGCGTGGGGCGGCGCGAGCGACCTGTGGGCGCAGTACCTCTCCGGGTGGCATCCGGTGGGGCTCGGCAGCGACGCGGGCAGCCCGCCGTATGTGGGGGTCCTCGCCGTCGTGTCCACGGTCCTGTTCGGCAAGCCGTGGCTGGCGGTGTCGGTCCTGCTGCTCGGCAGCGTGCCGCTGGCGGGCCTGACCGCCTACTACGCCTCGCGGCTGCTGGTGCCGGCCCCGCCGCGTCCCGGGCGGCGCGCCCGGCGGAGCGGCCTGCGCGTCCCCGTCGCCGCGGTCCGGGCGTGGTTCGCCGCCGTGTACGCGCTGCTGCCGTCCGCCACGGGGGCCATCGCGGGCGGCCGGCTGGGGACGGCCGTCGTCCACGTCCTGCTCCCGCTGATCGCCGTGCACGCCGCCCGCGTGTACGGCGTCTCGCGCGCGAACACACCGCGCAAGGGCGCCGCCGCCCCCGACGCCCGGACGCTGCGCAAGCGCGCCGGGCGGTCCGCGTGGACGGTCGCGCTGCTGCTCGCCGTCGCGATGGCGTTCGTCCCGCTCACCTGGCTGATCTGCGTGGTCGCCGCCGGGCTGGTGTGGGCGCTGTTCGACCGGCCGGAGCCGAGCGGGCGGCGCCACCTCGCCATCGCGCTCGGCGTCCCGCCGCTCCTGCTGCTGCCGTGGACGGCCGGCCTGCTGCTGCACCCGTCGCGGTTCCTCACCGAGGCGGGCCTGCACCGCCGGATCGAGCCCGCGGCCGCGGCGGACCTGCTGCTCCTCGACCCGGGCGGACCCGGCACCCCCGCGCGGTGGGCGCTGGCCGGGCTGTTCGCCGTCGCCGTGTGCGCGCTGCCGCTGCGCCGCCGCCGCAACGCCGTCCTCGCGGGCTGGCTGCTGGCCATCTTCGGGCTGCTCGTCGCGACGCTGGCCAGCGCCGCCACCGTGACCAAGGGCGCCGACGCGGCGCCCGCCTGGCCGGGAGTCGCGCTGCTCTTCGCGGGCGCGGGGGTGCTATTCGCCGCGACGGCCGCGGTGCTGCGCGCCACCGAGGCCCTCGCGAGCGATCACCGGCTCCACCGGGCGGGCGGGGCGGCGGTGGCGCTCGCCGCGCTCAGCGCACCCGTGCTGGCCGCCGGGTTCTGGGTCGCCGGCGGCGCGGGCGGCCCGCTCACCGAGGTCGATCCCGACACCGTCCCCGCGTTCGTGCACGCGCCCGGCGGGGTGCGCACGCTCGTCCTGAGCAAGGAGCCGGCGGGACGTGTCTCCTACACGGTCCTCAGGGACGCGGGCCCGCGGATCGGGGAGGCGGAGGTCATGTCCGGCGGCCCGGCCCGCGACCGCCTGGACGGCCTCGTCGCCGGTCTGGTCGCCGGCCAGGAGGGCGATGCGGGGCCCGCGCTGACCCGGATGGGCGTCCAGTACATCGTCGTGCCCTACCCCAGGACGGACCCCACCACCAAGGCCCTCGACGCGGCGCCCGAACTGATGCGCCTCAGCCGCACGGGGACGTTCGCCGTGTGGCGGCTCCACTCGCCGTCCGCCCGGATGATGCTCGTCGAAGGCTCCACCGTGACGCCCCTGCGCGCCGGACGCATCGACGCCGACATCCGCATCCCACCGGGTGAGGGCCGGCGGACCCTGCTCCTGGCCGAACCCGCCGACGGAGGGTGGCGGGCGACGCTGAACGGCCGGGACGCCAAGGGGCGGACGGTGGACGGCTGGGCGCAGGGCTACGACGTCCCCGCCGCCGGAGGCGAGTTCCGGCTGGAGAGGTCGATGACCATGCGGCACGCGTGGATGGTCGTCCAGGGCATCGCGGTGCTGCTGGTCGTCGCGCTCGCGATGCCCGGGGCGCAGTCCGACGCCCCGCCCTTCAGCGGGCCGTTCGGCGGGGAGCGCGAGCGGCGCCGAGGCAAAGGCAAACGCGGCCGTCGCCGCCGGCACCGCTCCCGCGTCCGGCACGAGGCACCGGTTCCCCAGCCGGTGGCGGCGCCCAGCCCGGAGGAGGTGTCGTGATGAGGAACCTCAAGCCGAAACTCAAGCTGGGCGCGAATCTCAAGAAGCCGAACCTCACGAAGCCGAGCTTCAAGAAGCCGAACCTGAAGGTCGACGTCAAGAACGTCAACCTGGAGAAGGTTCTGCGGCTGCTCACTCGCCGCTATGCCACCGCCGCCCTGGTGCTCGTCGCCCTCGCGTCGCTGTACGGGGCCGCGTCGTTCTCCCGTCCCGGAGAAGCCTCCGAGAACGGCCGGGCGGCCTTCATCACCACCGCCGTCATGGTGTGCCCGGGGCACGAGGGCGGGCGGCTGGCCATGCAGTCGCTCCCCGACCGCAAGGGCGGCGGTAGCGTCGCCCTGACGCCGACCAAGGGCGGCCCCGCGCTCGGGGCCATGTCGGCGCCCGGCCAGGGCTGGGACGAGAACACCAAGTCCGGCGAGGACTCCTACACCCTCCGCGCCACCGGCGCCATGGCCGCCGGGCTGGAAGCCGAGCAGACCACCCACTGGGGCGGCGGCAACGACCGCGGCCTCGCGGGCGCGCGCTGCGCCACCCCCGGCACCGACCACTGGTTCCTCGGGCCGGGCCCTGACACCGCCGACGAACTCGACCTCTACCTCACCAACGTCGACGGGCAGCCGGCGTTCGCGGACCTCACCGCCCTCTCCGGCGAAGGCCCCCTTGAGAGCGTCGACGGCCGCGGCATCCGCGTCGACCCGTACACCACCAGGGTCGTGAAGATCGGGGAGTCGACGGAGGGCCTCGGCGACGTCGTGCGGTCCGCCGCCGACCTCGGCCTGCGCGTCCGGACGACCACCGGCCGGGTCGCCGCGTCCGTGCGGGTCCGGATCGGCGAGAAGAAGGGCATCGAGTGGCTGCCGCGCGCGCACGCCGCCGCGCCGTCCCTGATCGTCCCCGGGGTGCCGGACGGCGACGGCGAGCGCCGCCTGGTCGTCGCGGTGCCCGGCGAGTCCGACGCGCAGATCCGGGTGCAGGTGATCACCGCGGAGGGCACCTACAACCCGCAGGGCCGGGAGATCGTGGACGCCCCCGCGCGGACCGTCACGTCCGTCGGCCTCGACCGCGCCCTCCTCGGCAAGGCCGCCGCCGTCCGGCTGCTCGCGGACCGCCCGATCATCGCGGGCTTCGCCGCGAAGCGCGGCGCCGACGTCGGCTACGGCACCGCCACCCCGCCGCTCACCGCGTCCGGGCCCGGGATCGTCGCCGACAACCGCTTCGACTCCGCCCTGCTCGTCAGCGCCCCGGCGGGCGCGGCGACCGTCCAGGTCAGGACGCTGAACGCCGAGGGGACGAGCGCGCCGAAGGACGTCGAGATCCCGGCCGGGAGCACCGTCCGGGCCGAGCTGGAGGCCCCGCCCGGGACCGGCGGGAAGGACGCGGCCTACGGCGCCGTGATCGTCCCGAAGCCCGGGTCCGGGCCCGTGCACGCGTCCCGGGTGCTCGCCACGGGCAAGGGCGGCGGGTACCTGTTCACCGTCCTGCCGATCATCCCGGCGCGCACGACGCTCCACCTGCCGGACACGGCCGACTCGCAGACCGCGCTCATCCCCGGCTAGCGGGCTCGCGCGCCCGCCGGAGGGTCAGTCGTCGGGGGAGTCGTAGCTCGGGTCGACGGACTCGGGGGACAGGCCGAGCAGGTCCGCGACCTCCTCGACGAGCAGGTCGCGGATCAGCAGGGACATCTCGGCGTCCCCGGTGGCGCGGGCCTCGACGGGACGGCGGAACACCACGATGCGCACCGCCGGGTCGCCCTCGGCCGGCGCGGGGACGGCGGGCCGGGCGGCGTCCGGCGGCCGGCCGCCGGGCGGGGGCGCGAGGACGGTCTGCCCGAGCGGGACGGGGCCGTCGAACAACGGCTCCACGCTCGGGACGTCCTCGACCGTGAACGCCACCCCGGCCAGTTCCCGGCCCCAGCGCAGGTGCAGCCGCCGGACCTCGTCGTCCACGAGGTCCTCGAACCGCTCCGCGCGGGTGCGCGAGACCGGCGCCCGCCGGGGTGCCAGAGGACCGCGAACGCCGCGACCGCGCCGGTCGCGACGCCGTACGCCTGCCACACGGGATCGCACGCCTCAAGAGTACCTCTGCCTCCGGCCGTGCCATCGGGCGTCACGGGGTCGAGCGCCGGCGGGGCGACGGACTGCCACGGCTGGCGCGCCCGGTCCAGACCCCGCACGGTGAGAGTCGGAGTCCACACGGAATGTAACTGTTACCTCGGAAATCGCCCGGTAACGGCGACACGTGCGCCCGGGTGGTGGCGGAGCCGGGGGGAGGGAGGTACGGTCAGCCATCGTGAGCCCCGTCCGTACCTGCTCCCGCACCGCCTGCAAGGCGCCTGCAGTGTTCACGCTCACGTACGTCTACCGTGACTCCACCGCGGTCCTGGGGCCGCTGGCCACGTACGCGGAGCCGCACTGCTACGACCTGTGCGCGGAGCATTCCGAGCGGCTCACCGCCCCCATGGGCTGGGAACTCGTCCGGCTGCCGGTCGAGGAGGAGGCCGAGCCCAGCGCCGACGACCTGGAGGCCCTCGCCGACGCGGTCCGCGAGGCCGCCAGGCCCGCCCCCGGCACCGGCCAGGAGCCGGTCGGCCAGGGCACCGAGGTCGGCCGCCGCGGCCACCTGCGCGTCCTCCGCTCCGAGCCCGCGGCGACGCAGCCCGGCCAGGAGTGAGCCGGGAATGAGCCAGGAGTGAGACCCGCCCGCGGGGGAAGATCCGTCCGCGGGAATCCGGTGCCGCCGGTGCGGTGACATCCCGTCCGGCCGTGACCCCCCGTCCCGGTAGGCTCGTGTCTCCGTCGCCGTTTCCGGGGCCGCCGCCTCCGGGCGGCGCTCACCCGGGCCGGATTCCGACCGGCCGGTCTCTTCGGACAGGGAGCAGGAGTGGGCGACCTCGCCAAGATCTTCAAGGCGTACGACATCCGCGGTGTCGTACCGGACGAGCTCGACACCGCGGTCGCCGAGGCGGCGGGCGCGGCGTTCGTCCGGGTGACCGGCGCGAGCGCGGTCGTCACCGCGCACGACATGCGGGAGTCGTCGGTCCCGCTGGCCGAGGCGTTCGCGCGCGGCGCGACCGCGCAGGGCGCGGACGTGATCGAGGCCGGGCTCGGCTCCACGGACCTGCTCTACTACGCCAGCGGCAGCCTCGACCTGCCCGGCGCGATGTTCACCGCGAGCCACAACCCCGCCAAGTACAACGGGCTGAAGCTGTGCCGCTCCGGCGCCCGCCCGATCAGCAGCGACACCGGCCTCGCCGAGATCCGCGAGATGATCGAGAACGGCGTCCCCGCGTATGACGGCGAGCCGGGCACGGTCACGCGGCGGGACGTCCTCAAGGGCTACGCCGACCACCTCAAGACGCTGGTCGACCTGTCGTCGATCCGCCCGCTCAAGGTCGTCGTGGACGCGGGCAACGGCATGGGCGGGCACACCGTCCCGTCGGTGTTCGAGGGCCTGCCGATCGACCTGGTGCCGCTGTACTTCGAGCTGGACGGCACCTTCCCCAACCACGAGGCCAACCCGATCGAGCCGGAGAACCTGCGCGACCTGCAGGCCAAGGTCCGCGAGACCGGCGCCGACATCGGGCTGGCGTTCGACGGCGACGCCGACCGCTGCTTCGTCGTGGACGAGCGCGGCGAGATCGTCGCCCCGTCCGCGATCACGGCGCTGGTCGCGACGCGCGAGCTGGCCAAGTACCCCGGCTCGTCGATCGTGCACAACCTGATCACCTCGCGGGCCGTTCCGGAGATCGTCGCCGAGCACGGCGGGACGCCCGTCCGGACGCGCGTCGGGCACTCGTTCATCAAGCAGACGATGGCCGAGACGGGCGCGGTGTTCGGCGGCGAGCATTCGGCGCACTTCTACTTCCGCGACTTCTGGTTCGCCGACTCGGGCATGCTGGCCGCGATGCACGTCCTCGCGGCGCTCGGCGGGCAGGACGGGCCGCTGTCGGAGCTGCTCGGCGAGTACACCCGGTACGTGGCGTCCGGCGAGATCAACAGCGAGGTCGCCGACCAGGCGGCCGCCACCGCGAAGGTCCGCGCCGCGTTCGAGGGGCGCCCCGGCGTCGCGATGGACGAGCTCGACGGGCTGACCGTGGGCGACGAGGCCGCCGGCTGGTGGTTCAACCTGCGGCCGTCCAACACCGAACCGCTGCTGCGCCTCAACGCGGAGGCGGGCGACGAGGCGACCATGGCGGCGATCCGTGACGAGGTCCTGGCCCTCGTCAGGGAGAAGTGACCGGTCAGGGAGAAGTGACTGCGAAGGGAAACGACGCTGCCATGACGCTGAAGCTCGACTCCTGGCTCCTGGAGATTCTCGCCTGCCCCAACTGCGGCGGCGGGCTCCGCACCGACGACGCCGCCGCCGAGCTGGTGTGCACCGGCTCGTGCGGGTACGCGTACCCCGTCCGCGACGACATCCCCGTCCTGCTCGTCGACGAGGCCAGGACCCCCGCTCCGTGAGCGGTCCGGGCCGCCGGGCCGGGGCAGTGCGATGAGCGCGGGGCTCGACCCCGCGCGGCTGGAGGACGCGGCGGCCGTCGAGGCGGCCGATCCCGCGGGGATGCTGCGGCAGGTCGCGTCGTCGGCCGCGCAGGTCCGGGAGGCGCAGCGGGCGGCGGCCGAGGCGGGCATCGCCGCGCTGGCCGGGGACGGCCGGCCGCGCGCGATCGTGGTCGCCGGGATGGGCGCCGCGGGCCTGGCCGGGGACGTCCTCGCCGCCGTGTGCGGGCCCGGCTGCGCGGTTCCGGTGACGACCGTGCGCGGCCACCGGCTGCCCGGCTGGGTGGGCGCCGCCGACCTCGTGATCGCGGTGTCCTCGTCCGGGGAGACCGAGGAGACCCTTGAGGTCGCCGCGGAGGCGGCCCGCCGGGGGTGCAGGATTCTGTTCGCCGGCGGGGCGGATTCGCCGCTCGCGGCCCTGGCCGACCGGCATCGCGGGGTGTTCGTCCCGGTGCGCCCGGTGGGGCAGCCGCGTGCGGCGCTGTGGGGCCTCACGATCCCCGTCGTCCTCGCGGCGCGGACGCTGGGCCTGGCGCAGGTGCCGGACGAGGCGCTGGAGTCCACCGCCGAGCTGCTGGAGGACGTCGCGCACCGGTGCCGCCCGTCCAGCGAGCCGTTCCTGAACCCGGCCAAGCGGATGGCGCTCGACCTCGCCGGCGACGTCCCGATGGTCTGGGGGTCCTCCGAACCGGCTGCCGTGGCGGCCTACCGGATGTGCAGCCAGCTGAACGAGAACGCCAAATACCTGGGGATCTTCGGTGAAATCCCCGAGGTGGACCACAACCAGCTGATGGCGTTCGACGGCTTCTTCGCGCGCGGCGGCTCCCCGTCCGACCCCGATGACTTCTTCCGGGACCGCACGGGCGACCCCGAACACGGCCTGCACCTCGTCATGATGCGGGACGCGGACGAGCACCCCCGCATCCGCAAGCGGGCCGAAGCGTCCACGGCCATGGCGCGTGACCGCGGCGTGGCGGTCACCGAGATCCGGGCCGAGGGCGAGCATCCCTTGGAGAGAATCGCGACACTCATCGCGCTGGCGGACTACGTCACGGTTTACTTGGCTATCGCGCTGGGCGTGGACCCCACTCCGGTGCCTTCCGTTCAAGAACTAAAGGCGAGGGTTTCCCAGATATGAGTGCTGAGGGCGGAACGAAGGCGATCGTCGCCGCGCTGCTCGCCAACACCGGAATCGCGGCGTCGAAGTTCGTCGCGTTCCTGTTCACCGGTTCGTCGTCGATGCTCGCCGAGTCGGTCCACTCGGTGGCCGACGCCGGGAACCAGGCGCTGCTGCTGGTGGGCGGCAAGCGCGCCAAGCGCGGCCGGACGCAGCAGCACCAGTTCGGCTACGGGCGCGAGCGCTACTTCTACGCGTTCGTCGTCGCGGTCGTCCTGTTCACCATCGGGGCGATGTTCTCGCTCTACGAGGGCTACCACAAGATCTCCCACCCGGAGGAGCTCACGTCCCCGGGCTGGGCGTTCGGGGTGCTGGGCGCCGCGATCGTCATGGAGGTCATCTCGTTCCGCACCGCGATCGTGGAGGCGAACAAGGTCCGCGGCGACCAGTCCTGGTGGGCGTTCATCCGCCGCGCCAAGGCGCCCGAGCTTCCGGTCGTGCTCCTGGAGGACCTGGGCGCCCTCGTGGGCCTGATCTTCGCGCTGTTCGGCGTCACGATGGCCGTGGTCACCGGGGACGGCGTGTGGGACGGCGTCGGCACCATCGCGATCGGTGTCCTGCTCGCCGTGATCGCGGTGATCCTGGCGTTCGAGACCAAGAGCCTGCTGATCGGCGAGGGCGCCGACCCCGACACCGAGCGGCAGATCATCGAGGCGCTGGAGTCGGTGGAGCAGGTCGACCGGCTCGTCCACATCCGCACCCAGTACATGGGGCCGGAGGAGCTGCTGATCGCCGCCAAGATCGCGGTGAGCCACGACGACACCGCCGTGGACGTGGCCCGGGGCATCGACGCCGCCGAGGCCAAGATCCGGTCGCAGTTCCCCGAGGCGAAGCTGATCTACCTGGAGCCGGCGCTGTGGGACCCGGCCGCGGCCGTCCCGAAGCCCACGGAGAACGCCGAGAACGCGGAGAGTTCGGCGGACCCGGAGACCTCGGCGCCGTCCTGACCCTCCCGGGCCGCCCCTTCGGGGGCGGCTCGGAAGGTCTTCGGGACCCCTCGCCGGGCGGCCGCCGTCGTGCCGGCCGACCCCAGCCCAGGCGAGACCGGCGAGTGCCCCTGGCGAGGCGTGTACCGCGGCCGTCCGGCGAGGTGCTTCCCATGCGTCCCCGCCCGGACCCCTGAAACCGGGCGGTTCTGGTGTGACCGCGGCGGCCCCCGCCGAACCCCCAAAGCCGGCGGGCCACCGTCGCGGTCACGGGTAAGACACTACGTTCGCGCAGGTCCCCCGCACGTCCCCCTCAGGGAGGGAAAGCGGGTGGTACTCCAGGCGGAGCCGGCCGTCCCGCATACACCCCCGCGGTGAGGAATCCGCGCGTCCCAGCGGTCAGTATTGGAGGGTGACCTCCGATGGCAAGGCCCGGCCCGGACCCGGTCCCGCGGGGTTCGGCCCGGCCGTCGCGCACCACGCGTGGCGGCTGTCCGGCCGGATCGTGGCGGGCGTCGGGCAGCTGCTGCTGTGGATCCTGACGGGCATCGGCACCCTGCTGCGCCCGCTCGCCGTCCGGCTCGCGGCGCGCCTCAACGGCGTGGGACGCCAGCAGGCGCCGCACCCGCCCGGCGGCCCGGCGGCGGCGACGGCGCCGCTGCCCCGCTGGATCAACGCGTGGCGGGAGTTCACCGCCTCCTGGTACTTCGCGCCGCTGACCGGGCTCGCGCTGACCGTCGCGGCGCTCGCCGAGCTCGCGCCGCGCGCCGAGTCGCCGATCAGCCTCGCGGGCGGGTTCGCGGTCGCCGCGACGCTGCCGCTCGTGTGGCGCCAGGAGAATCTGCGCCCGGTCGCGGCCGTGGTGCTCGGCACGGTCGCGGCGAACCTGCTCACCGGCGAGAACCTGCTCATCACCACCGGGTTCGCCGGCCTCTACACGCTGTACGCGCTGGGACGGCAGCTGCCCCGCCAGTCCGCCGGCGTCCTCGCGGCCGGCAGCGTCGCCACCCTCGCGGTCGTGTACCTGGCGGGGGACTCGCTGGACGAGATCCCGTGGCCGGCCGCGTTCCTCGCCGTCCTGGCCGCCATCGGCCTCGGCGACGCGCGCCGCGTCGTGGAGTCGGCCGGGCGCACCGAGGCGGCGGCCGCCGAACGCACCAACGAGACCCTCACCCGGCTCACCGCCGTCCAGCGGGAGCAGGCGGTGATGCGCGAGCGCGCCCGCATCGCCCGCGAGCTGCACGACGTCGTCGCGCACTCCGTCTCCATGATCGCGGTGCAGGCGGAGACCGCCCCGTACACGATGGAGGACCTGTCGCCCGAGGCCCGCGCCGGCTACACCGAGATCGCCCGGACCGCGCGGGAGGCGCTGGTGGAGATGCGGCGGCTGCTCGGCGTGCTGCGCGCCGACGCCGCCCCGGAGCCGGAGGCGGCCAACTCCCCGCAGCCGCGGCTGGACCGGCTGCCCGACCTGATCGAGCAGCACCGCGGCGCGGGCGGCAGCGTCGACCTCGCCGTGCACGGTGACCCGCGGGCGCTGTCCACGACGGTGGAGCTGTCGGCCTACCGGATCGTCCAGGAGGCGCTGACGAACGCCCGGCGGCACGCGCCGGGCGCGGAGGTGCGCGTCGACCTGACGTTCCTGCCGGACCGGCTCGCGGTCCGCGTCCGCGACGACGGCCGGCACCCGCCGGCGCCGCCCGGCCCGGTCCCGCCGGGGCACGACCCGGCCGCGCCGACGATGGTGCTGAACCGCGACGACCCCGCGTCCCGTACCGCGATACTGGACGGCCCCGCGGGTCCCGCGCCCGGTACCGTCGCGGGCGACGCCGGCCGCACCCGCGTGCAGCCCGCGGACGCCGGCGGCGGACACGGCCTCCTCGGCATGCGGGAACGTGCGACGATGCTGGGCGGACGGTTCTCCGCCGGTCCCGCCGCCGAGGGCGGGTTCCTGGTGGAGGCCGAGCTTCCGCTGGCGAGCGAGGGGAGTTCCACCCGTGGACACGGTCCGGAGGCGCCTCGCGGCGGCCGGTGACCCCGCGCGGCGCGAGGGGCGGCGGCGGTGATCAGGGTGCTGATCGTCGACGACCAGACGATCGTGCGGGCCGGGTTCGCGGCCCTGCTCGACGCGCAGGACGACATCACGGTGATCGGCGAGGCGGGTGACGGGCGCGAGGCGGTCCGGTTCGCGGAGCGCAGCCGGCCCGACGTCGTCGTCATGGACATCCGGATGCCCGGCATGGACGGCATCGAGGCGACCCGCCGCATCCTCGCCCTGCCCGGTTCGGAGGGCGTCCGGGTCCTGGTGCTGACGACGTTCGACGTGGACGAGTACGTCTACGAGGCGCTCTCGGTCGGCGCGAGCGGCTTCCTGCTGAAGGACGCCACGGCCGAGGAGCTGGTCTCCGCCGTGCGGGTGGTGGCGCGCGGCGACTCGCTGCTCGCCCCGCAGGTCACCGGGCGGCTGATCCGCGAGTTCACGAGGCAGCGGCGCAACAGGCCGCAGGCGCCGTCGGAGCTGTCGACGCTGACGGCCCGCGAGTCGGAGGTCCTCGTCCTCATCGCGGGCGGCCTGTCGAACGGCGAGATCGCCGAACGCCTGGTGGTCAGCGAGCACACCGTGAAGACCCACGTGGCGCGCGTCTTCACCAAGCTCGGCCTCCGCGACCGGGCCCAGGCCGTCATGCTCGCCTACGAGTCCGGCGTCGTGGTCCCCGGCGGCAACGCCCGCGACTGACCGGGCGCGAGCGGCCCGGCTAGCGCCTGCGCAGCAGGCGCATCGCCTTCTCCTTCTCGAAGTCGAGGGCGCGGGTCGGCGGCGCGGAGAGCCGTCCGATGCGCTCGCCCAGCTCACGGACGTGCGCCTGCACCTGCGGCTCGGCCAGGACGCGGAGGCCGAAGGCCAGCTCGGCGGGGCCGATGTCGTAGCGCTTCTCCAGGGCGAGCGCGAGCGCGACCGCCCGGAGCTCGCTGTCGCCGAACTGGCGGTGGCCGCCGGCGCGGCCCCGGCCGGAGACCCCCTCCCGGGTGACCGGCAGCAGCCCCAGGGCCTCGCGGTAGCGGAGCATGCGGGGCGAGGTGCCGAGCCGCTGGGCGGCCTCCGTGATGCGCATGCGACCCATTCTGACAAATTTGTGGTAGGAAGTCGCCTCCGCGCGTGCCACCGGGCGTGCACCGACCGTAGACTCGCGGGCGTTGACGCACCGCGCACCGACCCGCATCCCCGCGGACCAAGGAGCACCAAAGCATGGACTACAAGGTCGCCGACCTTTCGCTGGCCGACTTCGGGCGCCGGGAGATCCGGCTCGCCGAGCACGAGATGCCGGGCCTGATGGCGGTGCGCGAGGAGTACGCCGCCGCACAGCCGCTGCGCGGCGCCAAGATCATGGGCTCGCTGCACATGACGATCCAGACGGCCGTCCTGATCGAGACGCTGGTGGACCTCGGCGCCGACGTCCGCTGGGTGTCCTGCAACATCTTCTCCACCCAGGACCACGCCGCCGCCGCGGTCGTCGTGGGCCGCGACGGTACCGCCGACGACCCGAAGGGCGTCCCGGTGTTCGCCTGGAAGGGCGAGACCCTCGAAGAGTACTGGTGGTGCACCGACCAGGCTCTCCAATGGCCGGACGGCACCGGCCCGAACATGATCCTGGACGACGGCGGCGACGCGACCATGCTCGTCCTCAAGGGCGCCGAGTACGAGAAGGCGGGCGCCGTCCCCACCGCCACCGAGGAGGACCCGGAGGAGTGGGGGGTCATCCTCGACACCCTCCGCCGCACCATCGCCGAGAAGCCCGGCCGCTGGACCGAGACCGCCGCCGGCATCAAGGGCGTCACCGAGGAGACCACCACCGGCGTCCACCGCCTCTACGAGATGGCGAAGGCCGGCACGCTCGCGTTCCCGGCGATCAACGTCAACGACTCGGTCACCAAGTCGAAGTTCGACAACAAGTACGGCTGCCGCCACTCCGTCATCGACGGCCTGAACCGCGCCACCGACGTCCTGATCGGCGGCAAGGTCGCGGTCGTGTGCGGCTACGGCGACGTCGGCAAGGGCTGCGCCGACGCGCTGCGCGGCCAGGGCGCCCGCGTGATCGTCACCGAGATCGACCCGATCTGCGCGCTGCAGGCCGCGATGGACGGCTTCCAGGTCACCACCCTGGAGGACGTCGTCGACATCGCCGACATCTTCGTCACCACCACCGGCAACTTCAACATCATCACGGCCGACCACATGAGCCGGATGAAGCACCAGGCGATCGTGTCCAACATCGGGCACTTCGACAACGAGATCGACATGGCGGGCCTCGCCAAGATCTCCGGCATCGAGAAGATCGAGATCAAGCCGCAGGTGCACGAGTGGCGCTTCCCGGACGGCCACTCCATCCTCGTCCTGGCCGAGGGCCGCCTCATGAACCTGGGCTGCGCCACCGGCCACCCGTCGTTCGTGATGTCGAACTCGTTCACCAACCAGGTCATCGCGCAGATCGAGCTCTTCACGAAGACCGACGAGTACCCGATCGGCGTGTACGTCCTGCCGAAGCACCTGGACGAGAAGGTCGCCCGCCTCCACCTGGACGCCCTCGGCGTCAAGCTCACCGAGCTCACCAAGGAGCAGGCCGCCTACATCGGCGTCCACGTGGAGGGCCCCTACAAGCCCGACCACTACAGGTACTGAGTTCATTGTGGTGTTCGGGTTGTCGCGTGGCCGGGGTGTCGCCTGATGTTGTCGTAGTAGTGGTGCGGCGGTCCGCGCCTGAGGGGGGTTGATGAGCGACATCGCGGATGTTTCGCTGGCCTACGAGGGCGTCAAGCGGATCGAGTGGGCCGACCGGAGCATGCCCGTGCTGCGGCAGATCCGGGAGCGGTTCGCCGGCGAGCGTCCGCTGGAGGGGCTGAAGGTCGCGGCGTGCATGCACATCACGACCGAGACCGCCGGGCTCATCCGCACCCTCCAGGCGGGCGGCGCGAGCGTCGCCCTCGCCGCGTCCAACCCGCTGTCCACGCAGGACGACACCGCCGCCGCGCTCGTCCAGGAGTACGGCGCGGAGGTCTTCGCGCGGGCCGGTACCGACCGTGAGGGGTACTACGCCCACATCCACCGGGCCTTGGAGACCGGACCCGATCTCGTCCTGGACGACGGATGCGACCTGGTCAACACCCTGCACACCGAACGGACCGACCTGCTCGGCACGGTCAAGGCGGGCTGCGAGCAGACGACGACGGGCGTCATCCGGCTGCACCAGATGGCGTTCGAGGGCGCGCTCCGCTTCCCGATGGTCGCGGTCAACGACACCGACACCAAGCACATGTTCGACAACCGGTACGGGACCGGGCAGTCGACGCTGGACGGCATCGTCCGCGCGACGAACACGCTCCTGGCGGGGAAGACGATCGTCATCGCCGGGTTCGGCTACTGCGGGCGGGGGCTGGCCGAGCGGGCGCGCGGGCTCGGTGCCCGGGTCGTCGTCACCGAGATCGACCCGGTGAAGGCACTGGACGCGGCGCTGCAGGGCTTCTCCGTCCAGCCCATGGCGGAGGCGGCCGCCGAGGGCGACGTCTTCATCACGGTCACCGGCAACCGGGACGTCGTGAACGGGGAGCACCTCGCCGTGATGAAGGACGGCGCGATCCTCGCGAACTCCGGCCACTTCGACGTGGAGATCGACGTCCGCGCGCTGGCCGAGCTGGCGGTCGAGGTCCACCGGGGCGTGCGCCCGCAGGCCGACGAGTACGTCCTGGCCGACGGGCGCCGGCTCGTCCTCCTGGCGGAGGGGCGGCTGGTCAACCTCGCCGCGGCCGAGGGGCACCCGGCCGCCGTGATGGACATGTCGTTCGCCGACCAGGCCCTCACGTGCGCGTGGCTCGCGACGGCCCACCCGACGCTGGCGCCGGCCGTCCACGACGTCCCGAAGGAGATCGACACCGAGGTGGCCCGCCTCAAGCTCGCGTCGATGTCCATCGCCATCGACCGGCTCTCGAAGGAGCAAGAGGACTACTTGCGCTCCTGGCGCATCGGGTCCTGAGCCGATGCCCGCAGGCGCCTACCTCCACCTGGACGGAGAGATCGAGGAGCGCTTCCAGTGCGCGCCGGGGCCCGGCGGGTGGCGGTACACGTCCCGGCGGCCCGACGGCGTCCGCGTCGACCTGGTGACGGACGCGCGCTGGCGGCAGATCCGCGTCGAACTCGTCACCCCGGCGTGGTGGCTGCGCGGCGGCCTCACCGGCCCGGAGGTCGCCTGGGTCCGCGCCGCCGGCGAGACGGGGACGGAGCACACCGAGCGGGCGGCCGGGTTCCTGTACGACTCGCCGGGTTTCCTCGTCGCGATCGCGTACTCGCTGGAGCTGGACGAGAACGCCCAGGCCGACGTGCGGCTCGTCCGGCTGAGCGGCCCGTCCCTCGCGCCGCTGACCACCATCTGGCGCTGGCGCCGGGCCGGGACGGAGTACCACGAGACCGACACCGAGCCGCTGCCCGTCACGCGGTACGACATCACGGACCTGGCCACGGGCGAGATCGAGGCGGTGCACCTGGCGGGGGACGTCGTCGTCGCCGCGCCCGGCATCGAGCTGACCGGCCTGGAGTCCCCGCCCAATCTCCGGCCCTAGCCCCGGACGCCGGACGTTTGCCGATAAGGTCCTTATCTCCCCACCATGATCAGGAGGTCAGGACGTGTACGGCCAGCCACCGGGGCAGGGACAGCCGCCGCCCCCCGTTCCGCCGATGGGCGCTCCCATGCCGCCGCCCAAGAAGCGGTCCCCGCTCGTGTTCGTGCTGGCCGGCCTGGCGGTCGTCGTCGTCCTCGGTGTGGTGGCCGTGGGCGTCATGGTCTTCCAGAGCGCGGGGAACCGGGTCAGTGGACCGCTCCAAGCCGAGCAGTGCATCGACACGGGCTTCGGGGAGGGCGCGTCCAACCGGATCCCGGCCAGTACCCGGGTGAACTGCGACGACCCCGCCGCCAAGGCCAAGGTGCTCAAGGTCACCTCCGACCGGCAGGCCGCGGCGCTGCGGTTCCAGACCCGCGCGGAGCCCGACTGCCCGGCCGGCACCGACGGCGTCACCAACGTCACCCTCAAGAAGGGCGACGAGCACTACTTCGAGGCGTGCGCCCGCAACATCGAAGGCCCCCACCCGGGCGACCCGGGCGCGGGCGGCGCGCTGCTGTCGGTGGGCGACTGCGTCAGCGGCGGCGGCCTCGGCCTCGGCGGCAAGGAGGTCGCCTGCAGCACCAACGACTGGTACGGCAAGGTGATCGCCCGCGTCGACACCGAGGCGTCCTGCCCGGCGAAGACGCTGGAGACCATGAAGCTGCGGGCCTTCAGCGGCAACACGATCGAGCGCCCGGTGCTGTGCCTCGGCGCGGGCGGCGGCGTCGTCGCGGCCGGCGACTGCATCGCCGACCCCTCGTTCGCCGTCGGCGGCCTGAAGAAGGCCGACTGCACCTCCCAGACGGCCGTCGCGCAGGTCACCGGCCGGGTGAAGACGAAGCGGGAGTGCCCCGCGACGTCCACCCACCACATGACGGCGGACGGCGCCTACCTCCCGATCATGTGCCTGAAGCAGATGCGCCCGACCCTCAACGACAAGATCCGCAACCTGGGGCGGTAGCGCTCCCGGGGAAGCGGCCTCCGGGGCCGTCGCGCAAGGCGGCGGCCCCTGGGGTCAGAGGGTCCGCGTCATGAACACGCTGTTGGGGTCGGGCCTGTAGTCCGCGAAGGGCTCGCAGTAGGTGAAACCGAACCGCTCGTACAGCTTCCTCGCGGGGAGGAAGAACTCGGCGGACCCGGTCTCCAGGCTCATCCGGGTGAACCCCGCGCGCCCGGCCTCGGCCAGGATGTGCTCAAGCAGCAGGGACGCGACCCCGCTCCTCTTGCGCCGCGGTGCGGTGCGCATCGACTTCAGTTCGGCGTGCGCGTCGTCCAGCCTCTTGATGGCACCGCACCCCACGACCGAACCGCCGTCCATCACCGACCAGAACGTGACCTCGGGGACGCGCAGGGAGTCGAGGTCGAGGGCGTGCTTGCTCTCCAGCGGCGTGACGGACCGCATCTCCTCGACGTGCTCCTGGAGGAAGCCGGCGATCTGCGCGCCGGACAGGTCGTCCACGATGATCTTCAATTCGCGCCCCCGCAGCCCTGGGAAACCTGGGACAAGTATTACCCGCCGAGGTCCTCGATGACCTGAGGGGCCGACCTTCGAGGGGAATGCCTCCCGTGTGGGGGAGTGGTTCACACGGGAGATCGCGGACGCCGGGCGCCTCCGGCTGTTCTGCTTCCTGGTCGCGTTCATCGCCGGGTTCCTGTTCATCCGGTTCAGCGTGCGGATGATCCGGCGGCAGGTGCGGTGGTGGCCGGGGAACGTCACCCCGGGCGGGCAGCACGTCCACCACGTGGTGTTCGGCCTCGTGTTCATGTGCGTCGGCGGAGTCGGCGGGCTGGCCATCGAGGACGGGTCGTCCGGCCTGGCGGCGGCCGCCGCGGCGCTGTTCGGGGTCGGCGCCGCCCTCGTCCTGGACGAGTTCGCGCTCGTCTTCTACCTGAAGGACGTCTACTGGAGCGAGAAGGGCCGCCTGTCGGTCGAGGCCGTGTTCATCACGGTCGCCCTGTGCGGCCTCCTCCTGCTGGGGCTGCACCCGGTCGGGATGGACGACGTCGCCGGGGAAGGACTCTGGAGCATCGTCTTCGTCCTCCTGTTCAACGCCGCCCTCGCCGTGGTCGCGCTGCTCAAGGGCAAGATCTGGACGGGCGTCATCGGCCTCTTCATCGGCGTGGTCGCGCTGGTCGGCGCGATCCGGCTCGCGCGCCCGGACTCCCCGTGGGCACGCCGCCGCTACACCCCGGGCTCCCGCAAGGAACGATGGGCGCGCAACCGCGAACGCCGCTACCGCCGCCCCGTCCAGCGCCTCGGCGACCGCCTGAGCGACCTCGTCGCCGGCCGCCCCTCCACTTGAGTGTGCGCGGCGGTCGATCTGGCGAACCCGACCCGCAATGCGGGCGTCTCATCGTTGGGTGGCCGTGGTGCGTCGGGGGACCACGGCCACCCGCCATCAGTAGGGTGACGGCCCGCCGAACATCTCGCTGAGCCGCGGCGCGAGGTCGAAATTTCCGCGCAGTTCCAGGCGGCCGTCCATGAGAAGCGACGCCGGGTTCGCGTCTCCGGCCAGCATCCGCAGGAAGTCCGCCGCGGCCACGATGAGCGTGAGAGACGGATCCTTCGCAGGCCCCTGACTGGCGCGGGCACGGGTCTTGCCGATGGTGAGCGTCCAGACGGACTCCTCGTCCGCACGGCTCAAGCGGAACTCCAGCTCACCGGTGAACCCGCCGGCCGCGGACGGGTCGTAGGCGCGGGCCATCGCGGCGAAGAACACGCGCTGCGCCGCCGGGCCGAACCGCCGTTCGATCTGCGCGTCGGAACGGCCGTGCACGAGCTTGTAGAAGCCCTGCCTGAACCTTCTGCGGCCCGCCGCGCGGACGTCCTCGACCGGCCGCCGGCCACGGGACGCGCGACGGGCGCGGGCGACCTCCGCGTCCTCGTCGATGCGGTAGCCGGGCGGGCTGGTCCGGGCCGGTTTCCGGCGCGCGAGGGCGGCCTCGACGGCGGGCGCGAGCCGCTCCGCCTTGGCGGCCTCGCGCTCGTCCCGTCCCTCGGTGAAATGGGGGAGGACGGCCTTCCCGAACAGCTCCAGGCTCTCGCAGATGTGCTCGTGCCTGTTCGGGCCCGACTGCAGGACGAAGGCGACCTGGTCGACGCCGGCCGACTCGTACCGCCGGACGAGGTCGATGACCTGCTCGGGCGTCCCCACGGCGCCGCGCAGCGAACCGACGTTGACGTTGAGGGTCCCGGCGTTGGCGATGATCTGCTCCCGCGACAGACCCCGCGAGGCGCGCCGCTCCAGGAACTCCTGCCACACGTCCGTGCGCCCCGGATCGTGCGGCGTGGTCCCGTAGTAATGCGCGAGGGCGAACGCGAAGAAATGCGCGCCGTCGATGCCGCGCTCGATCGCGGTGGCCTCGTCCTCGTGCAGCATCATCGGCAGGACGACGGTCACGTTCGGGTTCACCGCGAACCCCGCCGGGACGCATTCCTCCGACTCGATGATGCGGTAGTACTCGTCCACCCATTTGCCCGCGTCCTCGGGCTCCACGAAGGAGAACGAAAGGGCGCCGATCCCGTTGCGCGCGGCGAAATGGATCGTCTCCCGGCGCGAGCACGCCACCCAGAGCGGAGGGTGTGGTTTCTGGACGGTCTTCGGCAGGACGTTCCGCGGCGGCATCCGGATATCGGGCGAGTTCCACCCCGCGAACGGCTCCTCGACGAACATCCTGGTGATGGCGTCGATCGCGTCCTGCCACTGCGCCCGCTTGTCGGTGCGCCGCACCCCGAACCCGCCGAGTTCGGCGCTGGAACTGGCCTCTCCCGTCCCGAAGTCGACCCGCCCGTTGGAGACGAGGTCGAGCGTCGCGATCCGCTCGGCGATACGTGCGGGATGGTTGATGGCCGGCGGCAGTTGCACGATCCCGTGCCCGAGCCGGATTCGCTTCGTCCGCTGCGAAGCGGCCCCGAGGAACACCTCGGGCGCCGACGAATGCGAGTACTCCTCCAGGAAATGGTGTTCGACTTCCCAGATGTAGTCGAAGCCCACCCGATCGGCGATCTCCACCTGGTCAAGGGCGTCCTGATAAAGCTTGAGCTCCTGCCCTTCCCCCCAAGGCCGCGGCAACTGGTGCTCGTAGAAGAGCGCGAATCGGATCGTGACCACCTCCAGGACGGGATCGGGCGGCGCCGCCTCTCGTCACCCGGTCGCCTGCGAGTCAGCCTCGTCCCGACCGGACGCCCTGTCAACGATGGCGCCGGGGCAGGCGGTCGCGCGTGCCGCTGCATATTCTTGGGGGATGACGCCCCTGCCTCCGGAGCCCGCTCCGCGCCCCGCCCCTTCGGGAGACCTCCGCGCCTCGCACGACGACCGGGAAGCGGTGGTGGAGCGGTTGCGGGACGCGGCGGCCGAGGGACGCCTGGACCTCGACGAGCTGGAGACGCGCCTGGAGCAGGCGCTGACGGCCAAGACCTACGCCGACCTGGCCGCCCTGACCGGCGACCTGCCGGGCCCGGCGCCCGTGGAGAACCGTCCGCCGCTGGTGCTCAAGGGCGGCATGCACGGCGCCTCCCGGGGCCCCGGGCGCTGGGACGTCCCCGCGCACGTGATCGCGCACGGCGGCCTGGGCGGCGTGAAGATCGACTTCACCCGGGTCGAGTGCCGGCTGCCGGAGGTCTTGGTGGAGGCGTACGGGGAGGCGGCCGGGGTCGTGATCGTCCTGCCCGACGGCTGGGCCGCCGACACCGGCGGCATGGACCCCGGCGTCGGCGGCTGCTCGGACAAGACCACCGGCGACCGGCTGCCCGGCACCCCGCTGATCAGGGTCATCGGATCCGGCGGCATGGCGGGAGTGGTGATCCGCCACCCCAACCGCTGGGAGCGGCGCAAGCTGGACAAGAACCCGCAGGGCTGACCGGCGGAGCCGCACCGGCCGGAAAAACAGGTGGGAATGTCGGGGTCGTTTGGCATGCTGGGACGGTGAGTCCACGCGCGTTGAGCCCTGTCCTGATCGGCAGATCCGCCGAGCTCGCGGAACTGGAGGACGCGCTCGCCGCCGCACCCGGGGCCGTGCTCATCGGCGGTGACGCCGGTGTCGGCAAGACCCGCCTGATCCGCGAGTACGCCCGGTCCGTGGACGGCCGCGCGCGGGTGCTCACCGGCGGCTGCCTGGAGCTCGGCTCCGACGGCCTTCCGTTCGCGCCGTTCACGACCGTCCTGCGCGACCTCGTCCGCGACATCGGCACCGGCGGCGTCGCCGAACTCGTGCCGCGCGGCGACACCGGCGGCCTGGCCCGGCTGCTGCCCGAGTTCGGGGAGCCGGAGACCGACGCCGCCTCCGGCGAGCAGCGGGCCCGCCTGTTCGAGGTGATGCTCACGCTGCTGGAGCGGCTCGCCGAGCGCGGCCCGGTCGTGCTGGTCGTCGAGGACGCGCACTGGGCCGACCGCTCCACCCGCGACCTGCTGGCCTTCCTGATCCGCAACCTCGGCACCGCGCCGATCCTGATCGTCGTGACGTACCGGTCGGACGAGCTGCACCGCAGCCATCCGCTGCGCCCGCTGCTCGCCGGGCTGGAGCGGGTGGAGCACGTGCGGCGCGCGGAGATCGCGCCGCTGACCCGCACGGACATCGCCGCGCTCGTGACCGAGCTGCTCGGCCGGACGCCGCCGCCCGGCCTGGTCGAGCGGATCGCCGTCCGCAGCGAGGGCAACCCGCTGTTCATCGAGGCGCTGCTCGACGACGACGGGACGCTGGCGTGCGAACTGCCCGAGTCGCTGCGCGACCTGCTGCTCGCCGGTGTGCAGCGGCTCCCGGAGGAGACGCAGGACGTGCTGCGGGACGCGAGCGGCGGCGGCACCCGCATCGAGCACGCGCTGCTGGCGGCCGTCACCGGCCTCGGCGACGGCGGGCTGACCCGCGCGCTGCGTCCCGCCGTCGCCGCGAACGTCCTCGTCGTGGAGGGCGACGGCTACGCGTTCCGGCACGCGCTGATCCGCGAGGTCATCCACGACGACCTGCTGCCCGGCGAGCACACGCGGCTCCACCGCCGCTACGCGGAGGCGCTGGAGAACGATCCCGGGCTCGTTCCGGCGGGACGGCTATGGGTCGAGCTCAGCCACCACTGGAAGGCCGCCCACGACAGCACGTGGGCGCTGGTCGCGTCGTGGCGGGCCGCCGCCGACGCGCGCAAGGCCCTCGCCTACGCCGAGTGCCTCGCGATGCTGTCGCGGGTCCTCGAACTGTGGGACCGGGTCCCCGACGCGGCCGAGCGCATCGGCGCCGACCACGTCACCGTCCTGGAGCAGGCCGCGGCCGCCGCCGACGAGGCGGGCGAGTACGACCGCGGCATCAAGCTCGTGACCGCCGCGCTGCGCGAGGTGGAGGCGGTCCGGGAGCGGGGCGGGGGCCACGATCCGGCCCGGGTGGCGATGCTGCTCGAACTGCGCGGCCGGATGCGGTACCAGATGGCGCGCCCGGGTTTCGTCGAGGACCTGCGGTCCGCCGTGGCGATGCTGCCGGCCGACCCGCCGACGGCGCTGCGCGCGCGGGCGCTGTCCACGCTGGGGAACTACGTCCGCCTCACGCCCGAGATCGACGAGGCGCGCAACGCGGCGGCCGAGGCGCTCGCGGTCGCCCGCGCGCTCGGCGACCCGGTCACCGAGGCCGAGGCGCTGATCACTCAGTTCTGTGCCGACGTCGACTACCTCGGCGAGGAGTACCTCGCCGAGATCGACCGGACGGCGGTGAGCACCGGCGACCAGCGGGTCCTGCTGCGCTTCCACGTGATCAAGTCGCATTTCCTGGAGGGCGCGGGACGGCACGAGGAGGCCGCCGCGGTCGCCGGGCGCGGCATCGAGCTCGCCCGCGAGTACGGCGTGGCCCGCACGCAGGGGACGTCCCTGTCCATCAACACGGCCGAGCCGCTGGTCTCGCTCGGCCGGTGGGACGAGGCGACCGCCGTGCTGAACCAGGCGATGGAGCAGGAGCCGGCCGTGACGACGAGGACGTCGCTGCTCGTCCTGTCCGGCTGGCTCGCGCTGGCGCGCGGCGACCTGCCCACCGCGCGGAAGCGGCTGGCGGGCGCCCGCGAGATCATGAACCTCAAGATGAAGTGGCTGAAGACCCAGGACTACTTCACCACCCTCTGGCTGGAGGCCAACGTCGCGCTCGCGGAGGGCCGGCCCGAGGCCGGGCTGGACGCGATCCGTCCCGTCCTCGACCACGCCGGCCTGCCCGACGACGCCCGCTACGCGTGGCCCGCGCTGGTCACCGGCGCGTCGATCTGCGCGGAGCTCGGCGAGGCGGCCGCCGGCGACCTGCGGCGCATCGAGGAGCGCGCCGCCGGGCTGAGCGCCGTCGGCCCGCTGCAGCGGGCGCACCGGGCCACGTTCGCCGCCGAGGCCGCCCGCGCCCGCGGCGTCCTCGACTTCGCCGCCTGGGAGGAGGCCGCCGCCGCGTGGGAGGCGCTCGGCAACCCCTTCCTGCGGGGGTGCGCGCTGCTGAACGCGGCGCGGGCCGCGTTGGCGGACGGCGACCACGACGCGGCGGCGGCCCGGCTGCGCACCGCGGCGGAACTGGCGGAAAGCCTCGGCGCCGTCCCGCTCGGCGACCGCGTCGCCGACCTGCTGCGCCGCACCCGCACGGCCCGCGGGGGCGACGCGGCGCCGCTGGGGCTGACGCCGCGCGAGTACGAGGTGCTGCGCCTGGTCGCCGACGGCCGCAGCAACCGCGACATCGCCGAGGCGCTGTTCATCTCGGTGAAGACCGCCAGCGTGCACGTGTCCAACATCCTCGGGAAGCTGGACGTCGCCAGTCGCGGCGAGGCCGCCGCGACCGCGCACCGGCTGGCGCTGTTCGCCGTCCCCGCCGGGCGGGACGAAGCCCCGGTGGGCTGATGCCGCGGGCTGATCCCACGGGCTGATGCCGGTGGGCTGGTGCCGTGGGCTGATTCGGTGGCGGGGATCTCCCCTCCGCAGGACCCCCGCCGCCGAACCGTCGGACCACACGGGAACTTCGTGGCCGGCCGTCGCGGTGACGTCCCGCGGAAGCAGGCGGTGCTTCGCCGCCCGGAGAGGCGGCCCGTCATCGTTCCGGCCACTGCACAGTCTCGGGTCCGGGGGCCGCCGAATGCCGGACGACATACCGGGGAGCGGCGGTGAAAAATAGCGACGGGGACGTGTCACCTTCCGTGATCCGTCCCCGTCGGAGCGTTACGGGCCCGTGGCCCGGGGCGCGCGTCAGCGCGGGACGCGGGCGACGCAGAACACCGTCTGCCCGAACGGCGGCTTGACGACGCGCTCGATGGTGCGGGTCAGCGGCACGACCGTCCGGTCGTAGATCTTGACGAGCTTCGGGTCCGGGTAGCCGGCGCCGCCGCGGCGGACCGCGAACCACCAGGCGATCCCGCCGAGGAAGTTGATCGGCTTGAGCACCTCCGGGACGAGGCCCGCCTCGCGGACCGACGCCTCCAGCGTCTTCGGCGTGTACCGGGTGACGTGCCCGACCTTGCGGTCGAAGTCGCCGTAGAGCTGCATGTAGCCGGGCACCCAGATGACGATGCGGCCGCCGGGCTCGGTGACGGCGGCGAGGTCGCGCAGCGCCTGGACGTCGTCCTTGATGTGCTCCAGGACGTTCATCATCACGACGGTGTCGACCTTGCGCCGGATCACGATGTCGGCGGGCAGCGCCAGGTCGATGACCTCGACGTCGTCGCTGCCGTCGTAGCGCTTGCGCAGCTCGCCGACGCAGTACGGGTCGTTGTCGCTGACGACGAGGTAGTCGAGGCGCCCAGCGAACTGCTCGGAGAAGTGCCCGAGCCCCGAGCCGACCTCCAGCATGGACCGCCCGACGTGCGGCGCGACGGTCTCGTACTCGTACTTGCGGTAGTTGCGGGCCTCGTCCCCGCCCAGGTGGTTCTCCAGCGCGCCCTCTCCGGCGGCGGGCTGGACGACGTCCCCGTCCGCGCCCGGCGGCGCGGGGGCGGCGGCGCCGGTGCCCTTCGGGCGGCTGCCGACGAGGTTGAGGAGGGTGCCTGCGATGGACTTCTTCTGACCAGGTGAGTGCATTACTTCCCGCTCGCTGGGTGCGTGGGCGCTCGGATTCTCGTTGGCCGGATCGAGTGACCTGGTCCGCTCGGACGGCCCGATCTCCGGCACGAAGCCGGGCCAGTCTACCCAGCCGCGGGCCGCGGGCGCCCGGCGGTGACCGCGCGGCGCGCCCGCACCGACGGTTCACGCAGGTCAGGCGCCCGCGCCGGTCCGGTCAGCCGATGGTGCGGTGGACGTCCTCCTTCTCGCTCGCCCCCGGTTCGGACGGCGCGATCCACGGCCCGGGGATGGACGGGTCGAGGACGCCCTCCTCCACCCAGGCGAAGTCGCCGTTGAGGACGGCGCGGGCGAGCTTCACGTCCATCGCGTCGGTGTTGCGCCACAGCCCGTCGAACAGCTCCTCCACCCGGACCCGCGCCTGCCGGCAGAACGCGTCCGCGAGCAGCACGGCCGACTTGCCGGGCGCCGTGGCGGCGCCTTCGCCGCCTGGCCCGGCGCTCGCGAGCGGGCCGTCCGCGGACGAGTCGGCGTGCGCGCGGACGCACACCGCGCTCATCGCGAACAGCTCGGCGCCGATGTCGACCATCCGGCCGAGGAAGCCCTGCTTGCGCTCCAGCCCGCCCTGCCAGCGTCCCGACGCGTAGAAGATCGACCGGGCCAGCTTGCGGGAGGACCGCTCGACGAACCGCAGGTGCCGCGCCAGCGCCCCGAACTCGGCGTAGGACTTCGGGCGCTGCCCGGCCCCGGTGACCAGCGTCGGCAGCCAGCGCGCGTAGAACCCGCCCGCCTTCGCCGCCGCCCGCGCCTTCGCCCCCGCGGACGCGTCCGGGTCGATGATGTCGCCGGCGACCGACAGGTGCGCGTCCACCGCCTCCCGGGCGATCAGCAGGTGCATGATCTCGGTGGAGCCCTCGAAGATCCGGTTGATGCGCAGGTCGCGGAACAGCTGCTCGGCGGGCACCCCGCGCTCGCCGCGCGCCGCGAGCGACTCGGCGGTCTCGTAGCCGCGGCCGCCGCGCAGCTGGATCAGCTCGTCGGCGGCGCGGCACGCCATCTCCGACGACCACAGCTTCGCCAGCGCCGCCTCGATCCGGATGTCGTTGCGCTCGTCGTCGGCGAGCTGGCCGGACAGGTCGAGCATCGCCTCCATCGCGTACGCGGTCGCCGCGATGAACGCGATCTTGCGGGAGACGGCCTCGTGCTCGCCGACCGGCCGGCCCCACTGCACCCGCTCCTTCGACCACTCCCGCGCGATCTTGGCGGCCCACTTGCCGCCCGCCGCGCAGATCGCGGGCAGCGACAGCCGCCCGGTGTTCAGCGTGGTCAGCGCGACCTTCAGGCCCGCGCCCTCCTTGCCGATCAGGTTCGCCTTCGGGACGCGGACGTCATGGAAGCGGGTGACGCCGTTCTCGATGCCACGCAGCCCCATGAACGCGTTGCGGTTCTCGACGGTGATGCCCGGCGTGGACATGTCCACGACGAACGCGGAGATGCCGCCGCGGTGCCCGTCCTGTTTCGGGACGCGCGCCATGACCACGACGAGGTCGGCGACGACGCCGTTGGTCGTCCACAGCTTGACGCCGTTGAGGACGTAGTCGTCGCCGTCGGGGACGGCGGTGGCGCGCAGCCGGGCGGGGTCGGAGCCGACGTCGGGCTCGGTGAGCAGGAACGCGCTGATCTCCCGGGCGCAGCGCGGCAGCCACTCGTCCTGCTGCTCCGGCGTCCCGAACATCTTGACCGGCTGCGGGACGCCGATGGACTGGTGCGCCGACAGCAGCGCGGCGAGCGCCGGAGAGACCGACCCGGCGACCATCAGGGCGCGCCCGTAGTAGAGCTGGCTGAGCCCGAGACCGCCGTACTTCTCCGGGATCTTCATGCCGAGCGCGCCGATGTCCCGCAGGCCGCGCAGGACGTCGTCGGGGATCCGCGACTCCCGCTCGATCACCGCCGGGTCGATCTTCGTGGCGCAGAACTCGGTGAGCCGCGCGAGGAACTCCTCGCCCTTGCCGCGGGCCTCCCCGTCCGGCCGGGGATGCGGGTGGATCAGGTCGAGGCGGAAGTCCCCGAGGAAGAGCTGCTTGCCGAAGCTCGGCAGCCGCCACTCGGTCTCCCGCGCCTCCTCGGCCACCTTCCGGGCGGTGCGCTCGTCCACGTGCCCCTGGCGGCCGGTCTGCGCGGGTCTGGTCTGGCTCATGCGTCCTCCTCGGGCGGCTCCCCGTACTCCTGGGTGGTCCCGTACATGTGAGCGCCCTTTCCCCAGGCGGTATGGAGAAACCCTCCGCGTCCGCACGCCCGAAGTGATCCAATGAAGGACCGACCGTCGCCGAGGGCCTTGACCGCGCCGGGCCAGAGGGGTTCGCTGTGGGTAATGGATGAGACACGCAAACCCACGCTCATCGCTTCGGTGCAGCGTGCCCTGCGGCTCATGGAGGTGGTCGCGTCGCATCCGAACGGCGCGCCCGCCAAGCAGCTCTCCCGGGAGGCCCGGCTCCCCCTCGCCACGACCTACCACCTGCTGCGCACCCTCGCGCACGAGGGCTACGCGACGCGCCTGCCGGACGGCGTCTGGGTGCTGGGCGAGCGGGTCGAGGCGCTGCACGGGCAGAGCCGGACGCAGCAGCTCCTCGCCCGCATCCGCCCCACCCTGATGGCCCTGCGGGACGACCTCGGCGTCGCGGCGTACTTCAGCATGCACATGGACGACGAGATCCGCCTCATCGATATCGCCGACGGCCCGCGCACCCCCCGGGTGGACGTGTGGGTCGGCTTCGAGGACGCCGCGCACGCCACCGCGATCGGCAAGTGCGTGCTGAGCCAGTTCGACGAGGACGCCCGCCGCGACTACCTGTCCCGGCACCCGCTCGTCGACCTGACCCCGCACACCATCACCGACCCGGCCCGGCTGTTCCGGTCCCTCGCGGCGCCGGGCGACATCCAGTACGACCGCGAGGAGTACGCCCTCGGCACCGTCTGCGCGGCCGTCCCGGTCGGCGACGCCACCGGCACCGTCCTCGGCGCCCTGGCCATCTCGTGCCGTCCCGCCAAACTCGCCAAGGTCGAACGCTCCGCCGCCCGAATGCGAGCCACCGCCGACGAACTCCAACGGACGCTGACCCTGACCCCCTGACCCGGTCCTCAGGAGAGGCGGCGCCGCGTCCAGTCACGCTTTCCACCACCAGGAACCCAGCCGCACCTCTCCCAGGCCGGATGAGACCTGGTCGGGAATACCGACGAAGAGCGTGACAGGCCGCTCAGCCTCCGGCTGAGCGGCCTGTCACCGCGTGCGCGGGTCGGCCTGGAGGTGCCTGGCTGAGCCGGTCTCGCGGACGAATGAGCGCGGGCTGAGGACGTGCGCCGATGACCGTGACCACTGCCAGGCCTGGCTGCGCTTGCGGGCTTCGGCAACGGCTTCCTCGCCGCCGGCGGCTGCGACGACGTCGGCGCCGACCCCGCTCCACTTGGGGAGATCTGTCATCGCTGCTCCTACTGCACTTGGTGTTCTCTCAAGCGATCCTCGTACAGGTTCTCGGCCGGGCGCTCACGACGCGGCCTCCGTCTCACATCTGGGGTGGTGGGTAGCGGTGGATCTCTGCTCGGTGCCCTGCGGAGCCAGCGAATTTGGCGTCGTCGGTGAGCAGGGGCACCCCGAGCAGTTCGGCGAGGACCACGTACATGCCGTCGTAGGCGGTGAGGTTGTTGCGTAGCTCCAGCACGCGCCGCTGCAGGGGCAGCATGGGATGGCGGACGATCTTGAGTTGTGCGTAGCGCTCGAGCATGATCTGGGCACGTGCTTCGGAGATGCGTACCTCCGGCTTGCTGGTGATTGCATGTCCGCGCACAACTGAGGCGATCTCTACGTCGATCAACGCTGGGGCGTGTACCTTACGGGCCAGCCGTTGCCGAAGGAGATCGTCGCCTTTGACGTTGGCCAGCAGGCGGAACACGATCGAGGCATCGACGACCAGGCTCACCGGCGTCCCTCACGCATGGTCTCGCGAACGAAGTCGGGGTCGTAAGGCACGGGCTCATCGGAGGCGATCTTGGCCATCACCTCGTCCAGCGTCGGGGTGGCGGCCTCCTCGTTCAGGAGATCTCGCACATAGGCCGTCAGCGACTTGCCCTCATGCTCGGCTCGCGCCTTCAGTGTCTGCTCGGTCTCGTCGGGGACGTCCCGGATCTGTATGACTCCCATGCAGGCATTTTAGCATGCAAACTGCATGCAGGCTTGGCCTGTGGCGCCGGGTTTGCCCGCCGGCACCGGTTCGAGGGACCCGTCCAAGGATCGCACCGCGCGTGCGCTGGCGGAGGTGTTCTGCGCCCCGGTCTCGGCCGGGACGGTCACGGCGATGACCGCCCGGGCGGCGGCTGACGCCGGGGCGCCCGGTCGCCGTGGCATTGTCGGTCAGAGGCGGTGGTTGCCGTGTTTTACGGCGGTAAGTACGGTTCGGGCGGTCTCGGTGCCGAGGATTAGGCGAGGGCCTTCCGGGGCCTTCGAGTCGCGGATCGTGACGGTGTTCGGCAGCGGAGCCAGTTCGACACAGCCCTGACTCCCTGGCTGGCCGTTGCCATGCGCCAATTGAGCGCGGGGGGTTCGAGGCCGGTCATCACGGGTTCGGCTCGCCCTGCCTGATGTGTGTCAGGAGTTGAGCGAAATCTTCGGTGGTGAGGGTCAGGTGGCCGGTTTCGGGGGCCTTGCTGTCTCTGAGGCCGTACCCGTCGGGGAGTGCCGCGACCTCCACACACTCGTTGCCGGATGCGTTGCTGCGGCTGGACTTGCGCCACTCGATCATTGCATGGCCTCCATGATCTGCGTGATGTGAGCACGTGAGGCGGACGCGGACAGCGCCTCGGAGCCGATGAGGTCGAAGCGCCGGTGGAAGTCGTCCAGCCCAGTCGGGTCGTGGGTCAGTCTGCCACCCGCGTTGGCCTCCATGTAGGCCGCGGAATCCCTTGGCCCATCGAGGATTGCGAAGGAGCCGTCCAGGCCGATGTGCGCGCCGACGCTGCGGCGTACGACGCGCAGGATGATGTTGCGCCGGTGGCTGAGCGTGATGAGGTGGGCGAGTTGTTCTCTGATGACCTCCGGGCCGCCGACGGGCTGGTCGAGTGCCGACTCGTTGATAAGTGCCCGTAGTTCGGGCGGCCTGTCCCGGCTCAGTACCTCTTGCCGGGCCATGCGAGCTTCGACCGTGGCCTCCACGTCCTCGATGATCTGGCCGTCCTCCAGGAGGGCCCTGGCGTAGTCCGGCGTCTGGAGCAATCCAGGGATGATCGCGAGAGCCCAATAGCAGATGCGGGACGCTTGTGCCTCAATTGGCGTGTACTGGGCCCACCAGCCCGGGTCGTGCGCCTGTTCCGCCAGACGGCGAAGTCGGGTGAAATGCCCATATGTGCGCCAAACTCGGTCCAAGGTTTCGGCGTGCTTCAAGGGTAGGTTTTCGCGGGCCGATTCCCAGTTCGAAACCTGGGTTTTTGTGACGCCGAGGATCTTGCCCACATCGGTCTGTGTCATATTCCGTTCGACACGCCATACTCGCAGGTCAGATGCCAGCCAATGCCAATGATCGCGGTCCGGGTCGAGATCGTTGCGGGCGCCCATTCTTGATCCTTTAAGTACAGATTGCCTGGTTGAACGAATTGAACCCTAGCGCGGGCCGTCACGCTGTGGCCAGAAAACGCGTAAGGAGGGGCGAGATGCTCGCGTTCAAGCCGGACGTCGAAATGATCAAGGTGGCCCGGGACTATGTCGCGGAGATCGCCGCTGAATGGCCGGTCGACGGTTATCACGTGCGGGTGGTGGTGTCGGAGCTGGTCACCAACGCGATCCGGCACGCGCGGACCGATGAGATCCGGGTGGACGCCGGCTCGGACGGTGACGTGCACGCGGTGAAGGTCTGGGACGGCGACGGGACGCTTCCGGTGTCGCGCGCGCCCGGCCCCGACGCGGTGGGCGGCCGCGGGCTGGTGATCGTCGGTGAACTGGTCTCGCGCTGGGGCGCACTGCGCGACGTGGCGGGCGGCAAGACCGTTTTCGCCGAGTGGGGCGTCCGCCCGCCGAAAACGCCGCCACAGAGGCGGAGGCCCCCGGTGGGTGGTGAACCGGTGATCGTCGATGGGTGGGACTTCGGTGCCGGGCAGCTCTTGACGCCCGGTGATGTGGCCACGATGTTCCGCGTCGAGCCCAAGACCGTCACACGCTGGGCCGATGGCGGCAAGCTGGCGTCCATTCGCACCCTCGGTGGCGTCCGCCGGTTCAGTCGTCAGCAGGTCGAGCACCTCATGTTCGGGGACGGTGTGCGGTGACGAACGGGCTGGTGCGGGCGGTCGGCCGGTGGCGGCTGGTTCTGGAGGCGCGAACGCTGGTCGGCCATGAGGCGGCGGTGCGGCGGCTGGAGGTCCTGCGGGTCGCGCTGCTGCCGCTGGGGTGGCGGTGCGTCGGTCTGTACGACCGGCGCGAGTTCCGGTTCCCGGTGCCGTTGCTGTGGGTGTACGCCCCCTCAAACACCGCCTGTTCCCGCACCGGGAGTGGATCTGACTGACCGATTGCAGGTTCGCGGACGCCCCAGTGCCCGGATCAGGTCACGTTGACGCCGTGGGTGCGGGCTAGGGCGCCTAGGCCGTCTGACCAGCCTTGGCCCAGGGCTCGGAGTTTCCAGGCGGGGTGGCCGTTCACGGTGTGGCGGTAGAACTCGGCCATCAGCATCGCGGAGATGGATGGGTCTGGTGGTGGGCGGAACGTCCAGGTTGCGCCGGTTGTGCAGCGCATGTGCAGTGCTGCGTAGGTGAGGGCGGCGCAGGTCAGGCCGGTGTCGACGTCCATGTTGATGGAGACCGCGACCCGGCGAACGTCCTCCGGTAGTGCGGACAGGTGCAGGCCGGCCCGCTCGGTCATCACCTGGCCCTCGGGCTGCTTCCCGAGCAGCCGCGCCGCCCCTCCGGCCGCTGTCGGCTGATGGTAGAAGACGAAGTCCTCATCGCCACGCACCTTGCCCGAGTCGTCGAGCAGGAGGAGCGTCAGGTCGGCGTCCGCCCCCGCGAACGCGAATGCGATCAGGAGCCCTTGCAGCGCTTCGTCGGGGAGTACGAGCGTTTGCCCTGATGACAGGTCGACAGGAGCGGCGTTCTGTGGCCCCGTCCCGTGCATCATGGGTGGTTGCGACGCGCCGGGGGCGGTTGTCTGCTTCCATTCGGCGAACGGGCGGACGGCGTAGGGGTCGGAC
>NZ_SMKM01000259.1 GCF_004348665.1 Actinomadura sp. GC306 | reverse complement strand
GCGCTGAGGGGGCAGTTGGGGAGTTGGAGGCTCTGCGGGGGCCCCTGGCTGGTTACTGCTACCGGCTTCTCGGGTCTGCGGCCGATACGGATGATGCGGTCCAGGAGACCTTGATCCGGGCTTCGTCCAGGTGGGAGCAGTACGACCCCAGTCGGGCGCGGTTGAGCACGTGGGTGCATCGGATCGCCACCAACGTCTGCATCGACATGCTGCGGGCGGCCAAGCGGCGGGCCCTCGTGATGGACGTAGGGTCGGCCGGGCCGGAACTCGGGGCGCCGCTGCCTGCGGAGTCCTGGGTGGAGCCGATGCCCGACGCGCGTGTGCTGGCCGCGCAGGACCCGGGTGAGGTGATCGCGGGGCGGGAGTCGGTTCGGCTGGCGTTCATCGCGGCGCTCCAGCATCTCGCTCCCCGCCAGCGGGCCGTCCTGGTGCTGCGGGACGTTCTCGTGTTCAGCGCCCAGGAGACGGCGGAAATCCTCGGCACCACGGTGCCCGCGGTGAACAGCGCGCTGCAGCGTGCGCGGGCCTCGCTGGACGCCGTCCGGCCCGATCCGTTCGACGTCTACGACCCCGAGGACGCCGGGCAGCGGAATCTGCTGCGCCGCTACGTGGCCGCTTTCGAGTCCCATGACGTCGCCGCGCTGACCGCGGTGCTGCGCGAGGACGCCGTGGCCTCCATGCCGCCGTTCCGCTGGCGGATGGACGGCGCGGGGGTGATCGCGGCGGCCGTTGGGAGCAACGACTCTTGTGCGGGGGCTCGGCTGGTGCCGTGCCGGATCAACGGTGCGCCCGGGTTCGGGCAGTACCGGCCCGGGGACGACGGCGTCCTCCGCCCGTTCGCGCTGGTGGTGGTCGAGATGCGGGAGGGGCTGATCGCCCACATGGTGACGTTCCTCGGGACAGAACGCAGGTTCGCCGAGTTCGGTCTCCCCGAGCTCCTTTCGGTGTCTGAACACGTCAGCGTGTGAGCGATGAGTTGTCGCGGGACGCGTCGTACAAGTCGGTGAAACCCTGACGACGCGGAAGGACAGCCCGATGGAGACGAACTCGGCCGACCTGGCCAAAGAAACGTATGCGGAGCGGGAGCGCCTCGCCGACATCCTCGGCGGCCTCACGTCCGAGCAGTGGGGCACGCCCTCCCTGTGCGAAGGCTGGCAGGTCCGTGAGGTGGTCGCGCACATGACGATGGCGTACCGGACGAAGGCGATCGAGGTGCTGGCGGGCATCGTCCGCGCCCGGTTCTCCTTCAACAGGTACGCCGACCGGGACGCCCGGGCGGCGACGCAGGCGAGGAGCGACGCCGAGTTGCTCGACCTCCTGCGCCGCAACATCGACCACCCTTGGCAGCCGCCGGGCGGCGGGCAGGCCGGCGCGCTCAGCCACGACGTCATCCACGGCCTCGACTTCACCGAGCCGCTCGGCCTGCCCCCGGCACCGCCGCAGCGCATCGCGCTGGTCCTGGCATCGACCAGGCCCCGGCAGTTGAAGTACTTCGGGGTCGACCTCGGCGGACGGAAACTGACCGCCACCGACTCGGACGCAACGGTAGGGGACGGATCGGCCGTCGTGGAGATGACGTCCAAGGACATGCTCCTCGTGGTCACCGGACGGCGCCCCCTCGACGAGGTCCCGCACACGAACCGGTGAGGGCGGACGCCTTGCCCCGGAGGCCGCGCGGCCGCCTGGAACGATCTACCGTCAGGCGGCCGCCCGCCGAACCCCCGCCACCTTTGCGGGACGGCTGCCTCCCTACTTGCTCGGCGGTGTGTAGAGCCAGGAGCCGCTGGTGTAGCAGTGATCACTGGCCAGCGCCTCGTTCTCGCAATAGGCCGCCTTCGCGATCGACCCGCCGCGGCGATCGACCCAGATGTAGTCGATGTGCCCGCGAGGCGTCGCCGGGACGGGCCACGTCGCCGGGTCGTCGTCATGGTCGGTCCAGGTCGGCATGGTCTCGCTGCTCTCGATCACCAGATCCCGCATGCCCGTGTAGAACGCGGGAGCCGCATCCGGGTCACGAAGCTGTTCAGGGGTCAGGTTGAAGTCGCCGGCGAGCACTTTCGGCTGCCCGGCCGCATACGCGGTGGCTATCCAGAGGTACTCGGCCGCCTGGGGCATCGCCCATTCCGACTCGTTCTCCAGGTGGGTGGTGCAGACCGTCATGACCCCCGCATAGGTCTGCAGCTTGAGGCAGAGCATGGCGCGACACTCGTCCGTGGTGCAGTCCAGCTCGTCGTCTCGCGACGGGAGGAACTCCGCGATGCCGTCCAATTTGACGCCACCGGGATGCAGAATCGCACTGCCGAACAGATCGCCACCGCAGTCATTCTTGTTCTGACGCAGGCTGACGACCATCGTGCCCGCGCTGCCCGTCCTGGCGCTCAGATCTGCGAAATCCTTCCGGCAGACCTCGTTGAGCGAAATGAACCAGGGGTCGTCGGTGGCCTTGAAGAAGGCCACCAGGTTCTTTGCCCGGTCCTTGAGCACAGAATTTTCGACGCACGTGTTGTTGCCGGCGCAGATGTTGTAGTGGTGTATGGGAATGTTCAGGGATGCAGCGGCACGGCTGGCCGCGGACAACCGCATTGGCTGTACGTTGTCCGGCGTAGCCTCCAGGATCATCGGCTTCCCGTCGGCGGCCTCGGTGATCCGCAGGGTGGAACCGGCTGTTACCGTCGGCGCACTCTCAGCAGCCGCGGGAACGCCGACTAGGCCACCCAGCATGATCATCATGGTGAAGGCGGCCAGGGTCACTATCGCTCTTCGCATTGGGAGCTCTCACCTACTGAATCGGAATGTCGTCCCCGATGGGCGAGCTCATTTTCCGAATTCATCGGTGCAGCGTCACGTTTCTGGCCGGTCATGGTCATCAATGCACTTTGCGGCCGCATACTGATAGTAATTCGGCCAGGCCCTATGACGGGCGGCGCGAAGATCACCTGCGCGCGTTCGCACGTCGCGGGTGTTCAGCCGACCGGGAAGGTCGTGGCGGGGGCGGCGTAGTCGACGGGGCCGTCGAAGCGGGTCGAGGCGGAGGCGACCGCCTGCTCCGGGGTGAGCGAACGTCCGACGTGGGTGACGATCAACCGGCCGGCCTGGGCTGCGCGGGCGGTGTCGCCGGCGTTCTCCGGCGTGTGGTGGACCTGCTCCCCCGCCGTCGGGACATCCGCGCTGTCGGCCTCGCACAGCAGCACGTCGCACCCCTCGGCAAGGCTCGTCAGCGCCGTGCAGGGGGCCGTGTCCCCGGAGTAGACCATTGACGCGCTCTCGGCCTCGACGCGCAGCGCGAAGGCCGGCATGCCGTGCGCAACCGCCCGGCTGGTCAGCGTGAGCGCACCGACCCGCGCCGAATGCCCGTCGTGCAGTTCCTCGATGGCGAAGGCGGACTCGACCGGGCTGCGGACGGACGTGTTCGTGAGGAAATGCGCCAGGCGGTCGGCCGTGCCCGGCGGGCCGTACAGCGGGATCGGCGCGGGGAGCCGGATATCGGCGTAGAGCGCGCCGTAGTAGGCGGTGAGGAGGTCCGCGCTGTGGTCGGCGTGGAGGTGTGAGATCCAGATCGCGTCCAGTTCGTCAAGCCGGACGTGCCGTTGCAGCTCGGCCAGCGTCCCGGTGCCCGCGTCGACCCACACCCGGGCGCCCGCGCCGGACACCAGGTAGCCGGAGCACGGGTTGCCCACGCTCGGGTACGGCGTCGCAGACCCGAGAACCGTCAAGCTGAAATTCTCGCTCGTCACCCGCGAAGTCTAGAACGGCGGGCGACGCGGTGGCCTGGCAGCGGCCGGTAAACGCCTTCGTAACGGTGTGTCGGAGGGTGCTGCGTCTACCGCCGAACCTCATCGGCGTTAACGACGACCTCATCCGGCGTCCCCTCCATGCGTTACTCAACACTTGATTCGAGGAACTCGCCGTAGAGTCGCCTGCTCATCAAGTCCGGTCAAGCCCCTGCCATGAGCAAAATCGGCCATACCCACAGAGGTCGACCTGTGTCGCCGGCTTGGCCGCAAGCAATTCGGAAGACGTGGCCGCCAGGATGCCTACGAAATGTGGTTCGCTCAGGCCGTTCAGGTTGTCCCCCCAGTCGGTATCGGCGCGGGAACACGGCGAACGGCGCGCGCCCTGTCGGCTCGGACGGGCATACTGCACCGACCGAGTACACGGGCCGGTGGATCCGTCCTTCTATCGTTTCCGACAAAGGCTTAACCCATGGACAATACCCCCCAGAATGCCGAGAACCATCACGAATCAAGCAGAACGAGCCGTACAGGTGAGGGCCAGCAGATCCTCAGTCCGTGGCTGCTGCTTGGCATCATCACATGCGTCGTGTTCTGGACCGTCGCCATCTGGCTTAACGGGCCCACCGCAATCGCCATCCTGGGGATTCTGGGAGCAGTGACCGGCGCGACCATGACCCTGGTCGCACTGACCTCCGGCAGAATTGACCAGAGGGTCGCGAGATTCACCCTATGGACATTATCCTGCTGCGCGATACCTTTTCTCCTGGTCGGCTTCAACGCTCGGTACCTGACCTCAAAGGACGCCCGCCTGTCACCGCAGGACTTCCATAATATGAAGGCCGGAGATTCCTTTACCGCGGAGATCATGGCGACGGACAAGAGGACGTACCTCGCTCTGAGATTCGATGTGACGCCCCGGAACCAGCAAGCAGCCATCTGCGGCGGCAGCATCCGACTCTCTGTGCAGCTCTCCTGGCAGTCGGGCCCCGTGGAACTGAAGCCCGGCACGGAGAAGGATATACGGCTCGGCTCACCTCCGGCCAAGGATCGCAAAGTAATAATGACCGTGCAAAATGTCGAACCCAACTCCACTTGCACAGTCAATGTCCATCTACAAGGAACTCTGCACAGATGATCCGACACGAGGACGCACACGTGAACCGACTATGGACAGGGGCCTCGGCGCTGACGCTCACTGCCCTCCTCTGCCTCGCCGGATGCGACGCGCAGCAGCCCCCCTCGGCACAGTCCTCGCCCAGCGCAACGCACGCGAGCGAGTCCCATTTCGGGCACGGAAAAAACATGACGGTCGGCATGAAGTCGGACCAACCACAGATCAGTCTGCAGAACGGGTCCAAATTCGATGGATTCGAGAAGCGGCTGGTCGATTACATAGCAACCAAAACGGGCACGAGCACGGTCGTCTCTCCGGTCGTCTCCAAAGACCGAGACGAGAAACTGGAGAAACGCCACCTTTCCATGATCGTGGCCACATATTCCGACAACACGGCCCGGAGGGCGAGGATACAACTGGCGGGCCCCTATATACAGACACCGCAGGGCGTACTCGTTCGTAACGGCTACCGGAAGATCCGCAAGTCCGCAGACCTCAAAGGCAAGACCGTCTGCACGACCACAGGATCGACCTCAGAGGAAGCGCTGAACGACCTCGGTGTCTCCATATTGCTCAAGACTCACTTCGCAGAGTGTGTCGAGCTCCTCAAGAGCAAACAAGTCCAGGCAGTGAGCACCGACCTACTGATCCTTTACGGATACCAGGAGACGTCGTCCGCCGTCATCGTGGCCAAGGACAAGGACGGGGCCCCGGTCGAGATTCCGGCGGCCGACCAGGACAGGTGGATGATCGGACTTCAGCCCGGAAACAAAGCGGACTGCAAGGTCGTACTTGCCCAGCTGGAATCTTTTCTGTCCGACCAGAAGTGGGAGCAGAACTTCACCACATGGTTCCCGGACGTGCAGAAGGACTATGCCGACTGGTCGACCCGTTTCAAGCCGGAGATCAGCTCCCTGAGCTGCGTGGGGCAGACCTGATGACGTCCCGCATCTCCGGTCGGTTGGCCATGCATAGGCCCGACCGCTGACGCGGCATGCCGACCCCGGCGGTTCGGGCAGGTCGGCTTGCTCTAGCCCGATGATGAGTAATCGCGTCCGCATCCGTCATACCTATGCCGGGATATGACGAGAGGGAAGATGACGTGATGAGCACAGACAGGCGGTTGGTGGAGCCGGGCGGGGGCGGTCTGGACAGGGTGGATGGGCCGGTGTTCTCCGGGCTGGCTGAGCGGCACCGGCGGGAGCTGCACGTCCACTGCTACCGGATGCTCGGGTCGTTCGAGGACGCCGAGGACGCCGTGCAGGAGACGTTCCTCCGGGCCTGGCGGCGGCGGGAGACCTTCGAAGGGCGGTCGACGTTCCGAGCCTGGCTGTACCGGATCGCCACCAACGCCTGCCTGGACCTGCTCGCCAAGCGCCGCCCGCAACCCGCGACCGGCGGCGAGGTGCCGTGGCTGCAGCCCTACCCCGACCGTCTGCTGGACGAGTTGCCCGCCGCCGACGCGGACGAGCCCGAGGCCGTCGCCATCGCGCGGGAGACGATCGAGCTCGCGTACCTGGTCGCCGTCCAGCACCTCGCGCCGCGCCCGCGGGCCGTGCTGATCCTGCGGGACGTTCTCGGCTGGCCGGCGAAGGACGTCGCCGAGGCCCTCGGGGACTCCGTCAACTCGGTCAACAGCGCGCTGCAGCGGGCCCGCGCCGGTATGCGGCAGCGCCTTCCCGCCGAGCGGCAGGACTGGACCGGCGGCGAGGAGGACGCCGGGACACGCGAGGTCGTCCGCCGCTATACCGACGCCAGCGTGGCCACGGACGTCGGCAGGCTCGCCGCACTACTGCGGGATGACGTCCGGTGCTCGATGCCGCCCACGCCGGGCCTGTACATCGGCCGCGACGCGGTGGTGAACGACTGGGTCGAGAGCGGCTTCGAGGGCATGAAGCGCCTACGCGCCGTCCCCGCCTCGGTTAACCGGCAGCCCGCCGTCGCCTTCTACCAGTGGCGCAAGCGCGAGGACGCGTACCTACCGCTGACGATCGACGTCCTGCGCATCACCGGCGGGGTCATCACCGAGATCACCACTTTCCACGGCGATCGGTTCCCACGGCTCGGGCTGCCGAACCACCTGCCAGCGGACGGCACAAATTCGAGGTCCTCGGCATCGCTCTCCGCCAGGAGGGCGCGCATGTAGTCCTCGGTCTGAAGGGGCGGCGGGATGACCTGCCCCTGGTAGATCCGGATCACACTCGCCGCGGCCTCGTACTGGCTGTGCTGCAAAAACCAGTTCGGATTATGCCCTTTGCGGGCAAATATGACGAGCCGCTGGAAGTGGCCTCCGGTGCCCCATGCTTCATCCAGTCGCTCGGCCTGTACAACGCCGGACTGCCTGCTGATCCCTATGCTGGCGTCGAACGCAGTGCCGGGCCTGGCTCGCACGATGACGCGAACGCGATTGGACAAGTGGGGCTGTACGCACATTTCGGACGATGCATTCCTCATCGCCTCGGAATTGATCGCCAACGCCGTAGCGGCGACTCCCGGCAAGGAGATCCGCTACCAGTGCAGCCGCGACACCGCTGGCGTCCTCATCGCGGTATGGGACGCCAGCCCGACGCTTCCCCGCATACACCCGCTCATCGAGCTGACGCTCGAAACGCTGGACGTCTCCGAAGAAGACTGGGACGACAACGGTGGCCGTGGCCTCCCCATCGTCACCGCCCGCGCCACCGAGTGCGGCCACACCCCCGACCCGTCCGGCGGCAAATGGGTCTGGGCCCGCCTCAAGCCCTGAACATCAGGAGACCGCCCCTGCCGCAAGGCGTCCCTCCAGCCGAATGCAACGAGTGCGACTGTTGCCGAGACCGCCGGACGGGTCGGGGCGGGCCGCGAGGGGAGGGCGAACGGGGGTGGTCAGCCGATCTGGCGGGAGAGGCCGAGGTCGCTTAGGGAAACCGGTTCGCCTGTTTCCTGATGGAACGCGTCGTAGGTGAGGCTGCCCGGCGAGGGTATGCGCAGGACGTCGCGGAGGGCGGCGACGCTCATCTCGGCGAGTGCGCCGTGGTCGGCTCCCGGGCCGCTGAAGCGGTCCGTGGACCAGTTCGGCACCGACCCCCGGGTCCACCTCGATCCGCGGGGCTTGTCCCAGCCGATGGCGCGCAGGTGCTTCTCGTCCTCCTTGGAGAGCCGCCGGTGCTTCGGCAGGGTCCTGTTGCTCGCGACCTCGGCCCACGTCCCGCCCTCGTCGCCACAGATGTACTGCACCATGCATCCCGGCTCGGACGCGTCCGAGATGATCAAGATGACGGGTCGATCATCGGAGGCGAGTGCGGCCAGGACGCGGCCGAGCCGGGCGGTGAAGTCCGGCCATTCCTGCGACATGCTGCGCTCCCTTCGGTCGAGCCCCCTCGGGGAAGGGGCCCGCCATCATGCCACCGCACATTCTCCGAAGTCGAAGCCGACAAGGCCGACACCTGCGGTGATCTCGGTCCGGTCCCGTGGTTCGCGGGTTCCCGGTGCTAACTTGGTCGTGTGACCAACTTGGCCGAGCGACCAACTTCGCCGCGTGGTGATCGACGGCGGCAGCAGTTGGTGGAAGCCGGGATCGCGCTGCTGGGGCAGGACGGGTGGCCGGGCGTTTCCACGCGCGCCGTCGCCGAGCACGCCGGTACCAATTCCGGGCTGATCCACTACCACTTCGGCGGCCTGGCGGGTCTGCACTCGGAGGTCTTCCGGCAGGCCACGGACCTCGTCCTCGGGCCCATGCTGACCGAGTTGCTGGCGGCGCCGGACGAGCGGGCCGCGCTGGAGACGTTGCAAACTCTGCTGGCCCGGCTCCCGGCCGACGAGCAGCCGACCAGGCTGGCCGCTGAATTGATCATGGGGGCGACGCGTGATCCCGCCCTGGGCGCGGTGCTGCGCGACGAACTCCGCCGGGCCCGTGGCCAGATCGCGGACCGTCTCCGGGAGTTGCATCCCGGGTGGCCGCGGTCCCGGTTCGCCGGGGTGGCCGCTCTCATCGTCGCGTCGATCGACGGGCTGATGCTGCACCACATGATCGACGGCGAGCTTCCGGTCGGTGACGTCCTGTCCGTGGTGAGGGAACTGCTGGAGGGGGAAGCGTGAAGGTCCTCACCGGCGGGCGCGAGTCGCGGGGCCTTCGGCCTTGCTCCGACCACGAAAGGGATGAGGTGAAGCATGGAGATCGTTGAGAGGCCCGCCCCGCCGACCGGCCTGCGCCGATGGCTGTGGCGGCTGCCGATCCGGTTGTACCGCATGGGGCTGGGGCCGCTGCTGGGCCGCCGGCTCATGCTGCTCACGCACACCGGCCGCGTTTCCGGCAAACCGCGGCAGGTCGTCATCGAGGTCGTCCAGAGCGAGGAGGACGGCTACGTGGCGGCCTCCGGATTCGGTCCCCGAGCCGACTGGTACCGCAACGTCATGACCACCCCCGAGGCCACCCTCCAGGTCGGCGGCACGAAGAGGCAGGCGACCGCCGCCCCCATCCCGACCGAAGAGGGCGCCGAGATCATGGCCCATTACGCCGCTCGTCACCCGGCCGCCGCCCGGCGGCTGTGCAAGCTCATGGGCTTCGCCGTAGACGGCAGCGCGGAGGACTACCGCGAGGTCGGAGAGCACATCCCCTTCGTGCGCTTCACGGTCCACCCCACCCCGACGGCCTGAGCCGGCCGCGCCGGTCGAGCGTCACCCCTGTGGAGCAACAGTTTCTGGG
>NZ_SMKM01000258.1 GCF_004348665.1 Actinomadura sp. GC306 | reverse complement strand
CGTTCGGTGGTTTTGGCGAAGGGGAAACACCCGGTTCCATTCCGAACCCGGAAGTTAAGCTCTTCAGCGCCGATGGTACTGCATGGGAGACTGTGTGGGAGAGTAGGACGCCGCCGGACTCATATTGCAGGAAGGGCCCCGCCTTTTGGCGGGGCCCTTTCTCATTTCCAGGGGCGGGTGTTCCGGCCGGCGAAGACGGCCCACAGGACCACGACGGTTAGGGCGGTGCTGAAGAGCGACCCTACCCGGAAGTGTTCACCGTCACAGGCGGGTGAATGTCTGCACGCCGGGGCACTTTTCGACACCGCCGCCATCCCGAGCTCTGACGCGACGGCACCAGGCCCTTCATCGCGGTGCCGGCCACAAACCGATGAGCGGCCGCCGCAACATCGGACCAGGATCCGACAGCGGCGAGCAGCTCTGACCGATTCCCGGCGCTGATCAGAATGGACGAGCCACGGACAAGCCACATCACAGCTGCGGCGCGGGCGTGGCTGCTGGCGAACGTGCGGCGCAACGGGCCACTCCGTGAACCCGTCAGCCTTTCTGGATCGTCGTCTTTCCCACGACCCTGCTGACGATCCTCGGCCTCGTCCCGTCGCTCCCCCCAGCCGTGACGCAGTTGCAGCGAACGTGGACAGCTCCTGCGTCGCATCGATATGCCTGTGGTCATTGTTGGGCGGCTGCCGCTTACGGCGGCTGGAATCTTCGCACGGGCCCGACGCATATGGGATGTTCGTCTGATGCGGGGGACTCGGTGCTTGGAAATTGAGTGGCCGGTCGGAGGGGAAGGGGCGACTCTGTCCGGCATGGAAGAACCACTGCACCGGATTCGGGCGCTCTACACGGATCTCACCATCACCGTCTACCAGGCCTACTCGCCGGCCATCGGGCTGCCTGCGGTTCAGGATGGCCGGTTCCCCGAGGCGTGGAGCCGGACGCGAATGACCTGGATCAAGCCGTCCTTCCTATGGATGATGTACCGGAGTGGCTGGGGGACGAAGGCAGGGCAGGAGACGGTCCTCGCCGTCGAGATCACTCGTGAGGGTTTCGAGTGGGCGCTGCGTCATTCATGTCTCTCTAGTTATGTGGCTGGTCTGCACGCCGATCGCGGCACCTGGCAGCGTCAGCTCAAGGGTGCGGTGGCCCGTGTCCAGTGGGACCCCGAGCGGGACCTACATCTGCGGTCACTGCCCTATCGCTCCTTGCAGTTGGGGCTCCGCGGTGCGGCCGCGCGACGTTACGCAGACGAGTGGACGGTCTCGATAAAGGACGTGACACCACTGGCCCACGAGGTCCGTGAGCTCGTCCGCGGCCGGGATTTGGAGTCGACAGCGCGGCTGCTGCCTGTGGAACGTCCCTACCCTGCCGGCGACGACCTGCTTGCCCACTTGCGGGGATGACCCGTTAGCCCATTGCGCCACTCTGCAGCGGCTCGTGAGAGCGGATAGGGCTGTGAATTGCCGGCGCCGCATACGGGCGCCGTGACTGTCTATGGCTGCGACTCAGCCTCCTGCGGAGGCGGGGGAGCGGTTGGGGCACGCCCTTCGCCGCGCTATCTCTCGGTGTCTTGCCGCCCGACATGATGCCGGGACACCAAACCGACAGCGATGGACCTGCCGCATCCTCCAGTAGCGACGCCACATCCTTGGGGCGCTGATTGGACGCATAACCTGGAGGGGTGGAACGCATCCTGGTCAGCTCGTGTTTGGAGGGTCGGCGCGTCCGCTATGACGGCGCGGCCAAGCCGGTCGGAGCCGACCTCTTCGAACGCTGGCGTGCGGAGGGGCGCCTCGTCCCGTTCTGCCCTGAGGTGTCGGGCGGCTTGGCAGTGCCCCGTCCACCCGCCGAAATCGTCGGCGGCGACGGGCATGCCGTCCTGGACGGGACCGCCCGCGTCCGCACCGACGCGGGCGATGACGTGACCACCGAGTTCCTACGTGGCGCCCATCTGGCCCTCGACACGGCCCGCCGCTCCGGTGCCCGGATCGCGCTCCTCAAGGAGAGCAGCCCCTCCTGCGGCAGCGGCCGCATCTACGACGGCACCTTCACCGGAGCGCCCGTGCCGGGAGCCGGCGTGACAACGGCCCTCCTGGAACGAGCAGGCATCCAGGTCTTCAACGAGACCGACCTAGCCACCGTCGACGCTCTCCTGCGGACCCTGGAGACAACCGGCTCCTGACCAGGTGGCCTCACAGGGCACCCCGCCTGGACGAGCGCATCTAACGGGATCGAGATCCTGGCACCCGCAGGGCCGGGCGCCTGTTGTCGGCTGCCGGTGACATGCGGCCGCCGGTGACAATAGTGCGGGATGCCGGCCCTGCATCTGCCCGGCGGCCCGGGGCGGGGCGCTGGACCGCAGTTGTTCGGTGGGCGGGGCGGTTACTTCTCCGCGCGGATGCGGTTTACGGCGACTTGGGCGATGCGGACGGCGGCGCCCGGGTTGAGGCGGACGCCGCGCCAGGCGATGCGGCCGTGGCGGGGGGCGACGATGAGGGCCTGGTTCTTGGCGACGCCGCGCAGGACGTCGCGGGCCAGTTTCTCGGCCGTGTAGAAGCGCGGCGACGCCTTGGAGATGTCGGCGGTGGCGTCGCCGCTCAGCGCCGTCTCCGGCAGGTCCGGATTGATGTTGTGCAGCAGCGGGGTGTCCACGAAGCTCGGGCACACGACGCTGACCTTGACGCCGCGGCCGGCGGCCTCGGCGCGGAGCCCGAGGGACAGGCCCACGACAGCGTGCTTGGTGGCGGTGTAGGGGATGCCGATCGGCATCGGGACGAGACCGGCGAGGGACGCGGTGTTGACGATGTGCCCGTGCCCCTGCTCCAGCATGATCGGGTAGGCGGCGTGGACGCCGTGCACGACACCCTTGAGGTTGATGTCGATCGCGCGGTTCCAGTGGTCGAGCGTGAGCTCCTCGGCGAGCCCGCCGATTCCGATGCCGGCGTTGTTGAAGACCAGGTCCAGGCGGCCGTGGTCGGCCCGCACGCTCTTGTAGAGGGTGGTGACGGCCTCGGCGTCCGCCACGTCGAGGTGGGCGGACGTCGCCTTGCCCTTGCCGAGCGTGTTGAGCTTGTCGGCGACCTTCGCGGCGCCCTCGGCGTTGATGTCGGTGACCACGACGGTGTCGCCGCGGGCCACCAGGGCCGTGGCGATCGCACGGCCGATGCCGGACGCTCCTCCGGTCACGATCGCGATGCTCATTGAGCGCTCCGCTCGGTTAATTGTATTCAACGTTTAATTGCGGGAATTGTACGGGTCCGCGACCCCCGCCGATACGTGTCCGGCCGACAAGGTGCGGGGCATGCCTTGTCCTGCGGCCCCGCTCTCCGGGCGGGGCCGCAGGACGGCGGCGTGGTGGGTGCGGGGTCAGGCGGCCTTGGGCGTCGCGGCGGCGCGGCGCTTCTTCGGCTCGTCCCAGATGCCGAAGGCCTTCCAGAGCCGCTTGGCGACCGGGCCGATGACGCCGAGCTCGGCCATCAGGTCGCGGATCTTGGCGACCGAGTTGGAGATCTCGGTCTGCGCCGTCTCGCTCTTGAACGCCTGCCGGACGACGTCCTTCGGGATGTTGAAGTGCCGCACCATCGGCCCGGGCGGGGACAGCATGATCCGCGCCATGATGCCGAGGACGATCGGCGTCGCGATGCCGAGGACCCGGCGTGCCATCGGGGTCATGTTCGGGACCCGGTGCCTGAGGTAGTGCCGGGCGAAGGAGATGTGCCGGGCCTCCTCCGCGATGTGGATCCGCATGATCGTCTCTTCGAGCGGGTGCTTGATGTGCCCGCTCTTGAGGTGCTTGCGCTGGACGTAGTCGATCGGGTCCTCGCCGCCGAGCACGAAGATGAAGAACATCTCGGTGCTGACCAGCGGGATCCACGGTGCCGCCTGCGCGATGAGGCTGAGCGAGCGCGGCATGCCGCGGATCGGCATCTTCGTCCGGTTCACGAACTCCTGGAACATCATCCCGTGGTGACATTCCTCGGTCGTCTCGTGGTAGACGTACCGGAACTCCGGCCGGCCGTTCGGCAGGCGGTAGGCGTAGTTGAGCAGTCCCCGCTTCAGCAGGTTCTCGAACTGCAGGCCGATCTTCATCGCGGTGGCGACGCGCCACAGCCCGATCTGCGCCTGGATCTCCGGCGGCTGCGCCTGGTACCAGGCCGTCTCGCCGAGCCGGTCGGTCGCCGGCAGGATCCAGCGGGGGTCGTTCTTGTCGACCTGGAACTCGGGGTCGTCCCAGGGGATGTCGGCGTAAGCCTCCCAGTGCTTCTCCACCGACGCCTTGTTCAGGCGGTCGATGACGCCCAGGTACGACTTCTTGTCGGTGACCTTCTCGCGGACCTCGTCGGCGAGTTCGGTGGGGGCCTTCGGCATGTCGATCGCTCCCTCGGGGTGGTGCTGTCGGACGGGCCGACGGGGTTCGGGGGTGTCAGGGGCCGGGGCGGCTCTCGCCGCCCTCGGCGGGCGTGTCGGGCATCGGGGCGCGGGTCGGGTGTCCCGGCTCCGGGATGATCAGCTGGGCGACGTCCTTGACCTGGCGGAGGACGGCGCGCTGGTGCCCGTCCGCGTCGTCGTCCAGGGCGTTCTGTATCGACAGGCCGACGAACATCGCGAACACGCCGCGCAGCATCGTCGGGACGAAGTCGGGCGGCAGCGTGTTCTCCGGGAACAGCCGCTCGAAGGTCTCCAGGATGACCTCCAGGATCCGCTCGTTCAGGTCGCGGCACAGGGGGCGAAGCTCGTCGTCGGTGCGGGCCGCGACGGCCAGTTCCATGAGCGCCTTGGCCGGCCGGCCGCGGAACACCTCCCACAGCAGGTCGAGCGCGCCGGAGACGTTGCGGCGCTCGGCCGGCAGTACCGCGAACGCCGTCTCGTACGACAGCCGCTGCGCTTCCAGCAGGTGTTCGAGCGCGGCCGCGACGAGCACCATCTTGGTCGGGTAGTGGTGCTGCTGCGCGCCGCGGGACACGCCCGCGCGGCGCGCGACCTCCGTGGTGGACGTCCCGGACCAGCCGAGGTCCACCAGGCACTCCATGGTGGCCTCCAGAAGCCTGGCCTGCGTGCGGGAGCGGCGTTCCTCCTGCGTACGGCGGCTTGACGATCCGCGTCCATGACGTCGGCGGCTGCTTACTGACACGTCTCCGACGGTACGAGCGAACAAACAAGCAATCAAGCCTGCATGTATGTCGGCCGCATCACAGTTGGACGAGTGGTCCACTACCGACGCGGTGCCTTAGGGCAGGTGACGCGCGTGTTGGGCGCCGCTCTGGAGCTGGGCCTCGTCTCCGCCCCGCGCGGGAGGGGGACGGATCTTGGCGTGCGCCTCAAGTTTCGCGGGGCCGCGCGTCGGTAGGGTGAGTCCATGCAGGTCACTCAATCGGGGAAGCTCGCCAACGTCTGCTACGACATCCGCGGCCCGGTGCTCAAGCGCGCCAAGCAACTGGAGGCCGAGGGCAACAACGTCCTCAAGCTCCACATCGGCAATCCCGCCCCGTTCGGGTTCGAGGCGCCGCCCGAGCTCCTCCAGGACATGATCCGCAACCTGCCGGACGCGCACGGCTACAGCGACTCCAAGGGGATCCTGCCCGCCCGCCGCGCCATCGTGCAGCGCTTCGAGGACAACGGCGTCTGCGGCATCGACGTCGAGGACGTCTACCTCGGCAACGGTGTGTCCGAGCTGATCGTGATGACGCTGCAGGCGCTGCTCAACGACGGCGACGAGGTGCTGATCCCGGCGCCCGACTACCCGCTGTGGACGGCGTCGGTGTCGCTCTGCGGCGGGACGCCCGTCCACTACCTGTGCGACGAGGACGACGGCTGGCAGCCCTCGCTCGACGACATCGAGTCGAAGATCGGCGACCGGACCCGGGCCATCGTCATCATCAACCCGAACAATCCCACCGGCGCCGTGTACTCGCGGGAGGTGCTGGCGCGCATCGTCGAGGTCGCCCGCCGCCGCAACCTCATCATCTTCGCCGACGAGATCTACGACCGGATCCTCTACGACGACGCCGAGCACATCCCGATCGCGTCGCTGGCCCCCGACCTGCTGTGCCTCACCTTCGGCGGACTGTCCAAGAACTACCGTGTCGCCGGGTTCCGGTCCGGGTGGGTCGTGCTGTCCGGGCCGAAGGAGCACGCCGAGTCCTACATCGAGGGTCTCGACATCCTCGCCAACATGCGGCTCTGCCCGAACGTCCCCGGGCAGCACGCCATCCAGGCCGCGCTCGGCGGCTACCAGAGCATCGACGACCTCGTCCTGCCGACCGGGCGCCTCGGCGAGCAGCGCGACCGGGCGTGGAAGCTGCTGAACGACCTGCCGGGCGTGAGCTGCGTCAAGCCGCAGGGCGCCGTGTACGTCTTCCCGCGCCTGGACCCGGAGATGTACCCCATCGAGGACGACATGCGCTTCGCCCACGACCTCCTCGAACGGCAGAAGCTCCTGGTCGTCCAGGGCACGGGGTTCAACTGGCCGGCCACCGACCACTTCCGCGTCGTCACGCTCCAGTACGCCGACGACCTCGAAGAGGCCATCGGCCGCATCGGGGAGTTCCTGCAGACCTACCGCCGCTGACCCCGCGGCGCCGCTAGGAGGCGGCCGCGCCGCTAGGAGGCGGCCGCGTCGAGGCGGCGGAGGGCGCCGCGGACGACGGCCGGGTCGGTCGTCGCCCAGAACGGCGGCAGCGAGTTCTTCAGGAAGCCGCCGTAGCGTGCCGTCGCCAGCCGCGGGTCGAGGACGGCGACGACGCCGCGGTCGTCCATCGACCGCAGCAGCCGCCCGGCGCCCTGGGCGAGCAGCAGCGCGGCGTGCGTCGCGGCGACCGACATGAAGCCGTTGCCGCCGCGCGCTGCCACCGCCCGGGACCGCGCCGACGACACCGGGTCGTCGGGGCGGGGGAACGGGATGCGGTCCATGATGACGAGCTGCAGCGAGGGGCCGGGGACGTCGACGCCCTGCCAGAGCGACAGGGTCCCGAACAGGCAGGTCCGCTCGTCCTCGGCGAACTGCTTGACCAGCAGGGACGTGGAGTCGTCGCCCTGGCACAGCAGCGGGTGGGACAGGTGGTCCTTCAGCTCGTCGGCCGCCTGCCGCGCGGCCCGCATCGAGGAGAACAGGCCGAGCGCCCGGCCGCCGGCCGCCTCGATCAGCTCGGTGATCTCGGTCAGGTAGGCGTCGGCGAGGCCGTCCCGCCCCGGCTGCGGCAGATGCCGCGCGACGTACAGGATGCCGGCCTTCGGGTGGTCGAACGGAGAGCCGACGTCGAGCCCGGACCACACGACCTCGGACTCGTCACCCTTCTCCTCGCCCTTCTCCTCGCCCTTCTCGGTCGCCGTGCGGGCGAGGCCCTCGGCGGCCGTCAGCGCGTCCCGCGCCGCGCCGCGCTCGTTCAGCGGCGGCAGGCCCCACTGCCGGGCGAGCGGCTCGAACGACCCGCCCAGCGTCAGCGTCGCCGACGTCAGGATCGCGGTGCGCCGCTCGAAAAGCGTTGTCCGCAGCAGGCCGCCGACCCCGATCGGCGCGACGTGCAGCGCCGGTGGGCGCTTCGGCCGCCCGTCCGGGACGAACGGCTTCTCCAGCCACACCACGTCGAAGCGATCGGCCATCTCGGGCTGGAACGCCTCCAGGAGACGTACGGCCGTCTCATGCAGGTCTTCGAGCGATGACCGTGCCGCCTTGCGCGCGGCCATGTCGCCTGGGTCGGAGTCCTTCTTCTCCGGGCCGAGCGCCGTGATGCAGGCGTGCGCGGCGTCCCGGACGACGGCGAGCGTGTTGCCCAGGGCCGGCGGGAGGACGTCCATACGTCCGCTGGGCAGTTCCTCCAGGAGGATGCCGAGACCCTCCGCCGACTCCTTCAGGCGGTCGGCGGTCGCCTCCTCGATGAGCCGCCCGCACCGGCGGGCCGTCATCTCGACCGCGGCGGCGCTCAGGTCGCCGGTGGCGACGGACGTGACCCGGTCGACCAGCTCGTGCGCCTCGTCCACGATCACCACGTCGTGCTCGGGCAGGACCTGGAACTCCTCCAGCGCGTCGATCGCCAGCAGCGCGTGGTTGGTGACCACGATGTGCGCCTCGCCCGCCTCCGCGCGGGCCAGCTCGGCGAAGCACTCGGTGCCGTGCGGGCAGCGCTGGGCGCCCAGGCACTCCTTCGCGGTGACGGCGACCTGCCGCCACGCCTGCTCGCTCACGCCCGGCACCAGCTCGTCCCGGTCGCCGGTGCCGGTCTCCTCGGCCCACTCGTTGAGGCGCTTCACCTGCCGGCCGAGCGAGGAGAGCTGCTGCGGGTCGAACAGGCTCGGGCCGTCGTCCTCCTCCGGCACGCCCGTCTGCACCCGGTGCAGGCACAGGTAGTTGCGGCGCCCCTTCAGGATCGCGAACTTGAGCTCTGTGCCGAGCAGCGGGCCGAGGCTCTCCGCGAGGCGCGGCAGATCGCGGTCGACGAGCTGGCGCTGCAGCGCGATGGTCGCCGTCGACACCACCACCGTCGTCTGCTTCTCCACGGCGTGCCGGATCGCGGGGACCAGGTAGGCCAGCGACTTCCCGGTGCCGGTGCCCGCCTGCGCGGCGACGTGCTCGCCGGACTCGATCGCGTTCTCCACCGCGCGGGCCATCTCCACCTGGCCGGGGCGCTCGGCGCCGCCGATGGACGCGACGGCCGCCGCGAGCAGGGACGCGGTGTCCGGGATCTTGGTATCGCCGGCGGTCAGCAGATCAGGGGCGGGCACGTCGCCCAACGCTACCGTCCGCGGCGGACACCCGCGTCCGCCCCGGAGTTATCCACAGTCGGCGGACCCGGTGGCCGCCGGACCGCCGCGCTGCGAACCTCGACGGCATGACACCCTTGGTGATCCGATCGGCACAGGACGCGATCGCTGCCGTCCCCTACCTGCTGGGCTTCCACCCTTCGCGGAGCCTCGTCGTGATCGGCTTCGACGGCCGCGCGCACGGCACCTGCGCCGTCAGGCTCGATTTACCGTCGGCCGACGCCGCCGGGAAGGTGGCGGCGCTCCTCGCCGGGAACGGCTTCGCACGCTCCCTCGTCCTCGGCTACGGGCCGCCGGGCGAGGTCGGCGAGTCGGCGTCGGCCATGCGGGCGGCGCTGGAGTCGGCGGGCGTCCCCGCGGCCGAGGCGATCCGGGTCGCCGACGGGCGCTGGTGGTCGCTCACCTGCGAGGACGACTGCTGCCCGGCCGAGGGCACCCCCTACGACATATCCGCCAGCGTCCTCGCCGCCCAGGCGACGTACGCGGGGCACGTCGCACTCGCCGACCGGTCCGAACTCGTCCGCTCCGTCCAGCCGCTCGACGGCCCCGCCCGCACCGCCATGCGCGCCGCCACGGAACGCGCAGAGAGACGCCCCGATCCCGCCCCTGGCGAGGGCCTCGCCTTCGTCCTCGCCCTCCTGGCCCGCACGGGCAAGGGCGCCGCCGCGACCGACGACGAGGTCGCCCGCCTCGGCCTACTCCTCACCGACCTGCGCATCCGCGACGAGGCATGGGTCCGCATCGACGAGGACGCCCCGGCCGCCGCCATCGCCTTCTGGCGCGACGTCCTGCGCCGCGTCGAGGCCCCCTACGTCCC
>NZ_SMKM01000257.1 GCF_004348665.1 Actinomadura sp. GC306 | reverse complement strand
TCGCCGATCGTGCCGGCGCCTATGTTCTCGTGGCGGTCCCTGCCCGAGCCGCAGGGGTCCTTGGAGTCGTTGGCGTGGATCAGCTTGAGGCGTCCCTCGCCCACGGTGGCGACCAGGGCGTCGAAAGTCTCCTTGACGCCGCCGGGGGCGGCGAGGTCGTGGCCGGCGGCGAACGCGTGGCAGGTGTCGAAACAGACGCCCAGCTTCGGGTGGTGCTCCAGGCGGTCGAAGTACGGGCCGAGGTCCTGGACCCGGGTGCAGAGCATGTTGTTCTGGCCGGCCATCGGCTCCAGGAGGAGGTCGGGGCCGTCCTCGGGGATCTCCTCCAGGAGCGGCAGGACGTGCTCGTGGATCTGCGCCATCGCCTCGTCGTAGGTCTGCGTGACGGAGGAGCCCGTGTGGACGACGACGCCGCGGGCGCCGATGGCCCGGCCGCGGACCAGGGAGTGGCGGACGGTCGCGATCGACTTGGCGAGCGTCTCCGCGTTCGGGGAGCCGAAGTTGACCAGATACGGGGCGTGCACGTAGACGGGGACGTCGGTGCGGGCGCGGAGCTTCTCGTCCTCGGGGGGGCGGCCCGCGGGGAGGGCCCAGCCGCGCGGGTTGGAGACGAACACCTGGACGGCCTCGGCGCCGATCTCGGCGGCGTACTTCAGGCCGCCGCTGGCCAGGCCGCCGGCCACGGGGACGTGCGCCCCGACGGGGTTCTTCGGTGAGGTCATGACCGGTTCAGCCTATCCGGTCACGGCCCCCGGACGATCGTGACCGTGGAGCCGCGCGGGGCCTCGCCCTCGCTCGGGGACTGGAAGCGGACGATGTTGCCGCCGAAGCCCGTCACGTTGACCTCGAAGCCGGACTCCTTCAGCGCGCGCTCGGCGTCCTGGACGGAGCGCCCCACCACGTTGGGCACCGGGACGATCTTCTGGCTGCCGTCGTCGCAGCCGAGCTGGATCGGGCCCGCGTCGACCAGGCAGTTGCGCTTGTTCACGACGATCGTGACCTCGTCGCCGCGGGAGACGGCGGTGCCCTCGGACGGGGCCTGCTCGATCACCGAGTTCGCTTCCTTGCCGTCGACCTTCTTCTTCTGCACGGTGACGTTCAGGCCCATCGAGCGCAGCTGGTTCGCGGCGGCGTCGCCGTTCTTGCCGACGAGGTCCGGCATCGCCATTCCGGTGGAGACGATGACGGCGACCGGGTCGTCGGGGGACTGCTTCTGCCCGGCCTGCGGCTCGGTGCCGATGACCCTGTCCTTGGCGACGGTCTGGGACGAGGTCCTGGTCGTCTCCCCGAGTTCGAAGCCGTCGTCCTCAAGGATCTGCTTGGCCTCGGGCAGAGGCTTGCCCTTCACGTCCGGCACCTCGCGCGGGGTGATGCCCTTGGACGGTGTCAGCGTGATGGCCTGCCCCTGGGCGAGGCGGGCGCCCGCGGGCGGGTCGGACTTGGCGACGTCGCCCTTGTGGATGCGGTCGTCGTAGATCGGGGTGGCGACCCGCACCTCCAGGCCGGCGCTCTCCAGCTGGTCGCGGGCGTCGTCGACGTCCATGCCGATGATCGACGACGGGACGTGCTCGTACTGCCCCGACATCTGGTACCACACGGCCCAGCCGAGGATCAGCGCCGCGATCGCGCCGAGGGCGACGAGGACGTAGCGGCCGGTCAGCGCCCCGATGGCGCGGTCGGCCCGGGTGCGCTCGTGATGCTCGGCGGGCAGGGTGCCCCGGTCGAGGACGGCGGTGCGCCCGTCGGCGGGCGGGGCCTCCAGCACGCTGGTGGTGTTGCGGGACGCGTCCTCCAGGCGCCGGTCGAAGTCGCGGGGCAGGCCGCCGAACGCCTCGGCGACCTCGGCGTGGAACTGGTTCGCGTCGACCGGGCGGCGCGCCGGGTCGTGGTTCGTGGCGTCCGTGACCAGGGCGTCCACCTGCGGCGGGACGCCCGGGACGACGCTGGACGGCGGCGGCACGGTCTCGTTCACGTGCTTGTACGCGACGGCGAGCGGCGTGTCGCCGCGGTGCGGCAGCTCACCGGTGAGCAGCTCGAACAGCATGACGCCCGCGGCGTACACGTCCGAGCGGACGTCGGCGTTGCCGGACAGCACCTGCTCGGGGGCGAGGTAGCCGACCGTGCCGATGATCACCCCGGTCTTGGTCATCTTGCTCGCGGTCTCGGCGCGGGCGAGCCCGAAGTCGGCGACCTTGACCTGGCCGTCCTCGTTGATCAGCACGTTCTCGGGCTTGACGTCGCGGTGCACCAGGCCGGCCCGGTGCGCGGCGCCGAGCGCGGCCAGCACCGGCATGATGATCTCCAGCGCGGCGCGCGGGCCGAGCCGGCCGAGGGTCGTCAGCGCGTCGCGGAGCGTGTGGCCCGCGACGTACTCCATCACGAGGAAGACGTGCTCGCCGTCGGTGCGCTGGTCGTAGACGGCGACCACGTTCGGGTGGGAGAGCGCCGCCGCGGCCTTGGCCTCGCCGATGAAGCGGGCGACGAAGTCCTCGTCGGAGGCGAGCCCGGCGTGCATCACCTTGATCGCGACGGTGCGGTCGAGTCTGAGGTCGCGGGCGACGTAGACGGTGGCCATGCCGCCGCGCGCGACGCGGGACTCGATGCGGTAGCGCCCGTCGAGCACCTGCCCGACGAGTGGATCTGCAACCGACGTGTCCATCGGTGCGAGTTTACGGGCGAATCGCGGAGGATCTCATCCGTCCCCGGTATGAGCCTCGACGAGACCGGAACGGGACTCCGGCGCGGTGCCCGCCTCCGGGACGGGTGCGGAGCGGCGGCGCAGGCCGCGGGTGCTGCGGGAGACGGCGACGCCGGCGAGGCACAGCACGCCGCCCGCGAGGGTGACCAGGCCGGGCACCTCGCCGAGGAACAGCCACGACATCAGCACGACCAGGGCGGGGGCGGCGTAGGTGGTGGCGCCCATCTTCCCGGCGGACGTGCGCGCCAGCGCGTACCCCCAGGTGGTGAAAGCGATCGCGGTCGGGAAGACGCCCAGGTAGATCATGTTGAGCGTCGCGCCCGCCGGGGCCTGCGCGGCCTGCGAGACCAGCTGCCCGGCGAACGGCAGGCAGATCAGCGCGCCGATCGCGCAGGCGAACGTGGTGAACTGCAGCGCCGACGCGTGCCGCAGCGCGGGCTTCTGGCTGACGACGCCCGCCGCGTAGGTGACGGCGGCGAACAGGCACAGCAGGACGCCGAGGACCGACGAGCGGCCCTCGCCCGACATCGACAGCCCGACCACGGCGGCGCCCGCGAACGACACGGCCATGCCGGCCATCAGCCGTGGCGGCAGCCCCTCCTTCAGCAGCCAGCCGCCGAGGAGCGCGATGAGGATCGGGCCGATGTTGACGACGAGGGCGGCGGTTCCGGCGTCCACGAGCTGCTCGCCCCAGTTCAGGGCGACCATGTAGGCGCCGAACCACAGGATGCCCGCGGTGACGATGCCCGGCCAGGCGCCCCTGGGCGGCAGCCCCTCGCGCCGGATCAGCAGCAGCCCGCCGAGGACGACCGTCCCGGAGAGAAGACGGCCGAGGGCGAGGGCGCCGGGGCCGTACTCGGCGCCGGCGCTGCGGATGGAGACGAAGGCCGAGGCCCAGAGCACCACGGTGATCGTGGCCGCGGCCATCGCGAGCTTGTCGATGCCCGCGGCCGGCCTGCTTTCCTGCTGCATGTCACGAACCTTAGGTATGGGACGTTTCCACGAACACCGAAGGGACGTGCCGCGTTCCGGCGCGCCGTCCTGGGGTGGACCGGTCCCAGTCTCGCGACGCCGCCATTTCAGGTCCAGCGAATATTGCTATACCGGACTCTTTAGAGTCACTACGACGTCGCGCGGCCCTCGAACGGCGAGGACGCCTGGGCATAGCGGCGCTTCGGGATCCGCCCCGCCCGCCGCGCGAGGCGCCCGCCCTCCACCGCGTGGCGCATCGCGGCCGCCATGTCCGCGGGGTGCTGCGCGCGGGTGACCGCCGTCGCCAGCAGGACCGCGTCGCAGCCCAGCTCCATCGCCAGCGCGGCGTCGGACGCGGTGCCGATCCCCGCGTCCAGGATCACCGGGACGCCCGCCCGCTCGACGATCAGCTCGATGTTGTGCGGGTTGCGGATGCCGAGCCCCGACCCGATCGGGGACCCGAGCGGCATCACCGCGACGCACCCCGCCTGCTCAAGGCGCCGAGCCAGGACGGGGTCATCGTTGGTGTAGGGCAGCACGGCGAAACCGTCGGCGACGAGCTGCTCGGCGGCCTCGACGAGCTCGATCGGGTCGGGCAGCAGCGTGTGCTCGTCCGCGATCACCTCGAGCTTGACCCAGTTCGTGCCGAGGGCCTCCCGCGCGAGCTTCGCGGTCAGGACCGCCTCGCCCGCCGTGAAGCACCCCGCGGTGTTCGGCAGTACCCGGATGCCGCACTCGGTCAGGACGTCCAGCACCGAGCCGCGCGCCGCCGGGTCCACCCGCCGCATCGCGACCGTGGTCAGCTCCGTCCCGGACGCGACGAGCGCCTCCCGCAGCACCTGCATGCTCGGCGCCCCGCCGGTCCCCATGATCAGCCGGGACCCGAGATCCTCACCCGCGATGACAAGCCTGTCACTATCCACATCAACCCCCCTGTACCGCTGTAAGAACCTCGACGCGATCCGAGTGCCGCAGGGTCGTCGTCTCCCAGGTGGAGCGGCTGACGACCTCGTCGTTCAGCGCGGCGGCCACGCCGGTCACGGCGGCGGTGACGGACTCGACGACCTCGGCCACGCTGGTGCCCTCGGGCACCTCGCGCGGCTCACCATTGACGAACACCTTCATCGGGAGTGCACCTCGGCGGAGAAGCGGTCGGGAGAGAAGGGCGCGGCCACGTCGGGGACGGGCCCGTCCAGCAGCATCGCGGAGAGGATGTCGGCGGACACCGGCGTGAGCAGGATGCCGTTGCGGAAGTGCCCGGTGCCGATGACGAGACCGGGCAGCGCGGACGGGCCCAGCACCGGCGCGTTGTCGGGGGAGCCGGGACGCAGCCCCGCCGACACCTCGGCGAACTCCAGCTCGGTGATGCCGGGCAGCAGCTCGCGGGCGTCCCGCAGCAGCTCCCACAGGCCGCCGGCGGTGACGCGGGTGTCGAAGCCGAGCTCCTCCTGGGTGGCGCCGAGGACGATCTCCCCGTCCGCGCGCGGCACCAGGTAGACCGACGAGCCCTTCACCAGCCCGCGCGTGGCGCGCCCCAGGAACGGCAGGCGGGTGCGCAGCCGCATCACCTGGCCCTTCACCGGGCGGACGGGCGGGACGACGCCGGGCGGCAGCCCCGCGAGGTCGCCCGACCAGGGGCCGGCCGCGAGCAGCACGCGGTCGGCGGGGAGCACGGTCCCGTCGTCCAGCCGCACCCCGGCCGCCGTGTCGTTCGCCACGGTGACGCCGGTGGCCCGCTGCCGGACGAGCCGCGCGCCCGCCTTCTCGGCCGCCGCCAGCAGCGCCGCGGTCAGCCGGCGCGGGTCGACCGAGCCGTCCCGCGGGGCGAGCAGGCCGCCGCGGACGCCGGGCGCGAGCATCGGCTCCACCCGCCGGCACTCCCGCCCGGTCAGGGCCTCGGCGGCGATGCCGAGGCTCTCCTGGAAGCGGCGCAGGTCGTCCAGGTAGGTGAGGTCGTCGGAGTCGAACGCGACCTGGAGGATGCCGTCCGTGCGGTAGGCGGTCTCCAGGCCGGTGGCCTCCTCCAGTTCCGCGACGAACGCCCCGTAGCGGTCGCGGGAGTCGAGGCCCAGCCGCAGCAGCGGCTCCTCGCCGTAGGTCACCTCGCTGACCGGGGTGAGCATGCCCGCGGCCACCGACGACGCCCCGCCGCCGGGCGCGGGGTCCACCAGCGTGACGGCGGCGCCGGCCGCGGCGGCCCGCCACCCGGTGGCGAGGCCGACGACGCCCGCCCCTATGATCACGATCTCCACTGCGCGCTCCCTTCGCCGGCATGATCCGGATCAGGTCCTGGCGGTCGGCGGCCCGGTCAGCCGCCCTCTCAGCCCGGTCGGACCGGACTCCCGCGCTCTGTGCCGTTTTGCGTGCTTTCCACTGTACGACCCCCGGGTGGTGTTCAACTGTCTGGACACCAGTCCAAGAGGGCGCCGGCCGTCCGGCTAGGGTGACCCCATGCAGAGGGTCATCGTCGTGGGCGGAGGGCTCGCCGGCGTGCGCGCCGTCGAGGCCCTGAGGAGCAGAGGGTACGAGGGCGCGCTGACGCTCGTGTCGGCCGAGCGGCACCGGCCCTACGACCGGCCGCCGCTGTCGAAGGCCGTCCTCGCGGGCGACTCCGACGACACGACGGTCGACGCCGACTGGGACGCCCTCCGCTGCGAGCTGCTCCTCGGCGAGCGCGCCACCGGGCTCCGGCCTGCCGAGCCGGGCCGCGGCGGCGTCGTCGCGTCCACGGCGGGCGACCTCCCGTTCGACGGGCTGGTCATCGCCACCGGAGCCGCCCCGGTCACGCTGCCGGGGGACGGGCGCCAGCACGTCCTGCGCACCATCGACGACGCCCGCGACCTGCGCGCCCGGCTGACCGCGGGCGCGCGGGTCGTCATCATCGGCGCCGGCTGGATCGGCGCCGAGGTCGCCACCACCGCCGCCGCGAAGGGCTGCGAGGTCACGGTCGTCGAGGCCGCCGACGCCCCGCTCGCGGGCGCGCTCGGCGCGGAGGTGGGCGCGCTCACCGCGCCCTGGTACGCCGAGGCGGGCGTCGAGCTGCGCACCGGCGTGAAGGTCGCGGAGGTACGGGACGGCGGGCTCGTGCTCGCGGGCGGCGCGCACGTCGCCGCCGACGTGGTCGTCACCGGCATCGGCGTCCGGCCCGACCTGTCGTGGCTGGCGGGCTCGGGACTCCTGCTGGAGCGCGGGGTCGTCACCGACGCGTCGTTCCGCGCATGCCAGGGCGAAGCGGAGCCCGGCTCCGCGCGGCCCGACATCGTGGCGGTCGGCGACTGCGCCGCCTGGTGGTCGGGACGGTACGGCCGGCGGCTCCTGGTCGAGCACTGGGACACCGCGCTCAACGCGCCCGACATCGCCGCCGCGACCCTCCTCGGCCAGGGCGCCGCCTACGACGCGGCCCCCTACTTCTGGTCCGAGCAGTTCGGGCGGATGGTGCAGTACGCGGGCGACCACGCCGCGTCCGAGCGGCTCGTGCACCGGGGCGACCCGTCCGGCCGCAAATGGGCGCTGGTGTGGCTGACGGGCGACCGGCTCGACGCCGTCCTCACCGTGGACCGGCCCCGCGACCTCGTCCAGGCGCGGCGGGTCATCGCGGCCGGGACACCGGTGGATCCGGACGCCGTCGCCGACCCCGAGGTGCCGGTCCGGCAGGCCGTTCGCGGATAGCGATCGCCGCCGGGACGTTACGGCTGTGCAGGGGGTTTGACGAATCCGGAGGAGTGGTAGCAAGGGGGCGTGACGCAGATGCACGCAACCGTTGACAGCGCACTCGACCCCCGGACCGACGCCCTCGCGGGGGAGTGGATCTCCCTCGGAGAGGCCGCCCGGAGACTCGGGATCAAGCCCAACCGGATCAAGCAGCTCATCAGCGAGCACCGGCTCCTCGCGGTGCGCCGGGAGGGCACCCCCATGGTGCCCGCGGCCTTCATCAAGGACGGCCAGGTCATCAAGGGGCTGCCCGGCACCCTGACGCTCCTGTCGGACGCGGGGTACGACGACGCGGAGACGATCCGCTGGCTGTTCACCGCCGACGACACGCTCCCCGGGACGCCCGTGGACGCGCTCACCGAGAACCGCGGCACCGAGGTCCGCCGCCGAGCCCAGGCGCTGGCCTTCTAGCCCGCCCTCCGGCCCCGGAACCGGGGGCCACAGGCGCACGTGACACGATCGCGGGGGCACGCGGGACGGGACACCGCCCGCCGCGTGACCCCGCGATCGCCCGCGCCGCGCCCGCCCACCGAAAGGAACGATGTCCGCCGTGTCCAGGCACCTGCCCTCCGAACGCGCCGTCGCCCTGCGCGCCCGGCTCAGCCGGGCCCGCGTGTACCTCTGCACGGACGCGCGAGAACGGCAGGGCGACCTGCCCGGCTTCCTGGACGCGGTGCTGGCGGGCGGGGTCGACATCGTCCAGCTGCGCCAGAAGGGCTTGGAGGCGCGGCAGGAGATGGAGTACCTGGAGGTCTTCCGGGGCGCCTGCGACCGGCACGGCGCGCTGCTCGCGGTCAACGACCGGGCCGACGTGGCGCACGCCGTCCGCGCCGACGTGCTGCACCTCGGGCAGGACGACCTGCCGGTCGCCGCGGCCCGCGAGATCGTCGGCGGCGACATGCTGATCGGCCGGTCCACGCACTCCGACGAGCAGGCGTCCGCGGCCGCCGCCGAGCCGGGCGTCGACTACTTCTGCGTCGGCCCGGTGTGGCCGACGCCGACCAAGCCCGGCCGCGCCGCCCCCGGCCCGAAGCTGCTGGAGTACGTCGCGGGGCAGCGCCCGGCGCGGCCGTGGTTCGCGATCGGCGGGATCGACCTCGGCAACCTCGGCGAGGTGACGGCGGCGGGCGCGACCCGCGTCGTGGTGGTGCGGGCGATCACCGAGGCGGCCGATCCGGGCGCCGCCGCGGCCGAGTTCGCCCGCCGGCTGGGCGGCGGGCCCGCCGCCGGGTGACGCCTATCACGGTGCGGACCATCACGGGGCGGGCTGGATCACGGTGCGGAAGTCCGGGCCGTCGCCCACAATGGGGATCATGACCGAGGGACCCGACGACGACCGGCTCGTGGAACTGGACGACGAGCTGGAGATCATGCCCGACCAGACGTCCGACGACACCGACCTCGGGTGGGGCGAGTGGCGCGGCGGCGACGACGATGACGCGCGCCTGCTGGAGGACCGTCCGCCGCACTGGTGACCCGCCCCGGGGCGGGCCCGCACCGTGTCAGAAGAGCATTCCCAGGACGAAACCGCAGATGACGACGGCCGCGAGGGCGACCATCATGCGCCAGCGGTAGCGCGGGATCCGGGTGGGCCGCGGCTTCGGCATCGGTCCCTGCCCTTCGCGTAGCGCGCGGACGACCTGCGGCGCGGTCGGCCGGGCGGCGGGGTTCTTGTCGAGGCAGCGCGCCGCGAGGTCGCGCAGCGGGCCCGACATGTCGCCGAGATCGGGCCGGCGGGACGTGACGCGCCGCATCACCTCCGGCGCGGGCCCGGTGCCGAACGGCGGGCGCCCGGTCGCGGCGAACACGACCGTCGCCCCCCAGGCGAACACGTCCGCGGGCCGCCCGACGGGCTCGTCCTCGATCTGCTCGGGCGCCAGGTAGCCGGGCGCCCCGGCCGCCTGCACCGCGGCCTCGCCGGCGGTGCGGACGATCCCGAAGTCGACGACCTTGGCGCCGCCGGGGCCGAGCAGCACGCTGGCCGGGCCGAAGTCGCCGTGCACGGTCCCGGCGCGGTGGATCGCGGCGAGCGCGGCGGCCGTCCGCAGCGCGACCCGGTGCAGGTGCGGGGCGGGCAGCGGCCCGTCCCGCTCGACGACGCCCTGCAGGCGCGGGCCTTCGGCGTCCGCGCCGACGACGTGCCGGAACCGGGGGGCCGCGGCGCCGTCCTCGGCTGCGGGGCTCTTGGCGGCGGGGCTCTTGGTGACGGGGTGGCCCTGCCCGGGG
>NZ_SMKM01000256.1 GCF_004348665.1 Actinomadura sp. GC306 | reverse complement strand
CCCACAGGGGCAGCCGCAGCAGCGGCCGGGCGGCGCGGTCTCCCTGACCAAGAGCGCCCCGTCGGTCTCCCTGACCAAGCACGGCGCGACGTCCGGGCACATGCGGGTCAACCTCAACTGGAGCGCCCGCGAGGGCGTGGCCAAGGGGCTGCTCGGCAAGCGCCGCCGCGGTGTCGACCTCGACCTCGACCTGTGCTGCCTCTGGGAGCTGCGGGACGGCCGCAAGGGCATCATCCACGCGCTGGGCGACATGGGCGCGCTCGACCGCCCGCCCTACATCAAGCTCGACAAGGACGACCGCACGGGCGCGATCGCGACGGGCGAGAACCTGCACATCAACCTCGACCACACCGCCGACTTCAAGCGGATCCTCGTCTTCGCCGAGATCTACGACGGCGCCGACGACTTCCGCGGTCTGGACGCGATCGCCACGCTGTTCCCGGTGGGCGCGCCGCCGATCGAGATGAGCATGAACGACTGCGTCGACGCGTCGCGGGACGCGGTCCTGGCGCTCATCGAGAACGTGGGCGGTGAGCTGGTCGTCCGCCGTGAGGGCCGGTTCGTCCTGCCGCCTCCCGGCCGTCCGCGCTGGGGAAAGATGTCGGTCGACCAGGCGTACAACTGGAACCTGGAGTGGGTCGCCGCGCGCGGTAAGGACTGAGGCCCGGCCCGGTGGCGGGGGCCCGCGGCTTCAGGCGGCCTTGACGGCGTCGGCCGGCTTCTTGTCTTCGCGGGCCACCCGCCCCGGTGCGGCGGAAAGCCGGGCGGTCGTGCACCGCCGTCACAGGAGGCTGAGCTGCCCTTCGCCCGCGAGGGGGTCTCGGTGCTTCTTCAGGTGCCGCCAGCGTGGAAGGTCGTCCAGATACGACCAGGACATCCTGTGGTGCGGTGTGGGCCCGAGCTCCTCCAGCGCCTTCTGGTGGGTGGGCGAGGGGTATCCGGCGCTGTCCGCGAAGCCGTACCCGGGGTGCTCGCCGTCCAGCTCGGCCATCAGCCGGTCGCGGTGGACCTTCGCCAGGACGGAGGCGGCCGCGACCGTGACCGACCTCTGGTCGGCCTTCACCTCGCAGCGCACCCGCCAAGGGCTGCTGAGGAAATCGTGCTTGCCGTCCAGGATGACCACGTCGGGCGCGACGGGCAGCGACTCCAGCGCGCGGACGGCGGCGCGCCGCAGCGCCTCGGTCATGCCGACCTCGTCGATCTCCTCGGGACCGGACGCCGCGATCGCGTGCCCGGCGAGCCAGCCGGGCAGCATTTCGGCGAATGCCTCGCGGTGGGCCTCGGTGAGCAGCTTGGAGTCGGTCAGCCCGATCACCTTCTTGCCCCGGCCCTGCAGGACCGGTGGCGGGCTCAGGTCGGTGACGGCGGCGCACACGACGACCGGTCCGGCCCAGGCGCCGCGTCCGACCTCGTCCACCCCGGCGATCCTGAGCGGACGCCCCCTGCCGGACGGCGCGGCCCGAAGTTCGTCTTCTATCTCGTAGCCCGCGATGCGTGAGGTGGTGCTGGTGCCGACCGGGACGGGATCCAGACCGGGCAGGGCACGGGTGGGGTCGGCCAAGGGGTCTCCTTAGGAGCGGTGCTCGGGAACGCGAGAACGCAGCGATTGATCGTAGGGTGCCCGGTGCCCTGCGCACCGGGAATCAGCTGCTTGAACAGGGGGGCATCGTGCCGGCTTCCACGGGGCCGAGTCATGGTGAGTCAACGAACCGGGCGGGGGGAGTCCCGTTCCGGGCGGTCCTGCGCTTTACTCGCTTCTGATGGCTTTGTTCGGCAGGTCGCGCTCCCGCCCGGCGAAGGACGCCGCGGCACGGGATCTATTCGAGCGCCTCCGGTGGCGGTACTTCCAGATCACCCCGGGCGTCCGGTTCCTCGGCGGGGTGCTGCTGACCGTGCTCGCGGTGGCGGCCGCGGTCGTGTTGGACGGCCCGGTCCTCATCGCCGCCGCGGTCAGCGTGCTGGTCGTCATCACCGTCCACCTGACACTGCGGTCGCCGACGGCGATGGCGGTCGTCGCGGTCATCGCGTCCTGGGCGGCGGTTTCGGTTCCGCTGGGCGGGCTCTACCCGGACGGGCCGCGCCCGCTCTACCTGGAACCGGCGCTGCTCCTGGCCGTGCTCGCCCTCCCGGTGGCGGTGGCGGCGTTCCGCCTGCGCGGCTACACGCCGTGGTGCACCGCGCTCGCCGCCCTAGGCGCCGCCGGGCTGGTCACCGCGGCGGTCGCCCAGCTGATGCCGGAGGGGAGCGTGGCCCCCGGCTGGGTCGCGGCCCTCGGCGTCCTCGCCTACCGCTGGGACCAGGCACGCCGCGCGGTGCCCGCGGAGGCGTACGAGACCGGCTGGGTGCAGGAGCAGGCCGGCCCCCGCGGAGACGCCGGGCCGCGCAGGAGCCCGTCCGGCCCCGACAAGCGCCCCCGGCCCGACCGGACCGACCGGTCGAGCCGCCTCGGCAGATCCGACAGGCGCGGGGAGGACGAGGCGTCCGCGCCGCCGCCCGCGCCCGCGCCGCCCGAGCCGCGGGCACCCGAACCGCGCGTAGCCGAGCAGCGCGCCGCGGCGCAGGCGGCCCCCGCGGCCGAGCGCGCCGCGCCGCCCGAGCCCCGCCGGGAGCGGGTGCCGGACATCTCGGTGGCCGAGGCGCTCGCCGAGCTGGAGGGCATGATCGGGTTGGAGCCGGTCAAGCGGCAGGTCCGCTCCATCGCCGCGTCCATCGAGGCCGCGCACATGCGCGCGGCGGCCGGGGTGCCGACGGAGAAGCCGATGCGGCACTTCGTGTTCGTCGGGCCGTCCGGGACGGGCAAGACGACCGTGGCGCGCGTGCTCGCCAAGATCTTCTACGCGTTCGGGCTGCTCCCCGAGCCGGCGGTGGTCGAGGCGCACCGCGCCGACCTCGTCGGCGAGTACCTCGGCGCCACCGCCATCAAGACCAACCGCCTCGTCGACTCGGCCCTGGGCGGGATGCTGTTCATCGACGAGGCGTACAGCCTGGCCAACTCCGCCGAAGGGCAGCCCGACCGGTTCGGCGACGAGGCCGTCCAGGCGCTGCTCAAGCGCGCCGAGGACGACCGCGACAACCTGGTGATCATCCTCGCGGGCTACGACGCGCAGATGGCCGAGTTCCTCGACTCCAACCCCGGCCTGGCCTCCCGGTTCGGCACGCGCGTGCACTTCCCGTCGTACCGGCCGGCGGAGCTGCTGCGGATCGCCGACTACCACACCGGGCTCCGGGAGGACCGCCTCGATCCGGAGGCGCGGCGGCGGCTCGCCGCCCGCTTCGAGGAGATCGAGCGGCGCGGCATCGTCGACGAGCTCGGCAACGGGCGGTTCGTCCGCACCCTGACCGAGGCCGCCGCCCGCGCCCGGGACCTGCGGGTCGTCGGCGCCGCGGCCGCGTCCGGCGGGCCCGCCGAACCCAGCGCCGACGACCTGGTCACCCTGCGCGCCGAGGACGTAGAGGCCGCGTTCGCCGAGGTCACCGAGCGGTACCGCGGGTACGCCGAGACGCCGACGCTGGACGAGGCACTCGGCTCCCTCGACGCCATGATCGGGCTGGAGCCGGTGAAGCGGCAGGTCCGCGAGATCGCCGCGCAGCTCCAGGTCGCCCGGATGCGGCAGGAGCAGGGCCTGGTCACCCGCCCGCCGACCCGGCACTTCGTGTTCACCGGGCCGCCCGGCACCGGCAAGACCACCGTCGCGCGGGTGCTCGGCCGCATCTTCGCCGCGGCGGGGCTCCTCGCCCGTCCCGAGGTGGTGGAGGCGCAGCGCGCCGACCTCGTCGGGGAGCACCTGGGCGCGACGGCGCTGAAGACGAACAAGGTGGTCGATTCGGCGCTCGGCGGCGTGCTGTTCATCGACGAGGCGTACTCGCTGAGCAACGCCGGCTACTCCGGCGGGGACGCGTTCGGCGCGGAGGCCGTGCAGACCTTGCTGAAGCGTGCCGAGGACGACCGGGACCGCCTCGTCGTCGTCCTCGCCGGCTACGAGGCCGACATGGGCCGCTTCCTGTCGTCGAACCCCGGGCTCGCCTCCAGGTTCGACGTGCGCGTGGATTTCCCGTCCTACGGGCCGGACGAGCTCCTCCGCATCGCCCAGCTCATCGCCGAGGAGGGCGGCGACCAGTGGGAGGAGCGGGCACTGGACGATCTCGCCCTGGTCTTCCAGCGCGTCTGCGGCGCCGGACTGATCAACGAGCTCGGCAACGGCCGCTTCGCCCGCTCCATGTACGAGAAGGCGAGCGCGTGCCGGGCGCTGCGGGCCGCGCAGCTCGGTGACGCCGCCACCCCCGCCGACCTCACGCTCCTCACGACCGACGACGTCCGCGACGCGTTCGCCGACCTGGCGCACCGACTCGGATGAGGGCGTTTCCGTCGGTGGCATGGGCTGTAATCGGAGCATGACATCGGTGACGTGGCCGCAGGTGCTGGCCTGGCGGATGCGACGGCAGTTCATCGAGGACCCCGCCGACGTGCCGGCGGAGCGGGTGGCGCGGCGCCTGGCCGGAGTTCAGGCGCAGGTCGCGTCGTCCGCCGAACTCGCCGTCGCGGTGCGGCAGGCGCCCGTGCGGCAGGGGGACGTCCGCCGGGCCCTGCTCGACGAACGGACCCTTGTGAAGACGTGGGCGATGCGCGGAACACTGCATCTGATGCCCGCCGACGAGGCCGCCGCCTTCCTGGTGCTGTGCGGTGCCGTCCGCAACTGGGAGAAGCCGAGCTGGCAGAAGACGTTCGGGGCCACGCCCGCCGACCTGGAGGCGATCGCCGACGCGGCGAGGGACGCCCTCTCGGACGGCGCGTCGCTCACCCGCGAGGAGCTCACCACGGCCGTTGTCGAGCGGACCGGCTCAGGGCATCTCGCGGAGGTGCTCGGCTCGGGGTGGGGCACGCTTCTCAAGCCGCTGGCCTGGTGGGGCGTCCTCTGCCACGGGCCGGCACAGGGCACGCGCGTGACGTTCACCGCCCCCGAGCGGTGGCTGCCCGGCTGGACGGGCCTGCCCGCGATCGAGGACGCCGCCCCGACGGTGATCCACAGGTTCCTGGGTGCGCACGGTCCGGCCACCCCCGACATGTTCGACAACTGGCTCATGCGCAAGCTGAACCGGAAGAAGGACGTCAGAACGTGGTTCGCGGCGGCTGAGGACGGTCTCTGCACCGTCGAGGTGGACGGCGTGGAGATGTACATGCTGGAGGAACACCGTGACGAGCTTCTGGAGACCGCGCCCAGCACGTCCGTCCGGTTGCTCGGCGCGTTCGACCAGTACGTCCTGGGGGCCGGAACGTCCGCGACCTACCTGGTGCCTGGGGAGCGCCGCAAGGAGGTGAGCCGCGCGGCTGGATGGATCTCGCCGGTCGTCCTGCATGAGGGCCGTGTCGCGGGTGTCTGGGAGGCCAAGGACGGTGACGTGGCCGTGAGCCCGTTCGAGGACGTCCCCGCCGCTCCGCTCAAGGAGGAGGTGAGCCGCCTGAGGTCGCTGCTGTCCTGAAGGGGGTAGCTCACTGCGGGCCCGGAGCACTCATCTAGGGTTCCGATCGTGGATGAGCGAGACGAGCGAGACGAGCCGGCCGACTACGGGCAGAAGCGGTACAGGCCGCCCGCGGGCGCGACGGAGATCCTGCTGATCAGGCACGGCTCCTCCCAGGCGGCCCGCGCCGACAGGCCGTTCCCGCTCGTGGACGGCCACGGCGACCCGGACCTCGCGCCAGAGGGACGCGAGCAGGCCGAGCAGGTCTGCGAACGGCTCGGCGGCGAACGCTTCGACGCCCTCTACGTCACGCCTCTGCGCCGCACGTCGCAGACGGCGGAGCCGCTGGCGCGCCGGCTCGGGATGGAGCCGCTCGTCGAGCCCGGCCTGCGCGAGGTGTACCTCGGTGAATGGGAGGGCGGGCTGTTCCGCAAGATGGTCGCCGAGAACACCCCGGTGGCGCAGCGGATGTTCGCCGAGGAGCGCTGGGACGTCATCCCGGGGGCGGAGAACGACGAAGCGTTCGGAAGGCGCGTGGACGAGAGCCTCACGCGGCTCGCCGTGGCGCACCCGGGCGGCCGGATCGCGGTGTTCACCCACGGAGGCGTCATCTCGCGCGCGCTTGCGGCGGCCACCGGATCGAGGCCGTTCGCGTTCCTGGCGCCGGACAGCGCGTCCATCTCCCGCCTGGTGAGTCTCAACGGCCTCACCACGGTCCGCGGTTTCAACGACACCTCACATCTGGACTGGTCGGCCCCCGAGCCCCTGAGCTAGAGGCGGAAGCGGAGGCGCTGGCCGGGACGCAGCTGCGCCGCGTCCGCGATGGCGGACGACGCGAGCACCGCGACGACGGGGTAGCCGCCGGTCGTCGGGTGGTCCGCCAAGAAGATGATGGGCAGCCCGCTGGGCGGCACCTGGAGCGAACCGGTCACCATGCCTTCGCTGCCGAGTTCGCCCTCGCGCGCACGCGCGAGGGGCGGGCCTTCCAGCCGTACGCCGACGCGGTTGCTGTCGGGGGTCACCTCGTAGAGCGTGGAGGTGAGCGTGTCCAGCGCCTCCTCGGTGAACCAGTCGTCACGGGGGCCCGGCCGGATACGCAGGACCGGTGTCTCCGGCAGGGGAGGCGGGGGCGCAACGTCCACGGTGATGTCCCCGAGCCCCTTGGTGGAGCCGATCGGTACGCGGTCGCCGGGCGACAGGGGCGCGGGGCCGAGCCCGGACAGTAGGTCGCACGAACGGCTTCCCAAGACCTCATCGACGACGACGCCACCGCGGACGGCGAGATAACTGCGCAGCCCTGACGGCGGCGTGCCGAGCTCGACCAGCGCCCCAGGCGGGACATGGGCGGGAGCATGTGTGCCCTGGGCGCGGCCGTCGATGCGCAACGGTGCCGGTGCTCCCGTCACCGCGATCCAGGCGGCGCGGCGGAAACACAGTGACGCCCCACCGAAGGTGAGCTCCAGGGCCGCCGCGCCTTCCGGGTTGCCCACGAGCCGGTTGGCCAGGCGGAAGGCGGGCCCGTCGGCGGCGCCCGAGCACGGGACGCCCAGATGCGCCCGGCCGGGCCTGCCGAGATCCTGGACGGTCGCCAGCGGCCCTGGCCGGACCACTTCGATCACGGCGACTCCCGGGGGACGAACCGGACGTGCATGCCCGGCCGGAGCAGCGACGGCGGGTCGCGCGCGACGTCCCAGAGCCGCAGTTCGCTGCGTCCCAGCAGCCGCCAGCCGCCCGGCGAGCGGGACGGGTAGACGGCCGCGTACCGGTCCGCGATGGCCACCGACCCCGCGGGCACCGCCGTGCGCGGCGACTCGCGGCGCCCCACGTGCAGCGCCGGGTCCAGGCCCGTCAGATAGCCGAAGCCGGGGGAGAAGCCGAGGTAGGCGACCGTGTACGTCGCGGCGGAGTGCCGGCGGACGACCTCGCCGCGCGACAGCCCGGTGAGCTCGGCGACCTCGTCGAGATCCGCGCCGTCGTAGGTGACCGGCACCTCCACGGGCTCCGTGTCGGCCGCGGCGTCGTCCGGGAGTCGCAGCCGCGTGAGCCGTTCCGCGAGACGGCCGAGGTCGGCTCCCGTGTCGGCGACCACCAGGACGGTGCGCTCTCCTGGGACGATGTCCACGACGTCTGGCAGCGGGTCGTCGCGGAGGGCCGCGTCCAGCCGGTGCGCGGTCGCGAGGTCTGCGGCCTCAACGAGCAGGGCGGCGTCCCCGGCCCGCACGACCTTCAGGCGGTTCACGCGAACGACTCCAGCGTGACCCCGGCTTCCGACAGGGCCGACCGGACTGCGCGTGCGAGGAGCGCCGCCCCGGGGGTGTCGCCGTGTACGCAGATCGACCGCGCCCTTAGCGGGACCTTGGCGCCGTCCACCGCCACGACGGTTCCGTCCACGGCCATCTGGACGGCGCGGCTGACCACCGTCCCCTGGTCGTGAATGACGGCCCCGGGCTCCCTGCGGGACACGAGCGTGCCCGCCGGCGTGTAGGCCCGGTCGGCGAACGCCTCGGTGACGACGGTGATGCCCTCGGCGACGTCGTGCACGGCGGAACCGGGAAGCGTCAACAGCGGAAGCGACGGATCGTACGTCCGTACCGCGGCCACGACCGCCCGCGCCTGCACGGGGTCACGGGCGATGCGGTTGTAGAGGGCCCCGTGCGGCTTGACGTAGGCGACACGTCCGCCCTCCGCGCGCGCTATGCCGTCCAGTGCGGCGAGCTGGTAGAGGATCTCGGCGGTGAGTTCCGGAGCGTCCACGTCCATCTCGCGGCGTCCGAATCCGGCCAGGTCACGGTACGACACCTGGGCGCCGATGGTCACCCCGCGCTCGATGGCGGCGGCGCACACCCGCCGCATGATCAGCGGGTCCCCCGCGTGGAAGCCGCACGCCACGTTCGCGCTTGTCAGCACGTCCAGCAGCGCGATGTCGTCACCCAGTTCCCATATGCCGAACCCCTCACCGAGGTCGGCATTGATGTCGATGACCGCCATGCCTTAGACCTATCACCGAAAGAACGCCTTCAACCCGCCCGCAGCGGCCTCAGACGAACTCCTCGCGCAAGTCCTCGACCTCGGTCTCGGACGCCCATGCCTGGTACACGCCGCGGTCGAACAGCTCCAGCCCGAGCCGCTCCGCCACCGGCGCCCTGCCGCCGCTGTACTCCACGCGCAACCAGCCGTCGTGCTCGCCGAGGACCACGAACGGCTCACCGCGCCACGTGCAGTGCGTGGTGACGTAGTGCAGGTGGTCCACGTCCGACAGCGGCACCACGTGGATGAACCGGCTGGCGGTGACCTGCTTGAAGCCGTCGAGGTGCCGCGAGGCGTACAGCCGCACCCGGTCGCCGTCCGGGCTCGCCTCGTACTCGGTGCCGCGCCAGCGCGCGTAGAAGCCGTGCCGGACGCTCATGCCCGCCCTCCCCGTCCGCCGGGCAGCTTCACCAGCCAGCGGCGCAGGTCGGCGTCGTAGCCGGCGACCAGCCGCTCCCTGCCGTCCGCGGCGATGCGGTACATCTCCGCACCGTGCGGCAGCCGCTGGCTCTCGATCTTGAACTCGGGGATGGCGGGACCGTCGCCGGGCGCGTACCCCGACCCGGGGAACGGCGCCTTCTCGATCACCCATCCGCCGGGGATGATCCCCATGCTCCACTCGTCGATCCCGCCGAGCGGCCGCCGGAACAGCGGCGGCTTCACCGCCGGCCACCGGATCACGTGGATCTCCTCGCTCATCGGCGTGAACGGCGAGCCCTCGTAGATGAGCCCGAGGCCGCGGATCAGGGCGCCGGGCGTGGTCAGCTCCCGGACGTCGTGGAACCTATGCACGTAACCGGCGACGAGGTCGTAGCCGCCTTCCAGATAGTGCGGCACATGCTCGGGCCGCACCACCTTCTGCATCACCACGACCTTGGGCACGCCCTCGCCCGGTGCCCGGCCACTCGCGGCGGGCACCTCTCGCGTGTCGCCCGCGTCCCTTCTCGGTTCACGTCCGGCGACGGGGATGTCCTGTTCCCGTGTCCGCTGCCCGCGCCCAGGGCCGGCCGGAGCGCCCGGCACGTCCGTGGTGACGCCCCGCTGAGGGACGCCCGGCGCCGCGCTGGGCCTGCTCTGGGCAGGTGCCGGTTTCGCCTGGGCCGCCGCGGGCTTCTCCTGGCGCGGGACGGCGGGCGCGTCATGCACCGGGGCAGGCGGACTCGGGGGAGGC
>NZ_SMKM01000255.1 GCF_004348665.1 Actinomadura sp. GC306 | reverse complement strand
GACCACCCCCTGGCCCCCGCCCGGCACGCCGCGCCTGACCTCCCGCGCCATTCGTTTTGGTCGCGGTCGCAAGGTCCTGTATTCTCATCGGGACGCGAGCGACCGGCCGGAAACGGAACGGGCGCTCGTACCTCACTGGGGTATGGTGTAATCGGCAGCACGAGTGATTCTGGTTCACTTAGTCTAGGTTCGAGTCCTGGTACCCCAGCTGCGTCCGTTTGCGCGGACATGCGCCCCCGTCGTCTAGTGGCCTAGGACGCCGCCCTCTCAAGGCGGTAACGGCGGTTCGAATCCGCTCGGGGGTACTGGCTCGGCCTGCTCGCCGCCCTTTTGGGGCGGCTTCGCCGTTTTCCTGGTGTCTTCCAGGGGGCGCCCCCCTGGAACCCCCGGTGTTCGGGCTTCGCCCTCACCCGTGGTTGCGGTTCGCGCCCAATGACATCATCTGCGACGTCCAAGGGCTGCTTGGGTGTCGGCCGCAAAAATTCCTCCGGGCCTGGGAATTCGGTTCGAGCTGGTGGGGTTGGTCCGGTAAGGTGGGGCAGGCCCGAGCGGGAGATCGCCCGGGTCGAACAGTCCGGCCCCCGTCGTCTAGTGGCCTAGGACGCCGCCCTCTCAAGGCGGTAACGGCGGTTCGAATCCGCTCGGGGGTACCACGGAACCGCAGATCGATGATCTGCGGTTTTTCTCTTTTCTCAGGGTCGTCCACTCCCCTCGAAGATCGCGTGTGATGGTCGGCGGTCGCCTCGGGTATGCACGCGGCGGAAGGCGGTGCACGCCAACCCACACGAGGAGTGCTGCTGATGAGTGCGATGCGGGCCGTCCAGGTCGTCGGCTACCACCAGGACCTGCGGATGGCGGAGGTCCCCGTCCCGGAGCCGGAGGAGCCGTTCGACGTCATCGTGAGGATCGGCGGCGCCGGGGTGTGCCGCACCGACCTCCACATCCTTGAGGGCCAGTGGGCCGAGAAGTCCGGCGTGGAACTGCCCTACACGATCGGGCACGAGAACGCCGGGTGGGTGCACGCCGTGGGCTCCGCCGTGACCGGGATCGCGGAGGGCGACAAGGTGATCCTGCACCCCCTGGTCACCTGCGGGCTGTGCCGCGCCTGCCGCTCAGGTGACGACGTGCACTGCGCGAACAGCCGGTTCCCCGGCATCGACAGCGACGGCGGATACGCCGACTACATCCGGACGAACGCGCGCAGCGTGGTGAAGCTGGACGAGTCGCTGGAGCCCGCCGGCGTCGCGGCATACGCCGACGCCGGGCTCACCGCGTACCACGCGGCGGCGAAGGCCGCGCGCCGGCTCACACCGCGGGACCGCTGCGCGGTCATCGGCTCCGGCGGCCTCGGGCACATCGGCGTCCAGGTGCTGAAGGCGCTCAGTCCGGCCGAGATCATCGTCGTCGACCGCGACCAGGGGGCCGTCGACCTCGCCTCGTCGATCGGCGCGGACCATGGTGTCGTCGCGGACGGCGACCACGTCGAAGAAGTCCTCGACCTCACCCACGGCGGGGCCGAGGTCGTCATCGACTTCGTCGGCGAGGGCGGCACGACCGCCGAGGGCCTGCGCATGCTCAAGCAGGCCGGGGACTACCACGTGGTCGGCTACGGCGAGAACATCGACGTCCCCACCATCGACATCATCTCCGCCGAGATCAACATCATCGGCAACCTCGTCGGCTCCTACAACGACCTGTGCGACCTGATGGCCCTCGCCGCGCGCGGCGCGGTCACCCTGCACACCGAGAAGTACGCCCTGGACGACTTCCAGTCCGCGATCGACGCCCTCGACGCCGGGCGAGTCCGGGGGCGCGCCATCCTCACGCCCTGACGGCGTGGGACTTGTTAGCGCTATCGGTATCCGACGTCAATGCGTGGGCCGTCACGAGGGTCGCCGGCGTGGGTCGGGGCTTGTATTGCCCTGTTCCAGGGTCGTTCCGCCGGATGTTCCGGTCTCTGGGGTATTGACACGGCAGAGCGTTATCGCAAACATTCTCGCCAAGCGTGTTGGCACATGGAGGCACGATGGGCGAGTCGACGCGGCGGCGTCCGGCCGACCGGGGCCCGGCCGAGGGGCGCCGTGCCCGCACGGAGGACGTGGCCGCGCTGGCGGGCGTCCCGGCCATGGCGGTGTCCCGCGCCCTCAGCTCGCCCGCGAAGGTCCGCGCCTCCACCCGCGCCCGGGTGCTCGCCGCCGTCCGCGCGCTGGACCACCGGCCGAATGTGGCCGCCCGGGTCCTGGTGACCGGCGGGTCGGGGGTCCTCGGCGTCGCCGGCTTCGACACCACGCGCTACGGGCCCGCCTCCACCGTCTACGGCATCGAGCACTTCGGTGAGATCGGACGGCACGCTCTCGGCCTGCTGATGGACCGCATCGGCCGTCCCGCCGCGGACGGCACCCCCGGCCGGCGGCTCGTCGGCCCCGAACTCATCGTCCGCGAGACCACCGCCGCCGTCCGCGCCTGACCCAGCCGTCCCCGTTGTCCGCCGAGCGTGATGTTAGCGCTAACAGCACGTCCGTCCCACCCCTCGAAGGAGAACCCCCGATGAAGCGAAGAATCCTCGCCGCCGCCGCCGGTGCGGCGCTCGCCCTGACGTCCGTGGCGGCCTGCGGCGACTCCGGTTCCGGCGGCTCCGGCTCCGGCTCGATCACCCTGGGGTTCTCCCAGGTCGGCGCCGAGAGCGGCTGGCGGACGGCGAACACCAAGTCGATCAAGGAGGAGGCCGCGGCGGCGGGCATCGACCTCAAGTTCGCCGACGCGCAGCAGAAGCAGGAGAACCAGATCCAGGCGATCCGGTCCTTCATCAAGCAGAAGGTCGACGTCATCGCCTTCTCCCCGGTCGTGGTCACCGGCTGGGACGCGGTCCTGAAGGAGGCGAAGGCGGCCGGCATCCCGGTCGTGCTCACCGACCGCGCGGTGGACTCCGACGCGTCCATGTACGTGACGTTCCTCGGCTCGGACTTCGTCGAGGAGGGCCGGAAGTCCGGCCAGTGGCTCGTGGACCAGTACAAGGACTCGTCCGAGCCGGTGAACATCGTCCAGCTGGAGGGGACGGTCGGCGCGGCTCCGGCGATCGACCGCAAGAAGGGCTTCGAGGAGGTCATCAAGAGCAATCCGAACCTCAAGGTGATCGCCTCGCAGTCCGGCGAGTTCACCCGTGCCAAGGGCAAGGAGGTCATGCAGGCCCTGCTGAAGGCGCACAAGGACATCGACGTCCTGTACGCGCACAACGACGACATGGGCCTCGGCGCGATCCAGGCGATCGAGGAGGCCGGCAAGAAGCCCGGCGAGGACATCAAGATCATCACGGTGGACGCCGTCCGGGACGGGATGCAGGCCCTCGCCGACGGCAAGATCAACTTCATCGTGGAATGCAACCCGCTGCTCGGCGGGCAGCTCATGGAGATCGTCAAGAAGGTGCACGAGGACCAGCCCGTCGAGCGGCGCATCGTCACCGAGGAGACGGTCTTCGACCAGGAGGCCGCCAAGAAGGCCCTGCCCACCCGCAAGTACTGACCCCGGACCCCCGCCGGACCCGCCGGCCGCCGCGCGCGGCCCGCGGGCCCGGCGGGATCCGCCATGACGCGACCAGCGAGACAGGGGAGGGGGCATCGTGACCGAGCCCGTCCTTGAGGTCACCGGCATCACCAAGCAGTTCCCCGGGGTCCGTGCGCTCGACGGCGTGGCCTTCCGGCTGTTCCCGGGGGAGATCCACGCGCTGATGGGCGAGAACGGCGCCGGGAAGTCAACGCTGATCAAGGTGCTCACCGGCGTGTACCGGGCCGACGCCGGCCGGATGACGCTGGACGGCGCGGAGGTGCAGGTCCACGACCCGCCGCACGCCCAGCGGCTCGGCATCAGCACCGTCTACCAGGAGGTCAACCTCTGCCCCAACCTGTCGGTGGCGGAGAACATCTTCATCGGCCGGGAGCCCCGCCGGTTCGGCCGGATCGACTGGACGCGGATCCGGCGCCGGTCCGCCGAGCTGCTGGCCCGGCTCGACCTGGACCTCGACGTGACCGCGCCCCTCGGCGCGCAGTCCCTCGCCGTCCAGCAGCTCGTCGCGATCGTCCGGGCCGTCGACCTGGACGCGAAGGTCCTCATCCTGGACGAGCCGACGTCCAGCCTCGACCGGGGCGAGGTGGAGCGGCTGTTCGGCGTCATGCGGCGGCTGCGCGACGACGGGGTCGCCATCCTGTTCGTCTCGCACTTCCTGGAGCAGATCTACGAGATCTGCGACCGGGTCACCGTGCTGCGCAACGGCGGGCTGGTCGGGGAGTACCCGATCGGCGACCTCGGCCGGTTCGACCTCGTCTCCCGGATGACCGGCCAGGAACTGCGCGATCTGGAGCGGCTCGAAGAGGCCGCCCCGGCCATCACGCGCGGGAACCGGCTGCTCGCCCTGGAGGGCGCCGGGCGGACCGGCGCGCTCACCCCGGTCGACCTGGAGATCCACGAGGGCGAGGTCGTCGGCCTGGCCGGGCTGCTCGGCTCCGGGCGCTCGGAACTGGCCCGGCTGGTGTTCGGCGCCGAGGCCGCCGATACCGGACGCGTCCGGGTGGGCGACGAGACCGTCGCGCTCCGGACGCCGCGCGCCGCGATCGACCGCGGCATCGCGTTCTGCCCCGAGGACCGCAAGGCCGACGGCCTGGTCATGGACCTGACGGTCGCGGAGAACATCGTCCTCGCGCTGCAGGCCGCCCGCGGCTGGACGAGGCCGCTGCCGTCGCGGCGCCGCGACGAGCTGGTCGGCGAGTACATCCGGAAGCTGCGGATCCAGCCGCCGTCCCCCGGCACGCCGGTCCGCAACCTCAGCGGCGGCAACCAGCAGAAGGTGCTGCTCGCCCGCTGGCTCATCACCCGGCCCCGGCTGCTGATCCTGGACGAGCCGACCCGCGGCATCGACGTCGGCGCCAAGACCGAGATCCAGAAGCTCGTCGTGGCGCTGGCCGGCGACGGCATCGGCGTGCTGTTCATCTCCGCCGAGCTGGAGGAGGTCCTGCGGCTCTCGCACAAGGTCGAGGTGCTGCGGGACCGCACGCTCGTCGCGGAGCTCGCCAACGACGGGACCCTCACCCCCGAGCGGCTCCTCGAAACGATCGCGAACGGAGCGCCATGAACCCCGTGCACCGCGCGAACCTCGCCCGGCTGACCAGGCACCGGCTGTTCTGGCCGGTCGCGGTCCTCGTGCTGCTGCTCGCCGTCAACGCGATCGTCACGCCGGGCTTCCTCGCCGTCCGCGTCCGGGACGGCCACCTGTACGGCAGCCTGATCGACATCCTCCGGTTCGGCGCCCCGCTGATCATGGTGTCGCTCGGCATGACCATGGTCATCGCGACCGGCGGGATCGACCTGTCGGTGGGCTCCGTCGTCGCGATCAGCGGCGCGATGGCCTGCTACCTGATCAGCGAGGGGCAGGGCGTGGCCGTCGCGCTCGCGCTCAGCCTCGGCCTGTGCCTGGTCCTCGGACTCTGGAACGGGCTCCTGGTCACCCGCCTCGCCATCCAGCCGATCATCGCGACGCTCATCCTCATGGTCGGCGGGCGCGGCATCGCCCAGCTCATCACCGGCGGGCAGATCATCACGATCGACCGCGACTCGGGGTACCGGGAGATCGGCGGCGGGCACCTGGCGGGGCTGCCCGTCGCGGTCCTCATCGTCCTGGCGGCCGTGGGCGCCGCGGCCCTGCTCGCCCGCCGGACCGCCCTCGGGATGCTGCTGGAGTCGGTCGGCGGCAACGCGGAGGCGTCCCGGCTCGTCGGCATCCGCGCGTCCTCGCTGATCGTGCTCGGCTACGTGTTCTGCGCCGCGTGCGCGGGCGTCGCCGGGTGGATGATCTCCTCGGACGTGTCCGCGGCCGACGGCAACAACGCCGGGCTGTGGATCGAGCTCGACGCGATCCTCGCGGTGGTGCTCGGCGGCACCGCGCTCACCGGGGGACGGTTCTCCATCGCCGGCACCGTCGTCGGCGCGCTCATCATCCAGACCCTCAACACCACGATCTACACGGCGGGCATCCCGCCGCGCACCACGCTGGTGTTCGAGGCCGTCGTCGTCACCCTCGTGTGCCTGCTCCAGTCCCCGGCCTTCCGCGCCAAGGTCGGGCGCCGCCGCCGGCCCGGACCCCTCCCGCCGCCCACGGACCCGCCGGCACTGGACAAGAAAGTCGAGGTCCCCGCATGACCACCGCCCTCGCCCTGCCTGCGGTGCACCGCCGGCACGTCCCGGTCCTCGTCACGTTCGGCCTGTTCGTCCTGGCGTTCGCGACCGGGGCGCTGCGCTACGAGAACTTCGGCACCGCCCAGGTCTTCGCCGACCTGTTCATCGACAACGCGTTCCTCCTCGTCGTCGCCATCGGCATGACGTTCGTCATCCTCAGCGGCGGCATCGACCTGTCGGTCGGGTCGGTCGTCGCCCTGTCCGGGATGCTGTGCGCGGTCGGGACGTCCCGGCTGGGGCTGCCCGGCCCGCTGGTGATCCTGCTCGTCCTGCTGGTCGGGACGCTGTTCGGCGCGGCGATGGGCTACGTGATCCACGTCTTCGAGATCCAGCCGTTCATCGCCACCCTCGCCGGGATGTTCCTCGCCCGCGGACTGTGCTTCACCATCAGCGAGAAGCAGATCTCCATCGAGAACGGCTTCTTCGACACCATCGCGCTGAACCGGATCGCCCTGCCCGGCGGCGTCCGCGTCTCCGCGGGGGCCGTCATCGCCCTGGTCGTCTTCGCCGTGGCCGTGTACGTCCTGCACTGGACGCGGACCGGGCGCAACGTCTACGCGATCGGCGGCGGCGAGCAGTCCGCGCTGCTCATGGGCCTGCCCGTCGCCCGCACCAAGATTCAGGTGTACGCCATCAGCGGGTTCTGCTCCGCCCTCGGCGGCGTCCTGTTCGCCTTCTACACCCTGTCCGGCGACGGGCTGCACGCCGTCGGCATGGAACTCGACGCGATCGCCGCCGTCGTCATCGGCGGCACGATGCTGACCGGCGGTTCCGGATACGTGGTCGGCACCCTCCTCGGCGTTCTCGTCCTGGGCGTCATCAAGACCATGCTCACCTTCGAGGGGACGCTCAGCTCATGGTGGACGCGCATCGCCATCAGCGTCCTGCTCTTCGCCTTCATCGCCCTGCAGCGCCTAGTCGGCATCCGCAGGAAGGCCCGTTCGACGTAGCAACACGGCAGCGCCTTTTACTACCCTTCCCAAGTTAGCGCTAACATCAAGATGCGAAGAAGGCGCAGCCCTGATTGCCGCTATGCACCATCCCCATTCGCCCGTCCCCGGGGCGAATGTCGACCGCGACGACACGATGACGCAGGTGACGGCGGCGGGTCACTTCACGAAGATCGGAAGGGACCGGCGCGGCTCGAACCGGAACGCGGCCCCCTTGCTGATCTTGGTGACCGCGACCTCCCCTGTCTCCGGAGCGGCGGTGTCGGTGAGCACGACCCGCGCCGTCCAGTCGGTCGCGGTGCCGGTCATCTCGACGTCCAAGTAGGGGTTCACCGCGCGGACGATCGCCCGCAGAGCGTCGGGAGTCTCGGGCGTGCACAGCGGAAGCCACCCGCCGTCCAGATGCGCCGGCGAGTGCGACACCGTGACCGCGTCCCCGTCTCGGCTGAACCGGACATACGGCAACGGGTTCATCAACGGGTGCAGTTCAAGGACCCGGGCCGCGTCCTCCGGGGTGTCGGACGATCCCAGCGCACGGTGCAGGCGCTCGGCGGCCACCCCGGCATGCCCGATGAGCTGCTTGAGCGCAATACGCCGGAAGACCTCCTCGTCACCCGCCGCGCGCTCCCGCACGGCCAGTTGGAACGAGAGGTTCAGCAGGTGCTGCTGCAGGACGACCTCGTCCGCCATCCGGACCAGCGCCGAGCGCGAGAAGGCTCCGAAGTCGAGGTCGTCGACGAGCGGCCCGCTGTAGTCGGCGAGACCGTCGTCGGCCGGATCGATGTCGTCGAGGACGACCGTGGCCGCCAGCGACCGCTCATTGACCGCGAGCGCCGGGATCGCCTCCACGCCGGGGTAGCTCGGATCGACCTCCACCGTCCAGGAGCAGTGCGGGTGCCGGTCGGCGGGCTGTCGCGGCGGACGGTGGATCGGCCGCACCTGCGCCTGCGGATTGGTGGCCACGGCCGTAGCGTCGAACGTCGGGTCCTCGATGTCATGGCACATGAACTTGACCATGGAAGGCCCCATGGGCTCGACGTCCAGCAGCGCCCCGCAGTGGTCGAGGTGGAACGCCCCGTGCCAGGGGTCGGTCACGCTGTAGCGGAAGTCCATGAACTGCGGCGGTGCGCCGATGTCCAGCTGCATGCCCTTGAAGATCGTGGGCACGTCGTCGCCCTCGAACGCCAGCGCCTTCTGCATGCGCCGCGTGTAGATCGGACTGGCGCCCGCCCACTCCTCGATGGCGACCTGGGTCATCTCCTCCTGACCCCACGCCTCCAGGCAGAACGGCATCCCCGCGCGGTCGATCAGATGGCCGATGAGCAGCAGCTCCGGTACCAGCGTGGCGAGCTGCGCACGGCTCAGACTTTCGTACCGGCTGGGCATCGAATCCCTCCAGAGGTGGACCGCCCTCGCAATATAGACAGCCGATCAGACATCTGTCCAGGTATGCTCGCAGGGTGCGGCTGGAGCTCATCACCATCGTCGTGGACGACTATGACGAGGCCATCGGGTTCTTCACCGGAGCGCTCGGCTTCGACCTGGTCGAGGACTCGCCTTCGCTCACGAACGACGGACGCCCCAAGCGATGGGTCGTCGTCCGGCCCCCGGGAGCCGAAACAGGAATCCTCCTGGCCCGAGCAGACGGCCCGGACCAATCCGCCGCCATCGGGAGCCAGACCGCCGGCCGCGTGGGCTTCTTCCTTCGAGTGGACGATTTCGACGCCACCCACGAACGCCTGACGAACGCCGGCGTCGAGTTCACCACCCCACCCCGCGCAGAACCCTACGGACGAGTAGCCGTGTTCCTCGACATAGCCGGAAACCACTGGGACCTACTAGGTCCCGCCTAAACTCCCGAGAGCGTGGCCGCAGAAAAATCACTCAAAAACCTGATCTGCATCCTCAACGACGGCGGCCCGCTCTACCCACCGCTCAAGCTGCCCAATATCGCCACACCCCGTAACACGCTCACGAAGCTCATGAGAGACGTCGAATCCCCGAGCATGCAAGAGAAGAAGCAGAGCCTTGGCCGTCCCCTCGACCGCACCCCTCGCCTCACCCTCGGCCTGGTGGGCTTTGGCAAAGTCTGATTGCCACTCGTAGTTCTCGATGGCCACAGAGTCTCCAGGAGAGTGTCAGCCGGGCCGGAGGGTCAGGTGAAAAGTTCTTCGGCGCTCTCGGTGGTGGTGGCTCGTTGGACCCAGTGTTCGAGCTGGTCGGTGTCGGTGCAACTGGTGATGCGCTCGCGGACGTGGTCGGGAACGTCGATGCCCCGGGCGCGCAAGACGAGAAGGACCGATCTGGCTTCCCCTTCGGCCTTGCCCTGCGCTTTGCCCCTTGCTTCACCCCTCGCTTCGCCTTCGGCTTGGTGGGCTTTGGCGAAGTCCGACTGCCACTCGTAATCGGTGATCTTCATCGTCCCCTCCAGGACTTCGCGGGCGGACTCGGAGAGCTGCATCCTCAGGTAGTCATAATACAAACGGCCGGTGTCGCCGCCGTGCCCATGGACTTCGTCGAGAGCGGCGATCACGCTGGTCAGGACGTCTTTGGTGTGGGGGCCGCCGGGGTCGGCGTGGGC
>NZ_SMKM01000254.1 GCF_004348665.1 Actinomadura sp. GC306 | reverse complement strand
GGATTACACCGTTGCCGGGGTTCGGGAGCTGCTCGGGCCGGTCGCGGGCGGGGCTCTGGCGCGGGACGAGATCGTGCCGGCGTTGCGGGCGTCCGGGGACGGGTCGCCGCTTGAGGTGCTGACGCGGCTTTTCTGGCTGCAGGTCCCCGTGGTCGCGGCGGCGGTCGGCGGAGTGGACGAGTTGGTGGCCGCGGGGCTCGTCGAGGTGTCGGGCGGGGAGGTGCGGGCGCGGTTGCGCGTCGAGCCGCTGGAGGCGGTCGGCGGCGCGGGTCATGCTGGATATGTCGTGTCAGATCTGTCCGTGCGGCCGGGGTCGGGGACGGTTCCGGCGGCCGATCATGTGGTGGGGGCGGGCGGTGCGTCCGGGAGTCTGGCCCGCCTGGTTGTCCACAGGGGTGTGGATAACGTGCTCGATCTCGGGACGGGGTGCGGCGTCCAGGCGGTGCACATCGCGGGGCGATCGCCGGGCGGGCGGATCACCGCGACGGACGTCAATCCGCGGGCGCTGGAGCTCGCCGCGATGAGCTTCGCGCTCTCCGGAGTGGACGGCGCCGAACTGCTCCGCGGGTCGCTGCTGGAGCCCGTCCAGGGCCGGCGGTTCGATCTGGTCGTGTCCAATCCGCCGTTCGTGGTGGCGCCGTCCGAGGGGCGGCGGTTCACGTACCGCGAGTCGGAGTTGCCGGGTGACGACTTCTGCCGGCGCCTCGTCCAGGACGCGCCGCAGTACCTGACGGATGGGGGATACTGCCAGCTCCTGGCCAATTGGCTGCATGTGGACGGCGTCCCGTGGGAGGAGCGCGTGGGCTCCTGGGTGGCCGGGTGCGACGCGTGGATCGTCCAGCGGGACGTCCAGGATCCGGCAGAATACGCCGAGTTGTGGCTACGTGATTCCTGCGAGGCGGGGACGCCGGAGTACCGGGAGCGGTACGCGGCGTGGCTCGACCACTTCGAGCGGCTCGGCGTCACCGGCATCGGGTTCGGCTGGATCACGCTGCGGCGCAGTGAGCGCCCGGCCGTCCGGATCGAGGAGCTCCGGCACGCCGTCGAGCAACCGGTCGGGGGCTACGTGGGGGACGTCCTCGACGGCCTCGTCAAGGGCGCCGAGTTTTCCACAGCCTGTGGGCAAGCCTTGGGGGTCGCCCCCGGTCTGGTCCAGGAGCAGATAGGCCCGCCCGGCGCCGAGGACCCCGAGCGGATCGTGCTCCGCCAAACCGAAAGGCTGCGCCGCGCGGCCGGAGTCGGGACGGTCGAGGCCGCCCTCGCCGGCGTCTGCGACGGCACCCTGCCGCTCGATCCGCTCCTCGACGCCATCGCGCAGCTCACCGGCATGGACCCGGCCGAGGTCCGCGCGCACGCGGACGCCGTCCTGCCCGAGCTGATCGCCGACGGCTTCTTCGGCTAGCGCCGCCGACGGCGTGGGCGGACCACGGTCTCCATCGCGTCTCCGAGCTCCCGGTACCGCGCGATCAGCACGGAGAAGCCGATCGCCAGGTACACGCCCGACAGGAGGAGCCTGAAGTCCTCGCCCGGCAGGACGAACTGCACCGCGAACAGCACGAACAGGACCGCGGCCTCCCATCGCCGGAACAGCAGGTCGATGAGGAAGGCGAGCCCGAGGACGGTCTGCGAGGCGGTCAGCAGCATCTCCTCGGTCTGCCGGGAGTCGAGCGGCAGCGACCAGGAGCCGCCGCCCACCCGGTACGCGAACGGCAGGAGGGCGATCAGCAGCGTCCACTGGTTCACCTTGCCGGACAGCAGCGTCCCCATCGCGGCGGAGTCGCGCAGCCGCCACGCCAACATGGCCGCCGCGAGCAGCAGCGGCGCCTCGGCCACCACCGGAGCAAGCCACTGCACCAGCAGGAACTCGTCCACCCCGGCGGAGATCCCGGTGGCGACGAGCGCGTCCCCGAACCGGGCCGTGGACATGTAGACGATCACCGCGCCGACCGCGAAGCAGACCCCGGCGGCGATCCGGCGCCGCCGCGGCGGCAGCTCGACCAGCCGTCCCGGGACCCCGGCGGTCGTGCGGGTGTCGTCCGGGGCGCCGCGTGCGATCCGGACGAGGTAGAGCACGTACACGGCGACGAGCACGACCGCGAGGTACCAGCCGACCTCCCCGGTCAGCGCCGGGATGAAGCCGAGCACGGCCGCGAGCGCCAGGAAGCCCAGCTCGACGCGGTGCCGCGCGGCGAGCCGGACGGTGCGCCGCCCCGTGCCGCGCGCCGCGTGCCGGCCGGAGCCGCCGCCGGAACGTCCGGCCAGCCGCCGCACGCCCAGCGCGAACGCCAGCACGGCCAGCGCCCAGCCGACCCCGACGAGCAGCCGGTTCGCGCCGGTCATGGTCGCCGCCGCGTAGGCGATGTATCCCGGTTTCGTCCCTCCGGCGTGTGCGAAGTAGAGGTCGAGCGCGTACTGGGGCAGGAGCGCGGCGAGGGCCAGCAGCGCGACGGCGAGCGCGCCGGGGACGTCCGCCCGCGCGGTCTCCGCCGCCCACGTCAGCAGGATCGCCGCGGACAGCACCCCGGCGCCGAAGATCACCACTGCGGCGAGCGCCGGCGGTTGCAGGCCGCCCGTCCACGTCACGATCGCGGGCAGCGCGAGGAGCAGCGTCCCCGCGACCCGGATCAGCAGCGTCTCGCGGGTCACGGGTGTCGGCTCGCGCACCGTCGGCTCGCGCACGCTCGGCTCGCCGGACATACCTGCACCGTGCCCCGCCCCGGCCCGCCGATGCCGTCCGCCGAGGCACCAACTGGCAAAGCCGCCCGGAGGAGATGCAGATCAGGGAAGGGTCTTCGAGTCGCTCTCCCGGACGCGCCGGGACAGCTCCCGGTTGATGCGGTGCGCCCAGAGGGGACCGCCGTAGATCATGCCGGTGTAGCCCTGGACGAGCGTCGCGCCCGCCTGAAGGCGCTCCCACACGTCGTCGGCGGTCTCGACCCCGCCGACCGAGATCAGCGTGAGGCGGCCGCCGGTGCGGGCCCGCAGGCGGTGCAGGACGTCCAGCGACCGCTCCTTCAGCGGCGCGCCGGACAGCCCGCCGGTCTCCTTCACCAGGGCGGGCGGGCTGAGCAGGGCGTCCCGGCCGATCGTGGTGTTGGTGGCGATGACGCCGTCCAGGCCGAGGTCGAGCGCGAGGCCGGCGACCGCGTCGATGTCGTCGTCCGCCAGATCCGGGGCGATCTTGACCAGCAGCGGGACGCGGCGGCCGGTGGAGCGGTCCGCGGCCTCGCGCACGGCCGCCAGCAGCGGGCGCAGGTGCTCGACGGCCTGCAGGTCGCGCAGGCCCGGGGTGTTGGGGGAGCTGACGTTGACGACGAGGTAGTCCGCGTGCGGGGCGAGCCGCTCGGCGCTCGCCACGTAGTCGGCCGTCGCGGACGCCTCCGGGACGGCCTTCGTCTTGCCGATGTTGACCCCGACGACCGTGCCGGTGCCGCGGCGGCGCAGCCGCTCGGCGGCGGCCTGCGAGCCCGCGTTGTTGAAGCCCATCCGGTTGATGACCGCCCGGTCGGGAGCGAGCCGGAACAGCCGCGGGCGCGGGTTGCCGGGCTGCGGGCTGCCCGTCACGGTGCCGATCTCGACGTGGCCGAACCCGAACGCGCCGAGCGCCTCGTAGGCGACGGCGTCCTTGTCGAACCCGGCGGCGAGGCCGAGCGGGCTCGGGAGGTCGAGCCCGAGCGCGCGCACGGCCAGCGCCGGGTCGCGGGGCGCGAGGAGGCGCCGCAGCAGCGGCACCGCCCCCGGCACCGCCTGCAGGACGCGGAGCGCGCGCAGCGTCAGGTGGTGGACGGTCTCCGCGGAGATCCGGGTGATGACCAGTGAGAACAGGAGTCGATACATCGCCCGCAGTATCTCAGCCGGGGCCGCCCGAAAATGCGTTGAGGGGTGCGGACCCGGCGCCTAGCCTGGCCGCATGTTGCTGATCGGTGAGGCCACCGCGTGGTGGCCGGCTCCCAAGCGCGTGTACCGCGACCGTCCCGGCGCCGGGTCCGGCCGGGACGCGATCGGAGCCTGAGTTCCCGCTCCCGACGGCCGGACCTGGGTGCATCCGCAACGAACACCCAGCCGAACGGGAGAACCCATGTCCAAGAACCGCCGGAACGGCATGCTGGGCGTCGGCGGCCAGCGCAACAACCTCTCGCGGCGCGCGCTGCGCGGGGGCGGGCCGCAGGGGGCCGGCAACGGCGGCGAGCAGGCCGCCGAGCGCAAGGAACTGCTCAAGAGGATGCGCGAACGCAACCGGCGTCGCGACGACCGGGAGCAGGACACCGCCTCCGAGTGAGGCCCTGAGGTAGGACGACGGCAGGCCGCGCCGGTTCCCGCGAGGGGCCGGCGCGGCTCGCCGCTAGCCGCGGAAGGCGCGGCGGAGCTGGAGGCGGATGTCGCGGCTCGTCTCCCGTACCGTCCGGCGGGCGGCGCGGAGCGGGTCGCGGACCGACGCCCGCCACACCCCGCGCAGCCCGCGGCCGACGGGACGCAGCACGCTGCGCCCGACCCAGCGCGCCGGTTCGACGACCAGCGTCCGCACGGGCAGGACGACGAGCGTCCGCCAGAGCCACCGCACGACGCGGCCCGCGAGCCGCCACGCCGCCGCGAGCCCGGCGAAGACCGGGGCGAGGACGTACCGCCACACCGCCTGGGCGGGACGTACCAGCAGGACCAGTCCCAGCCAGCGGAGGCCGAGGAGCAGCGGCCGGAGGAGGTGGCTCCACAGGAACACGGCCGGGACGACGACGAGCGCGTTGACCAGCAGGCGGAGGCCCGTGAAGAGGCCCGTGAACAGCAGCGCGAGCCCGTGGCCGGTGAGGAGCAGCAACCGGTGCAGGCCGCGTCCGATCATGGCCAGGAAGGCGCCGATCGGGACGAGCAGCGTGCGGTGAAGCCAGCGGGCCAGGCGAGCCACCCAGCGACCGAACCAGCCCGCGGGCCGGACGAAGAGGAAGGCGAGCAGCGCGCCGATCCCCCGGGCGACCGCCGCGAGCAGGCGTCCGACCGGGGCGAGCAGCCACCGGTACAGCCCGCGCCAGACGGCGTGCAGCACCCGGCCGATCTGGCGGCCGAGCCAGATCGGCGCCCGCATCAGCCGGTTGAACACCGCCCCGATGCCCCGCCCGATCTGCACGGCCACGTCGTGGACGAGCCGCAGCGGCACCAGGACGATCAGCGCGACCACGCGGACGGGGACGACGATCCACGCCGGGCCACCCGGGCGAGACTCGGCCGGACGCCGCTCCTTGCGCAGGTTCGGCGGGCCGCCCGCGGGCGAGCCGTCACCGCTGGTCAACGCCGCCCGTCCCGCGAGAATTCGATGAGAAGCACCTGCATATGACTTGCCCCGCCCTCGTCTGGTTCCGGGCGGTTGAACCCCCGCAGACCGCTTTAGCGTACTTCTTCTACGGAAACGGTGGTCGAGGCCCGCGCCTCGGCCGCCCCACAGGCGAAGGCGCGGAGGGCTCGCGGGTCGGTCGGGGTTCGCGAACCCTCCGCGCCTTCTTCGCCGCCCGCTGAGCCGAGTCGAGTCGAGCCGAGCCGCGTCCGGACGCCCGCGAGCCCGGGAGTTGACCGAGATCGGCCCCTCGCCTTGACACGCCCTGTTGATCCTTCTGGGACGATCAGGGCATGTATGAGCGTTTCGCCCACGAGTACGCCGCCCATGCCGAGGACAGCCCCTACAACGCCCTCTACGACCGTCCAGCCGTACTCGACCTCGCCGGGGACGTCGGCGGCTTCGCGGTCTTCGACGCGGCCTGCGGACCCGGGCTCTACGCCCGTGAGCTGCTGAAACGGGGAGCCCGCGTCACCGGCTGCGATGTGAGCCCCACGTTGGTCGACCTCGCCCGCGCGCGCTGCGACGACCTCGCCGACCTGCGCGTCCACGACCTCTCCGAGCCGCTGACCTGGGTCCCGGACGGATCGGCCGACCTCGTCGTCTGCGCGCTGGCGCTGCACTACATCGACGACCGGGTCGGCCTCCTGCGCGAGTTCCGCCGCATCCTGACGCGGCGCGGCGCCGTCGTCCTGTCGACCGAGCACCCCCTCATGCATTGGGTGCGCCTGGGCGGTTCGTACTTCACAGAGGAACGTGTGGAGGAGTCACTGGATCCTGACCGGGACTGGCCCATCCGCGCATGGCGTCGTCCCTTGACCGCGGTATGCGCCGACTTCCGCGAAGCGGGGTTCGTCATAGAGGAGCTGCTGGAACCTCGTCCGGTCCCGGAGATGGCCGTCCGTTACCCGGAGGACCACGCCAAGCTGGAGGTGCTCCCGGCCTTCATCGCGTTCCGCCTCATCCCCAGGTAACGGGGGTCAGGATCCGGCGTACTTGGCGGGTGACACACCGACGGTTGCGGTGAAGTCGCGGGTCAGGTGCGACTGATCGGAGTAACCGAGGTCCTCGGCCAAGGTCGTCCACTCGAACGGGACGCCTTGGTCCGCACGGGTCACGGCCTCGTGGATGCGTGCCCGGCGCAGGACCCACTTGGGGCTCGCCCCCACGTACTCGGCGAAAAGCCGCTGCAGGGTGCGGACCGAGACGTGCAGCCTGTCGGCGGCCTGGTCGACCCTGAACAGGGTGGGGTCGGAGGTGATGGTTGCGACCATCGCGGCCACCTCGCCTGCGACGGGATCCGGGTCGGGGAGGTCGCGCACAAGGAACTCCTCAGCCTGCCCCACCATCGCGTCGACGCTGCTGTGGGCGAGCACGGCGCGGCTGACGTCGTCCACCTCCGGGCGGAAGATGCGTGAGGCGGGAACTCGGCGGTCGGCGAGGTCGATGACCGGCCGTGCCGTGAACGCGCGGAAACCGCCGGGACGGAACTTCACGCCGAGAACCTGACCCCGACCCTCCAGCCGGCGCACGAACAGCGACCGATCGACCCCGTAGACCAGCGGCACAGGCTCCTCAAAGACGAGATGCACGTTCGGGTGGGACAGCACCTTCGTCTCGTAGGGCTCGTCCGTCCGCCACCGGACGTTCCAGTAGAACTCCACGAACGGCGCCAGGGCGGCACTCGGGGGCCTGCGGTCGACGCTGGCGATGCCCGCGTGTTCGTGCGGGTACAGCACCCCACGTCCCATATCCGGCACGTGACCAGGATAGTTGGCGCGTTTGTCCAAGAAGCCGCTCACCGGGCGTCCGTAGCGTGCTGGACATGCACGAACACGATTACATGAAGGAATGCGCCGCCGAGGCCGCTCGAATCGCCCGCGGTGTCCCGCAGGACCGTCTGACGGACCCCACACCGTGCGGGGAGTACGACCTCCGGACGCTCGTGAACCACCTCGTCCTCTATACGTCCCACGGCCTTGAGCACCGGGCGCTCCGCAAGGAGCTTCCGGAGGAGCTGACCGAACGCGACTTCACCGCCGGCGACGGCTGGGCACAGGACTACGCCGAGCAGATCGACCGCGCGGTCGCCGCCTGGGCGGACCCGGCCGTGTGGGAGGGGGAGATCTCCGGCACCCCGGCGGCCGACACCGCCGCGATGCTCATCCTGGAGATGGCCCTGCACGGCTGGGACGTCGCGAAGGCCACCGGCCAGGAATACCGGGTCTCGGCCGATACCGGACGGTTCGTGCTGAAGACCGTCGAGAAGAACGCCGAGATGTACCGCGAGTACGAAGGGTTCGCCGCGCCCGCCCCCGTGGCCGAGGACGCGGCGCCCTTCGAGCGGGCCGTCGCCGCCTCCGGACGCGACCCGCGCTGGCGGCCCCCGGCCCGCTGACCCGCGCGGCGCCGGCTCAGGCCGCCTGGCCGCCGCCGACCTGCTCCCCGGTCACCGGGACGAACGGCCGGCGCCCGCCGGGCACCCCGGTGCGCACCTCGCCGCCGCTCTCGTAGCGGAACGCGAACGGCACCCCGGCGGCCGCGCCGGGCCGGGGACGGTCCATCAGGTGGAAGTGCAGGTGCGGCTCCGACGAGTTGCCGGAGTTGCCGACCTCGCCGAGGACGTCCCCGGCCCGGATGCGGTCGCCCTTCCGGACCCGCACCGACCCCCGCCGCATGTGGGCGAGCACCGCGTACACCCCGTCGCCGAGGTCCAGCACCACGGAGTTGCCGATCACGAACCGCCCCGCCGACAGCGTGAGGTAGGACAGCAGCGCGCGGAAGAAGACGCCCTCGATCATGAGGTAGGCGAACGCGGGCCACGAGTTGCGGCTCCAGTGGTCGCGCTGCCATCCGCTCGCCTGGACGACGACACCGTCCGCGGGCGCGGTGATCTCCTGCCCGAACGAGGGGAACGACTCCGGCCGCGACGCGATCGGCCCCTTGCGCAGCGGCCGCCACTCCGGCGCCCCCTCGGGCACGTGGACGAGGTCGATCGCGTACGCCTGCCCCAGCTCGTGGGTGCCGTGGCTGGGGACCTTGTCGGCAGGGCTGTTAACCGGTACCCAGCGTCCCCGCACGGGGCTGCGCAGCACGACCGGCTCCCGTCCGGGGGCGGCGCCGGGCACGAAGAACAGCGCCAGACCGCAGACGATCATGACCGTGCCCGCCATCGACAGCGCACCGCGGCCGTGCAGCGGCGTACTGAACGCCAGTACCAGGCCGAGCAGGACGAAGAACGTCCTGAATCGGGCGAGTGTCCTGTGCATGTTCCCTCCCAGTGGTGCTCAGCGGCGGGTCGCCGCGAGGACGGCGAGGAGCGGCACTACCCGTTCCCCGGGGACGCTGTACCGGCCGCGCGCCGCGGTCCGGAGCCAGCCGGCCGCGACCAGCTGGCGCAGATGGTGGTAGAGCTGCCCGGTCGTGCCGAGTCGCTCGTGGGCGGCCAGCTCGGCGGTCGTCCGGGCGCCGTGCAGGATCTCCCGCAGCAGCAGCAGGCGCACCGGGTGCGCGAGCGCCGACATGGTCTCGGCCGCCTCGGACCAGTCGTCGGCGAGCAGGTCGTCCACGGTGTGGCCCTGCTGCCACTCGTAGTGCTCGCCGGACGGGAGCGTCACCGAGCCGGTGAACAGCACCGCGCCCGGGTCGTCGACGCGGTCCTTCAGGCCGTTCAGCGCCCAGAACGTGCCGTCCGCCTTCGGGGCGTCGGCCTGGGCGTCCGCGCCTTCGAGCCGGGCCACGCGCTCTTCCAGCCGCCCGACCCGCTCCGCGAGCTCCTCATCTGCCACGAATCCAATACTACGTAACTACGTAATAACTAGCAATCGCGGGCGGCCGGGCATGGAGGCATGGCGGAACGGCGGTGCGGTTCCGTGGCAGGACAATCGGGGGACGGGGCAAGCCCGGTATCAGGCGAGCTTCTTCACCAGGTGTTCGAACTCCAGGTCGTCGCGCTTGGGGAGCCCGAAGCGCTCGTCGCCGTACGGGAACGGCTGCGTCTGGCCCGTCCGGACGTAGCCGCGCCGCTCGTACCAGGCGATCAGCTCCGCGCGGAGGGTGATCACCGTCATGCGCATCTCGTCCGCGCCCCACTGCTCGCGCGCGACGCGCTCGGCCTCGGCGAGGACCCGCCTGCCGAGCCCGCCGCCCTGGGCACCGGGGTCCACGGCGAACATGCCGAAGTAGGCGTGGCCGCCGCGGTTCTCCAGCTGGCAGCAGGCCACCGGGACGCCGTCCGCCTCGCCGACGAGCAGGCGGCCGGACGCGTCGTCCACCACCGCCGCGACCATGCCGGCATCCGTGCGCTGGCCGCCGAGCAGGTCGGCCTCGGTCGTCCACCCGGCACGGCTCTCATCGCCCCGGTAGGCCCGCTCGATGAGCGCGACCAGCGCGGGAACATCGGCCTTCGTGGCGGCACGAAACGTCAGCTTCGCGGAACTCATCCCCCGAAAGCTAGCGCACCTGC
>NZ_SMKM01000253.1 GCF_004348665.1 Actinomadura sp. GC306 | reverse complement strand
GGCCCGCACCCTCCACGACGCCGCCACCCCCGCATGGGTGGCCGCGGCTCCCGCCGCCCGACCAGCCGACGAGGCCGCTGCCAGGGCGTTGGCTCCGCACCGCCCGCGCCTTGGAGCCCGGCTGAACCATCATCGGCCGGAAGGTCGACAGCCACGCCGTCATGCCCCTGCGCCCGCGCGGTGACAGGTCTCCTTACCTCCGAACCTTCATTGGGCGCTGTGGTCCGGGTGGGTCAATCGGGGAGTCGTAGGACGAGGCGGTTGGAGAAACCTCCCCGTTCGGCTGACTTGAGTGCGCGTCCTTCCTCTAGGTCGTCGGGTGTCAGTCCGTGCAGGGCTGCGAGGGCATGGATGACCTCCAGGAGGTCGGCGAGCTCGGCCGGGTCGCCGCTCGCCGTGTACTCACCGGCCTCCTCGTAGAGCTTCGTGCGCAACAGCCCGGCGTACTCGCCGGGGCTCGCGACGCGGGTTACCGGTACACGCCCGGAGGCGTGAACGATTTCGGGAATGCGGTCCCGGACAAGCTTCTCGGAACGTCCACGGCCTTCTCCGACCGGATGCACGGACTCGCCGTGCCGCCGGTCCAGGGATTGGATCCACTTCACCGCGACCGCCGCTGTCTGGACGAGTTCGGCTCGGAGGGCAGCGGGCTCGGATTCGGCCAGCGCCTCGAAGAACTCTTCTGTGAGGATGTGCCGCCAGGTCAGCTCACCCTTTGTCCAGGCCGAGGAGCATTGTCGTTTGGCGTCCTCCGCGCGCTCGGTGAACTCCGGTCCGCTTCCATCGGGGAAATCCTGTACCCCCCACATTCGGTCTTGGGTCTCGCGTTCGGTCGCTATGTCCTGCAGGACTTTCCCCAGTGAACCCGGTACGCCATCGTTCTCCATGCACCCCGACGCTACTGGGGCGACGTCGGTGCCGAACGGAGTATCAACTCGGTCGCGGTGAAGCGTCGCTTGCCTTCTCGGTGGGTGCGAGCGTTTGATCGGCGGCCGTTGTCGTCAGGTGGGGGTGGCGTGCTCGGGTTCGCAGCTGAGGACCTCGTGGAGGACGGGCGGCAGGTCGTCCCAGAGCCACTCGTTCAAGGTCCCCGGGAAGTCCGCCGGCTGGCGGATGCGCAGCCGGTCGGGCGCGACCCGGGTGAGGCGTACCGGGACGGGACCGTCGTCCCACATCGGGTCGCGGTTTCCCCAATAGTGGGAGAAGTCGGCGCTCGTCAGCATCAACTCGGTTGGCAAGATGTGCTCGCCCGGGTGCCTGCCCAGGGGAAGTAGCCGCTGCGCCGTCGTGCGGAGGATGTTGAGCGCCGCGAGGTCATGCGGGCAGGCGACGTCCGACATCTCGAGTTCGGGAAGGCCGAACCGGCACAGGCCGCGGGTGGTCAGCCGGACGCAGGCACAGCCGTCGACGGCGTCCTCCTCGGCCGGGCAGCGGGCGGAGTTCCGGAAGGGCGGTAGCGCGGCGCCGATCCAGTGGTCGGCGAGGACGAACTCGTCGAATCGCCCGAAGGGGATGACGGGCAGCACCTGGTTCAGGGTGAGGTCCACCGGGACGCCGCCGAGCGATTCGGCGATCGCCCTGGCGGCCGCGCGTGCGAGGTGCGGGCCCGAGGGCAGGTCGCCCACGGGCAGGACGGACGTGACCCCGATGTGCCGCGTGGCCTGCCGGACCCGCTCGGTGTCGTCCTCGTCTGCGGCCGTGACTCCGCTCAGTTCCCACGGCGAGTCCACTGCGCGATGGGTGGTGGTGACGAGGCGTGGTGTGCCGAGGCACATCGACACCGCGGCCGCGAACGGGGCGGGCAGCAGCTGCCGGATCGTCGTGGCCACGTCGCCCGGGTCCCTGTCCGCGGCGACGACGAAGCCGGCGGTGGTCTCTTCGGGAACCGTGATGGTGATGGTCATGGCGCTCTCCTCGGGTCCTCGGACGGGGTAGGTGCCGTCCAGCTTTGAGGAGGCCGCCGCGGAGAGGGAAGAAAACCCGGACCTGTGGATAAAGGGGAGGCGGATAGTCGCGAATGTTCTATTTGGAGCGTCTTAGAAGGCGCAGGGTGCGTCTTCGATCCCGCTGATGAACTGGTGCGCCGCCGGACGGGCGCGCCCGTGGCACGGAGACCTGGAAGTCGCTTGGCGGGTGGTCGGTGAGGACGGAGCATGGGACACGCAATCGCGTGTGGTTTCGTTCCCTGCCATGACGAAGAGCGAGAAGAAGCGACCCAGTTCGCGCTCGTCCTGGAGTTCTCTGTCCATGCTCGCGTGCGTTAGCGCGGTGACCAGGTCGTTCACCGGTAACTCCGCACATGGCTGAGATCGGCCGTGATCGACAAGAAAGGCCGTAGACGGGGCTGGCGCTCTCCGAGTCGTCGCAATGGGCTAACTCTGAGGCCCGGCACCACGCGATCTACAGCGGGCGGGTTGCGGAAACCCGCCCGCCATCGCCGGGTGCCGGCACACGGCAAGTCCCAGAGGTACGAAGCGGCGCCTATTAGCGGGCGGAGGGCTCCACGTAGTGGCGCTCGGTCGGGCCCACGTACACCTGACGGGGACGTCCGATCTTGGTGGACGAGTCGTCGAGCATCTCGCGCCACTGGGCGATCCACCCGGGCAGGCGGCCGAGAGCGAACAGGACGGTGAACATGTTGGTCGGGAAGCCCATCGCCTTGTAGATGACGCCGGTGTAGAAATCGACGTTCGGGTAGAGCTTCCGCTCGACGAAGTAGTCGTCGCTCAGCGCGACCTCTTCGAGGCGCATGGCGAGGTCGAGCAGCGGGTCGGACATGCCGAGGGCGTCGAGGACCTTGCTCGTCGCCTTCTTCACCACGGCGGCCCGCGGGTCGTAATTGCGGTAGACGCGGTGCCCGAAGCCCATCAGCTTGACGCCGGGCTCCTTGTTCTTGACGCGCCGCACGAACGCGTCGATGTCGTTGCCGTCCTGGTGGATGCTCTCCAGCATTTCCAAGACGGCCTGGTTGGCGCCTCCGTGCAGGGGCCCGAACAGCGCGTCCACCCCTGCTGACACCGACGAGAACAGGTTCGCCTGGCTGGACCCCACGAGACGCACGGTCGAGGTCGAACAGTTCTGCTCGTGGTCGGCGTGCAGGATGAAGAGCATGTCGAGCACGCGCATGATCTCGGGGTCGATCTCGTACGGCTGCGTGGGCAGTCCGAACGTCATGCGCAGGAAGTTCTCCACGTACCCGAGGGAGTTGTCGGGGTAGAGGAGCGGCTGGCCGTTGGAAGTCTTGTACGCGTACGCCGCGATGGTGGGCAGCTTGGCTATGAGCCGGATGCTGGACTTGTCGACCTGCTCTGGCTCGAATGGGTCAAGGCTGTCTTGATAGAACGTCGACAAGGCGCTGACCGCGGACGACAGGACCGCCATCGGGTGCGCTTTGCGCGGGAAGGCGGAGAAGAACGCGCGGAACTTCTCGTCCAGCAGCGTGTGGTTGCGGACGTTGTCGGTGAACTCGGCCAGTTGGTCGGACGTCGGCAGCTCGCCATAGATCAGGAGGTACGCGACCTCCAGGAAGGACGATTTCTCCGCCAGCTCCTCGATGGGGTAGCCCCTGTACCGGAGGATGCCCGCCTCACCGTCGATGTAGGTGATGGCCGACGTCGTGGACGCCGTGTTGGTGAAACCGGGGTCGAGCGTGACGTGACCCGTCTCCTTGAGGAGGCTGCCGACACCCAGGCCCGAGGGACCCTCCGTCGCCTCGGTCACCTCCAGAGGCATCCGGCCGCCCGCGTGGCTGAGCTCGAAATCCGACATACTCGTCACTCCCAACTGCGTCCACACCTGCGGAGACGTCCGCTCGTCCCGTCGTTCATCGTATCCACGTGATCACATGGGCAAATACTTGCCCTCTGCGTAGTCCGCGCACGCCGGCGCTCTGCATCGGGCTTGTGCAGCCCAGGGGAGACCTCGGTGACTTCGGGACGGTGTTGAGCGAGCGTGAGGAGGATCTCAGCCGACCGGAGAATGCCCCCGGGGCGGTGGCTCGTGCAGGGTCGGCAACTCGGCGGTGATCTCGACGAGCGTCCGCTGCTGAGCACCGAGCAGCTGCTCCACATCGGCGGGCGGCCACTCGTCGCCGTAGTGCGCGTCCAGCAACGTCGACAGCGCGATGAGGATCTGCTCGGGTGTAGGGCGTTCGCTGGGGTCCTTGAGGAGGCACCGCGTCACCAGCCCGCGCATGGGGTCGGGCAACCGCGTGAGGTCCGGTTCGCCGTACACGATGCGGCTACGGACCTTACGGTCGCTCCCGAAAGGAGCCGTTCCGGTCGCGGCGAACACGAGCGTCGACCCCAGGGAGAACACGTCGCTCTCCGGATGCACGGGTTCTCCCAGGGCCTGCTCTGGGGACATGTAGGCGGGGGTGCCCAGAATCTCCGTCCGAGACAGGGGGAGGGCGTCCAGTGGGCGCGCGATGCCGAAGTCGATGACCCTCGGCCCGTCCGAGGCGAGCAGGACGTTCGACGGTTTGAGATCCCGGTGAACGATCTCCGTCCGGTGGATCGCGATCAGCGCCTCGGCCAGGCCGGCCCCGAGCCGGCAGGCGGCCTGTTCACGCAGCGGGCCCTTCTGCTGGACGACCTTGGACAGGCTCACACCGCGGATGAACTGCGTCGCCAGCCACGGCTGCTCCGCGTCCGGATCGGCGTCCACGACGGGCGCCGTGTAGAAGCCGCTGACCGACTGCGCAAGGGTCACCTCACGGCGGAACTTCTTCCGCCATCTGGGATCGTCCAGCAACTCCGGCCGGATCACCTTCACGGCGACGAGCCGCCTGCTCGGCGACGCCCCGAGGAACACCTCGCCCATCCCGCCGGAACCCAGCCGGGAGACCACACGGTACGGGCCGATCATCTCTGGGAGGTCTGACTGCATGGGCAACGGCATCCGTTCGTGGTGGGGACCGCTCAATGTTGCCACGATCCGGCCGCACGTCCCGTGAGTGCCTCACGTCCAGGGAAGCGCGCTCCGTTCGGTCCAATAGCGCTCCGGCGGAACGCTGAGCCCAGCGAGCATCTCAAGTTCGTCTCCCGCCAGGGCTACCTCTGTCACGGCCAGATTCGAGGCCAGCTGCGCCGTACTGACCGCGCCGACGAGGACGGTGTCCGCCCACCCCTGGCTCAGCGCAGCTGCGAGTGCCAGAGCGTCCGGCTGTACACCCAATCCGGAAGCGACCGCCTGCACGGCCGCGGGTGGATGAACGGCCAGTCGTCCGTTTGCGAGGACTTCCTTGACCAACACATGCAGCCCAGCCTCGTGCGCCTCACGCAGGGCGTCCTCAGCAGACGGCTCAAGTATGTTCCACGTCGACTGGACCGTGCTGAACAGTCGTTGCCCGTCGACCTGCAGCTCCAGCGCCCGGCGGATGGTGTCCTTCTGCCTCGGGCCGGAGGTGGAGAAACCGACGCGGACACCCTCAGCAGAGGCTTCCGCAAGAGCTCCCTGAAGCCGGACGTCCCCGAACAACGGACTGTCTTCGGTCAGCGAATGCACCTGATAGACGGACAGATACCCGTTGAGAAAGCTACGCGTCTCCTCGTACTGCTCTCGGTATCGGTCGAGGGCGTGCTTCTTGACCTCGTGCACGGGCGCGTCTGTCTTCCAACCACCAACGTAGGTGTAACCCCACTTGCTCGATACCGTCACGTCCTCCGGCGAACGCTCTGCGAGCCAGCCACCAAGGAACTCCTCCGCCCGCCCATACGACCGCGCCGCGTCCACCCACCGGATGCCCGCCGCGTAGGCGGCGTCGAGGACGTCCCAGGTGGCTTCGCGCATCCCCTCGACACTGCGGTCGTGCGGTAGCTCATGCGTCCTGCCGACGTTGATGTAGGCCGGGCGTCCCAGTGCGGCGAGCCCGACTCCCAGCCGCCGTATGTCGCTCATCCCCTCAGCCTGGCACCGGCCCACCCCAGCTGCCACTCGCGACCCCCGAATGCCCGAATGGTCGGATACTTCGCAACCTGCCGCCGAGTTATCCACAGAGAGACGTTTCGCTATGGCCACCGTCACCGTCCGCGAGGCTTGGTCGCGTCAACATCACGAGAAAGGCGCGGCAATGCCTGTGGAGATCACTCGCGGCCATTACGGGGCCCATCAGTTCGCCGGCCGCCTCGGGCTCACCCGGTGGCAGTTGCGTGTCGGCCTGGAGCACGGCATCCTCCCCGAACCCGACATCGACGGGGAGCGATGGTCCACGGAAGTCGTCGAACGGGTCGAGGGACGCGGCCAGCAGGTCATCGCCATGTTTGGTGACGATCCGCCGGTCGGCTCCGCTCGGGCGGCCGCGCGGCTGGCAGCCCGGGTGGGGCTCGACGTCGAACGCCGCGACGTCGAGGTTCTGGTGGCCCAGGGCGACCTCAACGTCATCAGCAGCTTCCGCGGCCACCCGGTCTACCTTCGGCGCGACCTGGACCGCCTCGACCCGGCGGCCGTCCGAGCGGTCGTCGCCGCCCGGAAGGGCCCGCTCACCGACACTGTCGACTCCGGCGGCGCGGCGACGATCCTCGACTGGCCCCGCAAGACGTTCGACAGGATCGCCGGCGAACGCGAACTCGCCACAGACCAACTGGGCCGCTACGCCCTCGCCGACATCCAGGCCCTGGCCGCGGACGAAACCCTCGCCTGGCAGGTCGCGGAGGAGAAACGGGTCCTCGCCCTGACGAAGACGCTGCGCTCCGAGGACAGGATCCAGGAGGCCATCCGCGGCTGGCTCAACCGCTGCGCCGCCTACGTGGACCGCGAAACCGACGTGCCCCCCGAGACCACCTCCCTCAGCCGGGCCCTCCGAGCGCTCACCACCGTCCGGACGGAGATCACCAAACAAGAACGCGCCCCGTCTTAGCCGCCATCTCTCGGAGTCGGCGGTGACAGTTCAGGGTGGCGGCGATGGCGACGAAGGCCAGAAAGTGCTCGGGCTAGCGTTCATAGCGGCGCTGCAGCTCACCCCACACCCGCGCGGTAGAGCAGCGGTGCGCGGTAGGCCTGACGGCCCGAACACCGACGCCTGCTGCCACCACACCTGGGGTGGCTACGAAGATGATGATCGCCGCGGATACTCACGATCCCCGTAGCGGCACCAGCCACAGCTCTGGGGCCGCGTCGGAGCAGGCGGCATCCACCCGCTGGGACAATTCCCACCACTCCTCGGGCGCTACCCGGCGGGGTAGACCCGCGTCCGACGCCGGGTTGACGTTCGGGCCCACGCCACGACGGCGTGTCCCGCCAGTCGATGCCGCGCCGCCCGGCGTGGCCGATGAGCTGGGGTGTGCTCATCGGGGTGGGGTCGACTGGCGCCTCGCCGTTCCACTTGTCGAGCTTTCCGATCACGCCGTTGCGGGCGGCGGCGGGGGAACCACTCTTACCGTTCGGACGCTACCCGGCGCGGTAGGCCCGCGTCCGATGCCGGGTTGACGTTGGGGGTCCTGCGCCACGATGGCGTGTGCCTCCCCGTGGTCGTCGCGCCGTCCGGTGTTGCCGGTGGGTTGGGTGTGCTCGTCGGGGGAGAGGTCGGCGTGCCTGGCCGTTCCACTTGGGGAGTGTTCGATCACGACGGTGCGGGCGGGGCCACTTGCATTACCCCTCGGGCCCAGTCGCTCGACCAGCTCTGCGACTGTGGGCCACTGCTATGTACCCGAATGAAAATACGTTCTAGTCCTTGAGGGGGTTGCTTGGTTTGTTCTGAGGGCGGCGGGAGGGGCGGCGCTTGGGAGGCGGCTTCTGAAGTGACTTCTGGTGGGCCAGGATCGAGAGGAGCCGGTCGCGGGCCTCGGTCCGGGACAGCGCTGGGAGGCGCGGCGGAAGGTGCAGCGCGGACGGGGCGTCGACCATGCCTTCGTCGTCGACGGTGACTTGGTCACCCGTCCACGCGCCGAGGAGGATGACGGTGACGCTGCCGGGGTGACGGTCGAGGAGGGCCTTGATCCGGTCGCTCTCTCCTTCGGGGTTCGCTACCAGAAGTAGACGTCGCGCCTGTTGCACGCCCGTGTTCTCGCGGATGGCGAGTTCGGTTTCGAGGTAGGCCAGGGCGGCATCCAGATTGCCCGGGATGAAGAGGGCCGCGGGGTCTTCGTCGAGGAGCTCGTCTTCCTCCAGGCCGAACAAGGCCGTGGCGTCGGGACGTGGAATGACGACAAGGGAGTTCTCGCCGTGCTCGTCCAGGGCGGCGACGGCCAGTATGCGCGCGGTGGGGGCCGCGCCCGAGCCGGTCAGGGCCAGCACCGGAGCGGCGAAAGGATCGAGCGTGGGGCGATAACCGACCCGCACCGGCTCCGTGGTCTGCGTGACCGGGTACGGGGGACGCCCCGCGACTGCCAGGAGCCGGTGGCGGAAGGGGTAGCAGAGCGCGACCATGAGCGGGAGGAGCAGGCCGAGGAGGAGAACCGGCTGGAGGGAAGGTGGAGGCGCTTCGAGATCGTCGGCCTGACTCATCGTGGGAGTCGGCGCCGGCGTCGGTGTGCGGGTCGGGGCGGGGGCTGGCTTCGAGGAGCGTGTCCGGGTCGGCTTCGGCGGTGCGAGGCGCGGGGTTTCGGTCTTCGGACGTGACCGTGGCGGAGTCGGCGTGCGCGGCGTGGGGGGCACGGAGGACCAACGTTGGAGCAGTTCGTCGAGCCACCGCGGTGACGGGGTCCGACGCCGAGTCCTGTGCGGTCCGTCGTACCGGTCACCTCGTCGGTGGAACTCTCCATCGTCTTCCGTCCTCGTGTGCGACCTCTCGCGCATCGCACTCCACGCCCGCCTGCACTCGTACACGGTGTGACGGTCGGTGGTGCTCATGGCCTGACGGCAGACGGGCGGTATCGACTCGTGCGCTTCGGGGGCCGGGTGCGCGTCCGCGGACGCGGCTGCGCCGATGAAGACGGCGCTGGCCATCACGGTACAACCCAGCAGTCCGCCGACACGGCGGAGCAAGCCGCGGAACGTGGCGGCAAGGCCGGGAAGTGCCAGGAAACGGTTCATCTTCGCCCCGGGGGATCGCTTCGGTCACCATGCGAATGCCGATCGTAGTCACTTTGGCTACGGAGCGTTGAGTATTGCTCACAGTCGGCCTCACGATCATCCGCGACGATTCCGCCGACGCCCGGTGCGATTTATGCGGCAAATCGTCCGAATCCGGATACCGTGCCTCCGTGATGGCCCGGACCCCGCCTAGGCAAGGCGGGAGGCGCATGCCCGCAGCCTGCCCGATAGTGCGTGCTTTGGGGGACAGACGGACGGTGTACCGTTAGGTTTCCTGGCTTTGCGGCTAATTCGAGGCTGCTTTGCGACGGTCACCCGCGGGTGGCGACCTAGTGCTATAAGTCTCACTCCACGTCACCCGCCGAGAATAAGAAGTCTCGCCTCTATTTTCTCGGCCATGTCCTGAATTCGCCTCACCTTTGAGGCTTCTTCCTGGACGCGGATATTGCCGCGGGACATCGCATAACGACCGGCCGCGGGTGGATTGCTGGAATAGGCCAACCTCGTCCCGTCAACCCGCTGTGTGGGGCGCCTGCACGTTAAACCGGGGCGGGCAGCGCCACGGCGACCCGTAGTGGTGGTCGTTTGTGCCATGTGTGGAAGCCGGGCGCTGATACTCCGGCGCCCGGCCGTGTCGGGTCGGTCGCTCAGGGGGGCGGTGCGCCGGCCGGAGAACTGTCGGCTGCAGGTGGGTGCCGGTGACCTGGGCGGGGCGTCCCCTGGGCAGGGTTGCCGTGGTCGCTCCTGGTGGTCGGTGACGTTGCGGGGTCAGGGTCGGCTACGAGAGCCCGGGCCGTGACCGGGGCGCCTGTCCTTGCCAGTTCAGTGG
>NZ_SMKM01000252.1 GCF_004348665.1 Actinomadura sp. GC306 | reverse complement strand
CCGCCGCACCGTCCGCCGCACCGCACGCCGGCCCGTTCGACCCGCTGCTGAACCGGGACGAGATCCTGCTCGGCGATCCGCGCGGGCGGCGCCTGCTGCGCGGCCGGCGGGTGCTGGTCACCGGTGCCTGCGGGACGGTCGGCGGCGCGCTGTGCCGGCGGGTGTGGCGGCTCGACCCGGCCGCACTGTGCCTGGTCGACAAGGACGGCCGCGGGCTGGAGCGGCTCGCCCGGGAGCTGGCCGGGCGGCCGGGCGGCGGGCGGGTCACCCTCGCCGAGGCGGACGTGCGGGACGCCGCCCGCGTCGCCGCCGTCGTCGGGGAGGCGCGGCCCGAGCGGCTGTTCCACGCGGCGGGCCGGCACCGGCTGGCGGCCGTCGAGGAAGACCCGTGCGGCGGCGTCGCCGCCAACGTGCTCGGCACCCGGCACGTCCTCGACGCCGCGGTGCGGCACGGGGTGCCACGGTTCGTGCTCGTCTCGTCCGACCGGGCGGCGGAGCCGACGTCGGTGCTCGGCGCGACGATGCGGCTCGCGGAACTGCTGCTGCAGACGGCGACGGGCGGCCCGACGTGCTTCGCCGCCGTCCGCGTCGGCGGGGTCCTCGGGGCGCCGGGCGCGCCGCTCGGCCCGCTCGCCCGCCGCATCGCCGCCGGGGAGGTCGTGACGCTCGCGCACCCGGAGGCGGCGCGGCACGTCATGACGGTGGCGGAGGCGGCGGGCCTGCTGGTCGAGGCGGCGGCGCTCGCGGAGGAGGCGGAGACGTTCGCCCTCGACATCGGCCGCCCCGTCCCGGTGCTCGACCTGGTCCAGCGGTACGCGGCGCAGCTCCGCGCCCCCGCCGTGACGATCAGGTTCCGCGGCCTCGGCCCCGGCGAGAAGCTCACCGAGAAGGCGTTCGCCGACTCCGAGCGGCGCATCCGCACCGCCCACCCGAAGATCTGGGGGACCCGGCCGCCACCGCCGCCCGGCGGGCTGCCGCCGCTGCTCGACGCGCTCGCCGCGGCGGCCGGGGCGGGCGACGCGGACGAGGTGCGGCTGCTGCTGCGCCGCCTGCTGCCGGAGTACCGGCCGGCCAGGCGTCCCCTCCCGGCCAGTGAGGTGACCCGTGAGTACAGGTAGGAACCCGTGAGTACAGGTAGGAAGCTGCGCGTCGCGCAGGTCATCACCCGCTTCAACGGCGGCGGCGGCCGGGTGGCGCTGAACGGGGCGCTGGCACTGCCGGACGGCACCTACGAGCGCGCGATCGTCACCGGCGGCGTCGGCATGGACAGCGAACCGTCCGCGGGCCGCTCCGGCACGGGCCGGGACGCCGTCCTGCACGGCGACGAGGCCGTGGCGAACGCCGCCGCCGGCGACCTCACCCCCGACGCGCACCGTGCCGGGATGGAGATCGTCCAGGTGGGGCCGCTGGTGCCGCAGATCTCGCCGCGCGACGACCTCGCCGCGCTGTCGGTCCTGACGAGGGTGCTGAAGGAGGGGCGGTACGACGTCGTCCACACCCACTCGTCCAAGGCGGGCGTCATCGGACGGCTAGCGGCGGCGCGCGCGGGGGTGCCCCGCATCGTGCACACCTGGCACGGGTTCCCGTTCAACGAGTTCCAGTCGTGGGCGCGGCGCACCGCCTACATCCGGCTGGAACGGATCGCAGCGAAGCACACCGACGCCTTCCTCGGGGTCGGGACGGACACGGTGACGACCGCGCTGCGCCTCGGCCTCACCAGCCCGGAGCGGGTGCGGCTGTCGTGGCCGGCCGTGGACATCGACGCCTACGCCGCCGCGCCCGGGGCCAGGGCGCAGGCGCGCCGCCGCCTCGACCTGCCCCTCGGCGTGCAGGTCGTCGGGTCGGTCGGCCGGCTCACCTTCCAGAAGGGCCCGGAAATCTTCGCGAAGGCCATCGCCCGGCTGCCGGACGACGTGTTCGGGCTGTGGGTCGGCGGCGGCCCCATGGCGGAGCGGCTGGCGAGGCTCACCGCGAAACTCGGCGTCGAGGACCGGATGCGCTGGCTCGGGCACAGCGACGACGTCGCCGCCGTCCTGCCGGCGTTCGACCTGATGGCGATGGCGAGCCGGTGGGAGGGCCTGCCCTGCGCGCTGGTCGAGGCGATCGGCGCGGGGATCCCGCTGGTGGCGACGGCCGTCCCGTCCAACCAGGACCTCGTCCTCGCGGGCGAGACCGGGCTGCTCGTTCCGCCGGAGGACCCGGAGGGGCTCGCCGGCGCCATCGCGGCGATGCTCGACGATCCGGCCGCCGCCGACCGGATGGCCGAGCGCGCCCGCGGCCGGGTCGGCGCGTGGTTCTCCCCCGCCCACCTCGGCACGGTGCTGGACGAGACGTACCGGGGCACCTCCAGGCGGCCCTACCTGCGGACATGACCGCGACCGCGACCAGGGCCGCCGCGCGGACCGCCCCGGACGCCGGGGCGCCGCGGGACCTCCCGCCGCTCCGGCGGCCGGGCCGGTCGGCACGGCGGCCGGAGGCCGTCGCCCTGGTCGCCGGCATCGCGTCGCTGCCGATGCTGATGCCCGCCGGGCTCGCCCCCGGGCCCGGCAACACCGCCCTGCCCGACGCGGTGCTCGGCGGCCTCGTCCTGGTGACGTTCCTGTGGGCGGGGACGCGGAAGGCGCCGGTCCGCTGGCCCTACCTCGTGCCGACCCTGCTCACCGTCGTCGCGGGCGGCATCGCGGCCCTGGCCAATGACGGCGCCGGGTCGCTGACCCTCCTCAAAGACCTGTACGTGCTGCTGTGGGCGGTCTGCATCGCCACCCTCGGCCGCGACCCGTCACTGCTCCGCGTCGCGCTGCGCGCCTTCGTCTGGACCGGCACGTGCTACGCGCTCGTCATGATGGCCGGGTTCGCGATCGGGAACGACGCGCTGTCCGGCAAGCAGCCCGACGGCGAGCGCCTCATGTTCACGTTCGGCGACGCCAACTACGCGGCCAACTGGTTCATCTGCGTCTTCTTCATCGTGCGCGCCACCCGCTACCCGGAGCGGGCGTGGCTGCGCCGGACGGTGTGCGGGATCCTGCTCGCCGCCGAGCTGCTGACCGGCTCGAACGGCGGCCTGCTCGCGCTGTGCTGCGCCCTCGTGCTCGGCCACCTGTTCCGGCTGTTCCGCGAGGGCAGGGCCCACCACGCCGTCGCGGTCGGCGCCGCCGCCGTGTTCTTCGGCGGCGGCGCGGTCGTGGCGGTCGCCCAGATCGACGTCCAGCCGTTCCTGGACCGTGCCGGGCATGCGTCGCCGCTCCTGCGCGACTCCATCGGCCGGACGACCGGGGAGAGCACCGAGTCGCGCAGCACGGTCTTCGCCACGACCTGGGAGATGATCAAGGCCCAGGACCACCCGTGGGGCATCGGCGCCGCGCAGACCGAGACGCAGATGCGGGTCCGGCAGGAGGCGTACGTCCAGGAGGCGCACAACGACTACATCGCCTCCGTCCTCGAACGCGGGTTCCTCGGCGGGGTCGCGCTTGTCCTGCTGCTGTCGGTGCTGGTCCTGCGGACCCTGCGGATCGCGCGGCGGGACGCGCTGAAACCCGAGTACGCGCGGCTCGTCCCGCATCCCGAGCTCTTCGGCGCCCTGCTGGTGGTGTTCCTCGTCTGCGGGCTGTTCTACGAGGTCCTGCACTACCGGCACGGCTTCGCCGTCTTCGGGCTGATCGCCGCCCTCGACCTCTACGGCCGCCGCCGCGCACCCGCCGCGGTTCTCCCATCACCACGCCCATCACCACGCCCATCACCACGACCCTCACCACGGGCCGCCCCGCCGCCCCGCTGCACGCCGGAGTTCTCCGTCCCTCCGCCGGCTGCCGCCCCTGAGCAGGAGTCCCCAGGCGAGAAGGTCCCCGACAAGAAGAGCTCCGGCGAGAAGAGTCCCGGCGAGAAGAGTCCCGGCGGGAAGAGCACTGGCGGGAAGAGCACTGGCGAGAAGGGGCTTCGCAGGCGGCTCGTGTCGCTGGTCGCCGGGAACATGGCGGCGCGGGTGGGGGCGCTGGCGTCGCTCGGGGTCGCGACGGTCCTCGTCGCGCGGGTCGGCGGGCCGGAGCTGGTCGGGGCGTTCACGCTCGTACGGATCCTGCCGGGGCTGCTCTGCCACCTGTCGAACGGCGGGCTCCCGGCCGCCGCGCCCTACTTCCTGGCGCGGGACGAGCAGGGCCCGAGCCGGGTGCGGCCGACGCTCGCCTGGCTGACCGTCATCGGGGCGGTCCTGGCCGCGCTGAGCTGGCTCGCGCTGAGCCCGCTGCTCTTCCTGGTGTTCTTCGAGTCGTTCGGCGTCTGGGTGACGCTCGCCGCGGCCGTCCCGGCGTTCACGCAGGGGTTCGTGTCCGTCGGGAAGGGGCTGCTGCAGGGGACCGACGACCCGAACGGCGCGAGCCTCGCCATCGCCGTCGAGGAGTTCGTGTTCCTGCCCATCTACATCGCGATCCTGCTGGCCTGGCACGGGGCGGGCGCGCTCGTCTCCGGGCTCGTCCTCGCCGACCTCGCCGCCGCGGCGTGGATCGCGCGGCGGCTGCGGCGGCGCGGGTTCTTCCGCAGCTGGGGACGGCCCGACGCGCGGCTCGGCAGGACCATCACCGGGTACGGGTTCCGGGGCTACGTCGGCCAGCTCATCGACCTGCTCCAGCTCCGCTTCGACATGGCGCTGCTGGGCGCGCTCGCCGGGCCGAAGGTGCTGGGCGTGTACACGGTCGCCAGCAAGTTCGCGGAACTGGTGCAGCTTCCCGGCCTCGCGATGAACTATGTCCTGTACCCCGACTTCGCGCGGGAGGACCGGCGGAGCGCCGCGCGCCGCACCGCCGCGCTCATCCTGCCGGCGCTCGGCGTCTCCGTCCTCGCCGCGCTGCCGCTCGCGCTCATCGCCGGGACGGCGCTGCCGTGGGTGTTCGGCGACGTTTTCGACGACGCGGTCGTGCCCACCTACATCCGCCTCGCGGGCGTCGTCACGTTCGGGGTGACGGGGCTGATCATGGCCTACCTGTACGGGGTGGGGCGGCCGGGGGCGGCGTCCACCGGGCAGGCGATCGGGCTGGTGGTCGTCGTCGCGCTCGGCGTCGTGCTGATCCCGGCGCACGGCGCGGCGGGCGCCGCGGTCGCGACGTCCGTCTCCTTCATCGCCACCACGGCGGCCCTGCTGGCCTGGTTCCACCACGTGAGAGACCGGCCCGTCAGAGACCGGCCCGTCAGAGAGAAGGGGTGACCATGTCCGAGGACCTCATCGCCCGGCCCGTCGAACCGTCCGGCGGGGTCCCGCCCTCGCGCGGCCGCCGGGCGCTGGACATCGCGGGGGCGCTGACCGGGCTGGCGCTGCTCTCGGTCCCCCTGGTGCTCATCTACGCGCTGGTGCGGCTGACGAGCCGGGGCCCGGGGATCTTCCGGCAGACCCGGGTCGGGCAGGGCGGCCGGCCGTTCACCATCCTCAAGTTCCGGACGATGCGGCGGGACGCGAGCGGCATGAAGGTCACCGCGACCAGCGACCCGCGGGTCACCCGGCTCGGCCGGTTCCTGCGCCGCTTCTACCTGGACGAGCTGCCGCAGCTCGTGAACGTCCTGCGCGGCGACATGACGCTGGTGGGGCCGCGCCCGGAGACCTACGACCTCGCCGTGTACTACGACGCGCGGTTGCGGTGGATCTTCGACCACCGGCCGGGGATGACGGGGATGTCGCAGGTCAGGTTCCGCGACGCCGACGTCCTGCCGCCCGGCGAGGAGGTCGACCTCGCCTTCTATGTCGAGCGGCTCGTCCCGGCGCAGGCCGCGGTCGACGCGGTGTACCTCGGCGACCCGTCGATGCGCGCGACGCTCCGGACGCTGGCGCAGACCGTCTGGTACGTCCTCGGTTTCAGCGTCCCGCCGCTGCGGGTATCGGCGGACGGGAGCGTGCGGGAGGCGGCGGCGCCGCCGGAGACCGCCCGGCCCGCGGAGCGGCCGGGCTCCGCCGCCTAGCCGCCCGCCAGAAAAGGTACGCATGCGCCTCCGGAGCGTCCGGTCCCTGGTCACGGCGGCCGCCGCGGCCGCCGCCGTGCTGCTGCTCACCGGCCTCGTGCTCCGGCTGGATGCGGCGCGGCCCGCCCCCGAGCCGCCGTACCGGGGGCCGCCCGCCGCGCCCGGGACGCCCGCCGCCGAGCCGGCCGGCACGCGCCGCATCGCGCTGAACACCGAACCCGCCGACTACCCGCGCCTGCGCGCCCTCGGCTACGACCTCGTGGACGTCACTCCCAACGCGGAGCTCGTCGACGGCATCCCCCCGGGCATGGAGGCGATGCTGTGGGTCGGCAACTTCCAATGCGGGGACTTCGCGCTCGGCTTCGCGGAGTTCACGGACGCCGTCGACCGCTTCGGCCGGGACCCGCGGGTGTTCGGCTGGTACCTGTCGGACGAGCCGAACGCCGACGAATGCCCCGAGGTCGCCGGGGAGATCCGCCGCCGCGCCGAGTACATCGAGCGGAACGCGCCGGGGCAGGTCTCGTACGTCTCGCTCACCGACTTCCCGATGGAGCCGCTCACCCCCGAGCGCGTCGGCGTCGACCTGGTCGGGCTCGACCCCTACCCCTGCAAGGGGTCGGCGGAGCCCCTCGACCGCTGCGACATCGGGGCGATCGACCGGATGGTCCGCATGGCGGACGAGGCCGGCATCCCGCGCGCGCGGGTCGCGCCCGTCCTGCAGACGTTCGGGCAGAGCTGCTCCAGCGGCGACAAGCAGTACTGGCTGCCGACCCGGGCCCAGTTCCGGGAGATCCTCGCCCGCTGGGACCGGCTCGCGCCGAGGCCCCCGCTGGAGATCTCCTACTCCTGGGGCCACCAGGACGAATGGGCCTGCCCCACCCTCGCCGATGCCACCGGCGGCGAACACCCCGACCTGCAGAGCCTCATGAAGGCCCGCAACAGCGGTTGATCCGGGGCGCCGTCCCGGCGGGGATCAGTTCTGGCTCGGGCTCTCGCCGACCTGAGCCGGCCGGTCGGCGACGGTCGGCCGCTCCGGACCGGTCGGGAGCGGAAGCTCCAGCGATCCGAGCTTCAGGGCCAGAACCTCCATGACACCGACGACCAAAACGAACGCGACGGCCCATAGGCCGAGCCTCTTGCGGTCCACCCCGCGCACCCCTCTAACCCCCAGCTGAACAGCCAAAATACTAACACGTCATGATCTACACCCTTTGCCGGACACACCCTCCGTGCCCACATCGTGACCCGCTATTCGCGTTCACACACGTGCGGCGTGCTGCCGGTTATGGCGGACCGGACAACGGCAGCACGCCGCAGGCGGGACGGGCTCAGAGGCGGCGGCTGGTCAGGTTGGCGGCTCGGGCGTTCACGCAGTTCCCCGTCGCGAGGTCGAAGGCGAAGTTGTGGGCGAGGCAGTGGATCCGGCCGTCGCGCACCACGGCGCCCACCGACAGGTCCTCACCCGCGTGCGGGCAGTAGCGGGGGATGTCGTAGCGGGCGCCGTCGCACTCGACGGTGATGCGCTCGCTCTCGTCCCGTCCGGTCTCGTACTCCTCGACGGCCATCAGCGCGGGCGCGTTGGCGTGCTTGAGGAGGCCGACCAGGTAGTCGTTGTAGAGGTCGGGGTCGCGGTAGAGGCTGACGCGGAACGAGATCAGGAGGTCTTCCCAGGCCATGCGGCCGTCGAGGATGGCGCTGACCCAGCGGCCCGCGGTGGTGATGCGGTAGTGCGGGCGGACGTCGGGGGACGCCTTGGCGACGGTGAGTCCGTCCGGGGAGAAGTCCACGTCCCAGACGCCGCCGTTGGGGCCGGTCACCTCGAAGCGGACGATCATCGCGATCTGGCGGAGGAAGTAGTCGCTGAGGCCGCCCAGGTAGGCGAAGTGGGCGGCGAACCGCTCGTACAGGCCGGGCCCGGGTTCCGGATGGTCCGAGACCACCCCGGCGATGGCGTCCGCGCGGTCGGCGGCGTAGCGGTCGAGGTAGTCGCCGGGATCGGCGAAGGAGAACGCGGCCGAGACCGGGTCGCGGGTGCACTCGCCGGTGTCGAGGTCGAGGACGTCGCCCGGCTTGAAGTAGTCCCAGCGCTGTGCGGGCAGGTGCTCGCGGAGCCAGGCGGTGGCGGCGTCCGGGTCGCAGTAGGCGCCCTCGTCCCGGTCGAGGACCCAGTTGAGGTGGCCGACCTCCGCGTCCAGGAAGCACGGCGGGCCGGCGAACGGGGCGGCCAGCTCCGGCGCGGTCTGCCGGACGAGGCGCTGCACGGAGCGCAGCTTCGCCACCCGCTTGTCCATGGAGATCTTGGCCATCTCCGCGGCGGGGTACTCGTAGCAGATCGGGTGCCAGGACGCGACGGACGCCTGCACGGCCATCAGGTCGAGCCTGCCGCCCGCCAGGTGCTTGGCGCGGCGGGCCTGCGCGGCGGTGAGCCGGGCGTCGTTGCAGTGCAGGATTCCGCGCCCGTCCGCGACGACGAGAAAGGCCGCATCGTGACACATCGGGGACAGTTCCGGAATCGCGGTGATCCAGGACCCCCGATTGTCGAGCGGGAATTTCTCCCACGCCGGCACCTCGATTACCTGGCGGCCGCCGGCGGCGGCGATCATCCGTTCCCGGAAGGCCGGTCCGGGATAGCACGGAATGAGGATCCGGGTTCGCCCGGGAAGCCGCCTCAGCACCCACGGGTCGAAATGATCTAGGTGCTCGTGCGAGACCGCGATCCAGTCGGCGTCGAGCACCGCGGCGGCGTCGAGATGATCGTTCCTCGGGTACTGGTGCCAGGCCCCGAGGAACGCCCCGGTGGGGGCGAGCCACGGGTCCGCGAGCAGGCGGAAGGCGGCCGCGTCCACCGCGACGCCCGCATGTCCGAGAAAGGTTACCTTCGGCATGAGGAGACTGTCTCTCCCCGGCCGCGCGAGGGCACCCACAGGAATGCGCAAAGCGGCTACGCCGTAGGCATGAAAGAGACTCTTCATGAAAAGGCGGCCGAGGTTCGGCCTATCGCGCCTTGGACGCTTCTATAAAGGACATAGTTGACGTTACTCAGGTGTATGTCCACTTCTGGACATACACTCGGCTGTTGCCGCCAATTGACTGGACATGCGCGGGCGGGCGGGGTGACCGTCTATGGCGGGTGCCGAAGAACGTCGGACGGGGGTTCTCATGGGCAACGGACGGTCTCGGTCGTCGCCGGCGGACGTTTCGACGGGCGTGGGGACGCTCACCGGAACCGGTCCGGGCGGCCCCCGCGAGGCCGGCGCGGGACGTGCGGAGCAGGCCCTGTGGCGGCGGCGGCTCCGGCACGACATCCGGCACGAGCTCGGCACGATCATCATGCTGGCGTCGGCCGTCGTGGTCGCCGACGACATCGGCGACACGAGCCGCGCCCGCGTCGAGCAGCTGCTCGGCGAGACCCGCTGGCTCGACCACCTGCTCCGGCGGCTCGACGACGACGGGCCCGGCCGCGACGACGGCCGGGCGCTGCCCGTCCCGGAGCGCATCCGCGTGGACGACCTCACCGCCGAGGTCGTCACCGGAATGCGGCTGGCCACCCCGCACGAGGTGTGCTTCACCGGCGGCGAGGCGTGGGCCCACATGGACCCGGTCGCGCTGTGGCGGGCGGTCCGCAACGTCCTGGACAACGCGTGCCGCGTCGCGGAGGGCCGGGTGAGCGTCCGGGTCGAGACCGAGCAGGGGTGGATCGCCGTCCAGGTCGACGACGACGGCCCCGGCTTCGGCGCGGACCGCGGGACGCACCGGCCGGGTCTCGCCTCGCTCGGGCTCGGCATCGTCCACGACCTCATCTCCGGATACGGCGGCAGCCTGGAGATCCGCACCTGCGAGATGGGCGGCGCCCGCGTCCGGATGCTGCTCCCCGCGGCCCCGCCCCCGGCGCCGGCC
>NZ_SMKM01000251.1 GCF_004348665.1 Actinomadura sp. GC306 | reverse complement strand
GGGGAACCGGGACGGCGTGCGGGGCGCGCGCCGCGGCGGGCTCCTCGTCCGCGCCGAGGAGCATCTCCCGGAGCTGCTGCTGCGGGAGGGCGGCACGCTCGCCGAGATCGTCGCGGCCCGGCGGCTCGCCCCGCTGGAGGAGGCGGGGCCGCGGCAGGGCCTGCGGCTCGCGGTGACGCTGCTGGAGTGCATGAAGCACGGCTTCAACGCCACGGGCGCCGCCGAGGTCTTGTGCGTGCACCCGCAGACGGTCCGCTACCGGCTGGCGCAACTCCACGGCATGTTCGGGTTCGACATCGAGGACCCGGCGATCCGGCTGGAGATGATGCTGCTCCTGCACACCTGGATCGAGCGGCACGGCACCTGAAACCCAGCTGCGCCTGATGTCCCGCTGCGCCTGATACACCGCCTCATACCCCGTACCGGATACGGCGCCATTCCCGCGTCACTTCCCCCGCCCGGTTCCGCGCCCGGCGCGTCCGCGCGTCATGCCGGGGCCCGGTTTCCGCTACGGTCGGGGACGCCGCGCAGGCGAGGGGAAGGAACACCGAGTACACATGGCCGAGAAGGTCATTAGGGTGGACGACATCGACGGCTCCGAAGGGGCCGATGTCGCAAAGCGGGACTTCGAAGTCCTGGACCGCACGTTCACGATCGACTTGAGCGATGACAACTTCAAGCGGCTGAACGAGATGCTGGACGCGTTGGCGCCCTTCATCGAGAACGCGGCCGAGGTGAAGCCCGCGGGGAAGGGACGCAAGTCCCGCACCGCGAAGATCAAGGGCTACACGAACGGAGATGTCCGGGCGTGGGCATTGCGAAGTAACATCGAAGTCTCTGAACGTGGCAAGATATCGGATGAGGTCTATGCTGCATTCATCGAGGCACATCCGGACGCCAAGCCGGACGCATAGCTAGAGGGAGTCCCCGCATGGCACAGAAGGTCGAAGTCCTTCTCGTGGACGACATCGACGGAGGCGAGGCCGACGAGACCGTCAGCTTTTCCATCGATGGCACCAGTTACGAGATCGACCTGAGCAAGAAGAACGCCGCCAAGCTGCGCGACGGCCTTGAGCCGTTCGTGGCCGGCGCGCGGAAGGCGCGCAAGCCCGCCGCACGCGGCGGCCGCACCGCGCGTACCGCGGGCAGCCGGGAGCGCTCCGCGGAGATTCGCGAGTGGGCGAAGAGCCGCGGCATCAAGGTCAATGAGCGGGGCCGTATCCCCGCCAATGTGATCGAGCAGTACGAGGCCGCGCACTAGCGGTCCTCCGCGTGGCCGGCGGCGTTCGGCACGGTGCAAGGGGCCGGGGTGCGGAATTCTCCGCACCCCGGCCCCTTGCGGTGCGCAGGCGGGCAAATCGACTTTTCGGCGCGGCATTCCCCGGACCCCCGATCCCGCCGTGACGTCCGCCACGGAACGCCCCCGGCCACGGGGAGAATGCCGGAAATGCTAGGAGACAACACAATAGGCCGGTTCCCGGGGAACGGCCGAGGGGGCAGACCGTTGAGACGCGCGACGCGATGGGACCGGGTCCGCTACTGGTTCGACAGGACCATGTCGAAGGGGACGCCCGCGCTCATCGGCTGGCTCGGCCTGGCGTCGGCGGGGCTGGTGCTCGTGGTGGCCACCGCGGCGGTCGTCATCGCGCCGCGCGACAGCGCCGACAACGGGGCGTGGCCCGGCCTGGTCTGGCGCAGCCTGCTGCGCACCCTGGACCCGGGCACCATGGGCGACGACACCGGCACCGGCCCGTTCCTGGCGCTGATGCTCATCGCCACGATCGGCGGGATCTTCATCGTCAGCTCGCTGATCGGCGTGATCACCACCGGCCTGGAAGGCAAGATCGCCGAACTGCGCAAGGGCCGGTCGCGGATCGTCGAGCACGGGCACACCGTGCTGCTCGGCTGGTCCGAGCAGGTCTTCACCGTGGTCGCCGAGCTGGTCGAGGCGAACCAGAGCAAGCGCAGGTCGTGCGTCGCGATCCTCGCCAACCGCGACAAGGTCGAGATGGAGGACGCGATCCGCGACCGGGTCGGCGACCTCGGCCGCACCCGCATCGTGTGCCGCACCGGCGACCCGCTGAAGGTCGCCGACGTCGAGCTGGTCAGCCCCGGCTCCGCCCGCTCCATCCTGATCGTCACGCCGGAGACCGCGGACGCCGACACCCGGGTCATCAAGGTGCTGCTGTCGCTCGGCTCCCGGGCCTGGGGGCGGCACCGCCCGCACGTCGTCGCCGCGGTGCACGACTCGGCGAACCTGCCCGCGGCCCGGCTCGCGGGCGGGGAGAGCGCGCACGTGATCGACGCCGACGACATGGCGATCCGGCTCATCGTGCAGTCGCACCGGCAGTCGGGCCTGTCGCAGGTCTGCACCGACCTGCTCGACTTCGCCGGCCACGAGTTCTACATGCGCCGCGAGCCCGCCCTGGACGGGGTGACGTTCGGCGACGCGCTGGCCGCCTACGAGCTCGGCATCCCCTCGGGGCTGCGGCGCGCCGACGGGACCGTCCTGCTCAACCCGCCGATGGACACCGTGATCCGCGGCGACGACGAGGTCATCGTGCTGGCCGAGGACGACCTGATGATCAAGCTCGCGTCGGCGTCCGCGCCCGCCCCGCCGGTCCGGGAGTCGGTGATCACCACGGCGGTGCCGCGGCCGCCGGTGCCCGAGCGCACCCTGCTGCTCGGCTGGAACCACCGCGCCCCGCGGATCATCGAGCTGCTGGACGGGTTCCTCGCCCCGGGGTCGGCGCTGACGGTCGCGGCCCCGCGGGAGGACCCGACCGCGCTGCTGCGCCCGCGCGAGAACCTCGCGGTCGACTTCGTCCGGGCCGAGCCGACCGAGCGGCCATCCCTGGAGTCCCTCGACATCGGCTCCTACCAGCACATCGTCGTGCTGTCCGAGGAGGGCGTCGAGCACGAGCACGCCGACGCCCGCACGCTGGTCACGCTGCTGCACCTGCGCGACATGGAGGACGCCCTGGGCGACCCGTTCTCCATCGTCAGCGAGATCAACGACGACGCCAACCGGGAGATCGCGCAGGTCACCAAGGCCGACGACTTCGTGGTCAGCGAGAAGCTGATCAGCCTGATGCTGACCCAGCTCAGCGAGAACCGCTACCTGTACGACGTGTTCGTCGACCTGCTCGACCCGGCCGGGTCGGAGATCTACCTCAAGCCCGCCTGCGACTACCTCGCGCCGGGCGAGGAGGCCGACTTCGCGACGCTCATCGAGTCGGCGCGGCGGCGCGGGGAGGTCGCGCTCGGCTACCGGCGGACCGAGCTCTTCCACGAGCCGCCCGGCTACGGGGTGGTCCTCAACCCCGACCGGCGGGCGCCGCTGACGCTGGCGGCCGACGACCGCGTCATCGTCCTCGCCGAAGACTGACGAGAACGTTGACTTGCGGCGTGTTGCCCTTATGAGCACGTCCATAAGGGCAACACGCCGCAAGTCAACGAGGATCGGCCTCGGTGAGGGTGGGTGTTCAGCCTTGGAGCTCTGCCCATACCTCGCGGTCGCGGTCGGCCGTCCAGATCCGGGGGCGTTCGACGCCATCCAGCTCGTCCCACAGGCGGGAGACGTCGAACGGCAGGCAGTGCTCGAAGATCGGCCAGCGGCCGTAGGCGGGCGCCAGCGCGGCGTGCACGGCGGCGAAGGCGTCCTTGAGGGTGCCGCCGGCGTCCCGGACGCGGCCGGTCTCGCGGATCATCGTCTCCAGGAAGTCGCGGGTCTGCCCGATGGCGGCGCCGACGGCCCCGCGGCCGTGCGCGACGGCGCCGCGCCCGCCGACGAGGGTCTCGGCGCCGAACGAGTGGACGTGGTCGAGCGTCCGGGACGCCCACTCGCGGTGGAACGCGTCCCCGGTGTAGAGGGCGGCCTGCGTCTCGACGAGGTCGCCGGCGAACAGGATCCGGTGCCGGGGCAGCCACGCCACGATGTCGCCCTCGGTGTGGCCGCGCCCGCAGTACGCGAGGTCCAGGTCGCCGCGGTCGCCGCCGAGGTCGATGGTCAGCGTGCTGGAGAACGTCACCGAGGGCCAGGTGAGGCCGGGGATGCCGTCCGGGTCCTTGAAGAGCCGCGGCATCCGGGCGAGCTCCGACTCCCAGTCCTGCTTGCCGCGTTCGGCGATCAGCGACCGGGTCAGGTCGTGCGCGACGACCACCGGGGCGCCGAACGCGCTCGCGCCCAGCGTCCGGACGGCGTGGTAATGCGACAGGACCAGGTACCGGATCGGCTTGTCGGTGTGCGCGCGCAGGACGGCCAGCCAGTCGCGGGCGGCCGCGGGCGTGGCGAGCGCCTCGAAGCACACGAGGAAGTCCTCGCCCTCGACCGCGCCGATGTTCGGGTCCCCCTCGGCGGTGAGCGCGTAGACTCCGTCGGCCAGGATCTCCAGGGTCTGCGTCTTGCCGCCCAGGTCTGCGGACGACGCGAACGGCTTGGGCATCGGCGCCCCCTCGCACTCGTGCACGTCCAGGGTTCATTCCACCCGTAGCGGTCGATAACCGTCCGGCATACGGGGAAGGGGGCCTCGGCGGGGTAAGAGGATCTTGGACGTGACGGGCAGTGGAGGGAGGGCCGGGTGACCGCCGCGCTCGGGCTGCTGGCCATCCTGCTGCTGACCGTCGCGACCGGGTACTTCGTCGCGCAGGAATTCGCGTACGTCACCGCCGACCGGCCCGCCCTGGAGCAGCGCGCGGCGGAGGGCGACCGGGCGGCGGCGCGGGCGCTGCGGGTGATGGGCCGGCTGTCGTTCATGCTGTCGGGCGCGCAGCTCGGCATCACCGTCACCGCCCTGGTGGTGGGCTTCATCGCCAAGCCGGCGCTGGCCGACCTGATCGCCCCGGCGCTCGGCGCGGCCGGGGTGCCGGACGCGGCGACCGGAAGCGTGGCGGTGGCGCTCGGGTTCGCCCTGGCCACGGTGGTCCAGATGCTGCTCGGCGAGCTGTTCCCCAAGAACCTGGCGCTGGCCCGGGCGGAGAGCCTGGCGCGGGCGCTGGCCGCGTCCACCCTCGTCTACCTGGCGGTGGCGGGGCCGCTGATCCGGCTGTTCGACGCGTCCGCGAACCGGCTCGTCCGGGCGGCGGGCATCGAGCCGGTGGAGGAGCTGCACCACGGCGCGACGCTGGAGGAGCTCGGCCGCATGATCGGCGAGTCCGGCGAGCGGTTCGAGGAGGGCCACGCCGACCTGCTGGAGCGGGCGCTGTCGTTCGCCGAGCTGGACGCGGAAGAGGTGATGATCCCGCGCGTCGACGTGGTGACGGTGCCCGCGTCGGCGTCCGCCGACGAGCTGACCGACGTCATCGCCGCGAGCGGGCACTCGCGCTACCCCGTCGTCGGCGCGGGCGTCGACGACCTCGTCGGGGTCGTCGGGCTGGAGGAGCTGATCCTGCTCGACCCGGACGACATCGCGCGCACCGAGGTCCGCGAGATCGCGCAGGCGCCGCTGCTGCTGCCGTCCTCGCTGCCGCTGCCGGACGTGGTGCGGCGGCTGGAGGAGGCCGGCGCGCCGATCGCCTGCGTGGTGGACGAGTACGGCGGCTTCGCCGGGATCGTCACCTGGGAGGACGTCACCGAGGAGCTGGTCGGGGAGATCGCCGACGAGAACGAGCCCGACGACGACCTCGCGATCCGCACCGGCGACTGGTGGACGACCGACGCCGGGCTGCGGATGGACGAGGTCGCCCACGAGACCGGCATCGAGCTGCCCGACGGCGACTACGAGACCGTCGCGGGCCTGCTGCTGAAGCGGCTCGGCCGGGTCGCCGAGCCCGGCGACGTCGTCACCATCGACCTTCCCCCGACGCGCCTGGACGAGCCGCCCCGCACCGCAGTGGTGGAGGTCCTGACGATCCACCGGCACGTGCCGGAGCTGATCCGCATCCGCACCGTGGAGGAGGACCGGTGAGCCCCGTCCTCGGCGCCGTCGTCACCCTGGCGCTCCTGATCGGCAACGGGTTCTTCGTCGCGACCGAATTCGCCCTGGTGGCCGCCCGGCGGCCGCGCCTGGAGCGGGCCGCCGCGCGCGGCGGGCGGGCCGCGTCCGCCGCGATCGCCGGGATCGACGAGCTGTCGCTGACCCTCGCGGGGGCGCAGCTCGGCATCACGATGTGCTCGCTCGGCCTCGGCCTGGTGTCCGAGCCGGTGTTCGCCGCGACGCTCACGCCGCCGATTCACGCCCTCGGGCTGCCGGAGGGCGCGGCGCACGCGGTCGCGTTCGTCCTCGCGCTCGCCCTGGTGACGTTCCTGCACATGGTCGTCGGCGAGATGGCGCCCAAGTCGTGGGCGATCACGTACCCGGAGCGCTCGGCGACCGTGCTGGCGCTGCCGTTCCGCGCGTTCGTCACCGCGGCCCGCCCGCTGCTGGCGGTCCTGAACGGCTCGACGAACCTGCTGCTGCGCGCGATCGGCGTCCAGCCGGCCGACTCGCAGGAGGTGGCGCGCACCCCGGAGCAGCTGCGCAGCATCGCGGAGGAGTCCCGGCGGCTCGGGCTCATCGAGGACACCGAGCTGACGCTGCTCACCACCGCGCTGGACGCGCCGCGCGCCCCGCTGGCGGGGCTGGTCGTCCCGGTCGCGGAGATCGTGGCCGTCGCCCCGTCGGCGACCCCGCAGGAGATCATCGACACGGCGGCCGCCACCGGCCGGCTCCGGATGATGCTGCGGGGTTCCGGGCGGCAGGCCGCCCGCATGGTGCACGTCCGCGACGCCTACCTGGCCCGCGCGCGCGGGCTCGACACGACGGCGCGCGGCCTGTCGCATCCGGTGCCGGCGATCCCGGTGGGAACGCCGGTCGGCGAGGCGGTCGCGACGCTGAAGACGCACCACAGCCACCTCGCCCTGGCGGTGGCCGCGGACGGCGGCACCGCCGGCATGATCACCCTGGACGACCTCCTCACCACCCTGGTCAACGTCCACTGAATCCCACCCGGCGTCAACATCGGTTGACGTGGCCGCGCGCCTGGCGGCGCAGGCGGGGGCGGACGTGCGCGAGGTCCGCGCCCGGCTGGAGCGGCTGCTGCCCGCCGAGGCGGCCTGATCAGCCGCCGAAGGCCCGGGTGAGGGCCGCGGCGCAGGTCGCTCTGCGGTGCGGGTCGTCCGGGTAGCGGCGGCGGCACTCGGCGGCGATCCAGGACGGCACGGCGGGGCGCGCGGGCGGCGCCGCCGACGGTCGCGGCGCCGGTGCGGGACGGGGCGGGCGCGGCCGGTACGTGCGCGAGGGGACGGCCTGCCCGCGGCGGGACGGCGCCTTCCGCGTCACCGGGCGGCTCGCGGACGCCACGTCCCCCGGCCCGGTGTCCTCCGGAGCGGGCACCGCCTCGCCGCGCGTGGCAGAGGACCGGGCCGGCGCTGACGAAGGCGGAGCCGAGCTCGGTGCCGCCGAAGAGGGCTCCGCGCCTGGCGGCGTCGTGCGGGCCGGCGCGGCGATCACCCAGTAACCGGCGCCGAGAGCCAGGCTCACACCCAACGCGATCCCCGCGAGAAGCCGGCGCCGCCGAGCGGGCGGCCGGGGCTCGGCGCGAGTGAATCCGGCGGGCGGGAGATCGGAGGAGAGACGCACCCTCCGATCGTTACGCTAAGCACCTGCACGGCCACGGACGATCAGAAAGACCGTTGCCACCTCGATACACCGGCTTTTATTCGGCCGGCGCGACCGTGAACCGGCGAAGGGCCAGCGCCGGGTTCTTCTCGCGGACAGCGGCGACGCGCTCCGGCGAGACCTCCCCCGCCACGACGCCCGGGGCCTCCCCCAGCCCGGCCGTGACCACGCCCATCGGGTCGACGAGCATGCTGTTCCCGGCCCCCATCGGGGCGCACTGCCCGGCCGCGGCCACGTAGATCGTGTTCTCGATGGCGCGGGCGCGGGCCAGCGTCCGCCAGTGGTCCTCCTTCAGCGGCCCCGGCACCCAGGCCGCAGGGAGGGCGAGCACGTCCGCGCCGGCGTCCACGATCCGCCGCGTCACCTCGGGGAAGCGGACGTCGTAGCAGGTCTGCATGCCGAACGTGACGCCCTCGACCGTGAACGTCTGCGGGTCGGCGATCTCCCCTGGCCGGACCAGCGCCGACTCCCGGTACCCGAACGCGTCGTACAGATGGATCTTGCGGTACTCGGCCACGAAGTCCCCGCCGGGCCCAGCGGCGACGAGGGTGTTGGAGATGCGTCGTCGGTCGTCCAGCCGCTCGTTCATCCCGGCGATGACGTGCACGCCGTGCCGGCGGGCGATGTCCTTGAGTCCCCCGGCGAACGGGCCGTCGAGCGGCTCGGCGGAGTCGGCGAACCGCTCGTCCAGCTTCGGGGCGGTGAACATGGCGAACTCGGGGAACACGACCACCTGCGCCCCGCGCCCGGCCGCCTCCCCCGCCAGCTTGCCGATCGCCGCCAGGTTCTCGTCCTTGTCGACCCCGGGCGCGAACTGCGCCACCGCGACCTGCACCATGCCCGTGCTCCCTTCCCTACAGACGATCGACGCCGGTCACGCGGATCACGGCCTCGCCCTCCTGGTCCGAACCCGCCAGGTCGACCTCGGCGCTGATCCCCCAGTCGTGGTGCCCCTCCGGGTCGTCGAACACCTGCCGGACGCGCCACAGCGCGTCCTCGGGGACCTCCTCGATCTGCAGGAGCTTCGGGCCCCGGGCGTCCGGTCCGGTGAGCAGCTCGTCGTGCTCGGCGAAGTACCCGTCCATCGCCTCGGCCCACGCGCCGGCGCCGAAGTCGGGGTCGAGCTCGCCCAGCTCGCGGTACTTCTCCAGCGCCGCGAGCTCCACCCGGCGGAACATCGCGTTGCGGACCAGCACCCGGAACGCCCGCGCGTTCGCGGTCACCTTCGTGACCCGCTCCTGGATCGGCTCGTCCACGTCCTCCTCGGACGGGTTGGCGAGCTGCTCCCACTCGTCCAGGAGGCTGGAGTCGACCTGCCGGACCAGCTCCCCCAGCCACTCGATGAGGTCGATCAGGTCATCGGTCTTGATCGACTCCGGGACGGTCTGCTGCAGCGCCTTGTACGCCCCCGACAGGTAGCGCAGGACGAGGCCCTCCGCCCTGGCCAGCTCGTAGAACCCGATGTACTCGGTGAACGTCATCGCCCGCTCGTACATGTCCCGCACGACCGACTTCGGGCGCAGCGGATGGTCGCCCACCCACGGATGCCCGGACCGGTAGATCTCGTACGCGGCGTCGAGTTCGTCCTCCAGCGGCTTCGGGTAGTCGACGTCCTGGAGCAGCTCCATCCGCTCCTCGTACTCGATGCCCTCGGCCTTCATCTCCGCGACGGCCTCGCCCCGCGCCTTGTTCATCTGCGCCGCGAGGATCTGCCGGGGGTCGTCCAGCGTCGCCTCGATCACCGACAGGACGTCCAGCGCGTACGACGGGGACGCCGGATCGAGAATCTCGAACGTGGCCAGTGCGAACGTCGAGAGGGCCTGGTTGAGCGCGAAGTCCTCTTGGAGATCGACGGTGACCCGCGCGTAACGGCCCTTCTCGTCCGGTTCGGGTAGGACCTCCACGACGCCGCCCGCCAGCAGCGACCGGTAGATCGCGATGGCCCGCGAGATGTGCCGGCGCCGCGCCGCGGGCTCCTCGTGGTTGTCGGTCAGCAGCCGCTTCATCGCCTGGAACGCGTTGCCCGGACGCGCGATCACCGACAGCAGCATCGCGTGGCTGACCTGGAACCGCGACCGGAGCATCTCCGGCTCGGCCTCCTGCAGCTTCTTGAAGACGTCCTCGTCCCACCCGACGAACCCCTCAGGCGGCTTCTTCCGCTGCACCTTCCGCCGCTTCTTGGGGTCGTCCCCTGCCTTGGCCAGGGCCTTCTCGTTCTCCACCACGTGCTCGGGCGCCTGCGCGACGACGAACCCGACCGTGTCGAACCCGGCC
>NZ_SMKM01000250.1 GCF_004348665.1 Actinomadura sp. GC306 | reverse complement strand
CCCCGGCGGCCCGCCCATGGCGGCACGCAACCTCACCATGGGCATCCAGGACCATCGGGCCTGAATCACTGGGCTCTTTCTGAGCGGATGCGGGTCACGACGTCGCCGGCGGCGGTTCTGATGCTCTCCAGTTCCTGCAGGTAGGACCAGTAGTCGGGGTTGGCGCCGGTCAGGCGTTTCGGTGCGCTCTCCAGGCGCTCCACCAGCGAGTCGAGGACCCGGGCGTGGTGGGGCGCGGCTCCGCCGGGCTGGGCCACGGCGAGGCGCTGGGCGTCGCGGACGGCGAAGCGGACCCGCTCCACGGGGGCCTGCGGATCGGCGGCGACCGCCTTCAGCTCCTCGACCCGCCCGGTGACCTGGCCGGCGCGCCGGTCGGCGGCGTTCAGCTCGGTGCGGGCGGCGGTGAGCGCCTGCTGCGCCTGCTTCCACTCGGCGCGGGAGACGTGCGCGGACGCCTCGTTGAGCCGCTCGCGGGCCCGGTTCGCGCCCGCCTCGATCGACTCCGGCGCGCCCCGGAGGTCCTGCCAGCACGCCTGCGAGTAGCCGCGCAGCAGGACGCGCATCGCCTCCCGGACGGGACCGACGCGGTTCGCGACGACGTCCACGCGGGTGCGGACGGAGGCCAGGGAGTTGCGGACCTTCTGCGCCATCTGCGGCAGTTCGGCGGCGGCTTCGCGGGCCCGCTCGGCGATCTCGCGGACCTCGTCGGCCTTGCGCATCGCGCCGTCCAGGCCGAAGCCGCCGAGCCCCTGCGAGCCGAGCTGCGCGAGGATCTGCTTGGCGCGGGCCAGCTCGGCCTCCGGGTCGGACGCGTCCATCCCGGCGTCCTTGGCGGCGGCCACCGCGGCGTCCGCGGCGGCGACGGTGTCGCGGGCGGCGGTCAGCAGGGGCGGGAGCTGGTCGAGAGCGCTCTCCAGCCGCGCCATGCGCGGGGCGAGCCGCTCGGCGAAGCCGTTCAGGTTTCCGGTGATCTGCTGCAGCCGCTCGGTGGTCGCCACGAACGCGCGGCGCGCCGCGTCGTACTCGGCCGGCGACCGGTCCGGGTCGTCGACGTCGTGCGCGTCCAGGACGGAGATGTAGGCGTGGGCGGCGGCGTCGGCCGCCTCGGCGAGCCCGGTGAACTCCCGCCGGACGGGCTCGGCGGCCTTGGCGTCCAGGTCCTCGAAGACGGTGACCCGGCCGTCGATGAACTTCTGCGCCTGGTCCATCTCGTAGAAGGCGGCCGCGGCCGCCTCCCTCGCCTCGACGGCACCGGACGCCGCCTGCGCCCCCCTGCCCCGGCGCCGCTGGTCGCCTGCTCCCCGCAACGCGGCCTCCCTTCGTCCCTGCCCAGTCTGGCGCAGAAGCACCGGATTTCGCGCGGGGGGCGGGGTCTCGTGCAATGCGTCCGCCGAGGAGGGAACGGATAGCATCGCTCCAGCGTCGATAACTCTGGGCGCCGGGTCGGCGTCCGCGAACCGGCATGCGATCTTGGAGGCCACATCGTGGGTGTCAGTCTCAGCAAGGGCGGCAACGTCTCGCTCACCAAGCAGGCACCCGGGCTGACCGCGGTGACCGTCGGTCTCGGCTGGGACCTGCGCACCACCACGGGCACCGACTTCGACCTCGACGCCTCCGCCCTGGTCCTGGACGCCTCCGGCAAGATCATCACCGACCAGCACTTCGTGTTCTTCAACAACCTCCGCACGCCGGACGGCGCGGTCTCCCACAGCGGCGACAACACCACCGGCGCCGGCGAGGGCGACGACGAGCAGCTCCAGGTCAACTTCGGCGCGATGCCCGCCACGGCCGAGCGGGTGGCGTTCGCCGTCTCGATCTACGAGGGCGACAGCCGCGGCCAGAACTTCGGGCAGGTCCGCAACGCCTTCATCCGCGTGGTGAACCAGGGCGACGGCGTCGAGCTGGCCCGCTACGACCTGACCGAGGACGCGTCCATGGAGACCGCGATGGTCTTCGGCGAGCTGTACCGCAACGGCGCGGAGTGGAAGTTCCGCGCGGTCGGCCAGGGCTACGCCTCGGGGCTCGCGGGCATCGCCGCGGACTTCGGCGTCAACCTCTGACCCGGCGGGAACGGGCTTCCCGCGCACCCCGGTCTCAGTAGGATCCACAGCCACGGAGCAGGCTAAACAGGGAAGGAGTGGGCCGATCATGGGAGTATCGCTCGCCAAGGGCGGCAACGTCTCGCTGACGAAGGCCGCGCCCAACCTCACCGCGGTCACCGTCGGCCTCGGCTGGGACGTCCGCGCCACCACCGGCGCGGACTTCGACCTGGACGCGTCCGCGCTGATGCTCGCGAGTACGGGCAAGGTCATCTCCGACCACCACTTCGTGTTCTTCAACAACCTGAGGAGCCCGGACGGCTCGGTGGAGCACACCGGTGACAACCTGACCGGTGAGGGGGAGGGCGACGACGAGTCCATCAACGTCGACCTCAACGGCGTGCCGCCCGAGTGCGAGCGCATCGTGTTCCCCGTCTCGATCTACGACGCCGACAACCGGCAGCAGAGCTTCGGCCAGGTGCGCAACGCCTTCATCCGGATCGTCAACCGGAGCGACGGCAACGAACTCGCGCGCTTCGACCTCACCGAGGACGCCTCCAGCGAGACGGCCATGGTGTTCGGCGAGCTCTACCGGCACAACGGCGAATGGAAGTTCCGCGCGGTCGGCCAGGGGTACGCCTCGGGACTGGCCGGCATCGCGATGGACTTCGGCGTCAACGTCGGCTAGCACCGGCGACCCCGCGGCCGGGACACCGCGCCCGGCCTCCTACCTACCAGAAATTCGCGCATGATTCTTCGCACCTTCGGGTGGTCCTTCGGCGTCACGGCCGTGGGCCTCGTCCTCGCCCTGCTCTACGGCGGGTGGGCCGGGCTGGCCCTGGTCGCCGTGCTGTCCATCCTCGAGATCTCGCTGTCGTTCGACAACGCCGTGGTGAACGCCAAGGTGCTCGACCGGATGAGCCCCTTCTGGCAGAAGATCTTCCTGACGATCGGCATCGCGATCGCGGTGTTCGGGATGCGGCTGGTCTTCCCGCTGGTGATCGTCGCGCTCACCGCCCAGCTCGGCCCGATCCAGGCGTTCGACCTGGCGCTGAACGACTCCGAGCGCTACCACGACCTGATGAACGACGCCTATCCGACGATCGCGGCGTTCGGCGGCATGTTCCTGATGATGCTGTTCCTGAACTTCGTGTTCGAGGAGCGCGCCGAGAAGTGGCTGCCGTGGCTGGAGAGGCCGCTCGCGCGCATCGGCCGCCTGGACCAGCTCGCGGTGGTGGTCGCGGCCGGTGCGCTGTCGTTCGTGGCGTGGCTGGCGGCGGACGACCCGGGCACCGTCATGATCGCCGGCGTGCTCGGCATGATCACCTACATCCTGGTCAACGGGCTCGGCGAGCTGTTCTCCGAGGCGGCCGACTCCGACGACGAGGAGGACGGCGAGGAGGGCGCGGACGGGGCCGCCGCGGTCGCGCGGGAGGCCCTCAAGGACGCGGCGCGGGACGAGGAGCCGCGGCGCACCGGCGGCAACAGCCAGCTCGCCCTCGCCACCGGCAAGGCGGGCTTCTTCCTGTTCCTGTACCTGGAGGTGCTGGACGCCTCGTTCAGCTTCGACGGCGTCATCGGCGCCTTCGCCATCAGCACCGACCCGATCGTCATCGCGCTGGGCCTCGGCATCGGCGCCATGTACATCCGGTCCCTGACGGTGTTCCTGGTCCGCAAGGGCACGCTGCACGAGTACGTGTACCTGGAGCACGGCGCGCACTGGGCGATCGGCGCCCTGGCGACCTGCATGCTGATCAGCATCGGCCACCACGTCCCCGAGTGGATCACCGGCGGGCTCGGTGCGGGCCTGATCATCGCCGCGTTCGCCAGCTCGATCATCCGGCGCCGCGGCGAGCACGGGGAGCCGCCCGAGGCGCCGTCCGGCGAGGGGGGCAAGGAGCTCCACTCCAGCAACGCCTGACCGCCACCGCGCCTGTCACAGCATCGATCACCAAAGGAGCCGAACGATGTCCATCTCGCTGCAGAAGGGCCAGAAGGTATCGCTGGCCAAGCCCGGAGGGGGCACCCTCACCCGGGTCAAGATGGGGCTCGGCTGGGACGCCGTCGCCAAGAAGGGCCTGTTCGGCAGGAGCAAGGCCCAGAACATCGACCTGGACGCGTCCTGCCTGCTGTTCGACGCCGCCGGCAACCTCGCCGACCAGGTGTGGTTCCGGCAGCTGCGCAGCAAGGACGGCTCCGTCCTGCACACGGGCGACAACCTGACCGGCGAGGGCGAGGGCGACGACGAGGTCATCAACGTCGACCTCCAGGGCGTCCCGGCCAACGTCACGCAGCTGGTGTTCACGGTGAACTCCTTCACCGGCCAGGACTTCAGCCAGATCGAGAACGCGTTCTGCCGGCTGGTCGACGAGACCACCGGGCAGGAGATCGCGCGCTACGACCTGACCGGAGCCGGGCAGCACAACGCGCAGATCATGGCGAAGGTGTCCCGGGACGGCGGCGGCTGGTCGATGACGGCGATCGGCGCGACCGCGACGGGCCGCACCTTCCAGCACCTGCTGCCGGCAGTGTCGGCGCATCTGTGACCCGGCGCCCCGGCCCGGTGCCGCGGTGCGCGGCCCGATGACCCGGCGCGTCTGAACGGGTTCGTCATGCGGCATTTCGACCACATCGACGCCGCGCGCCGCAAGCACCTGTTCTACCGGCATCCGCGGCCGTTCGACCGGCACGACGACCCGGCGGTGCTCGCGGTGGCGCTGGGCGCGACGCTGTACAGCCCCGCCACGCGGCCGGCCCTCGCCGAGGACGTGCTGCGGGCGGCGCGCCGCGGCGTCATGAGCATGGTCCTGTGCCTGGAGGACGCGATCGCCGACGACGAGGTCGAGTCCGGCGAGGCGAACCTCGTGGCGCAGCTGCGCTCGCTGCACGGCGCCCCTCGCCGCGGTCGCGGGGAGGGCGGCGGGGGCGCCCCGCTGCTGTTCGTCCGCGTCCGCGACCCCCGGCAGATCGGCGACCTGGTCGGCCGGCTCGGCGACGCCGCCGCGCTGGTCTCCGGTTTCGTGCTGCCGAAGTTCACGGCGGCCGGCGGTGGAGCGTTCCTGGACGCGCTGGAGGAGGCCGCCGAAAGCACCGGGCTGCGGCTGCTCGCGATGCCGGTGATCGAGAGCCCGGGCGCGGTGTACGCCGAGTCCCGGTCGGAGATGCTGCACGAGACGGCGCGGCTGCTGGCCAAGCACCGGCCGCGGATCCTCGCGGTCCGGATCGGCGCGACGGACATGTCCGCCGCGTACGGGCTGCGCCGCCCCCCGGACCTCACCATCTACGACATCCAGCCCGTCGCGGGCGCGATCTGCGACGTCGTCAACGTGCTCGGCCGCGCGGACGGCAGCGGCTACGTGGTGACCGGGCCGGTGTGGGAGTACTTCTCGGCGGGCGAGCGGATGTTCAAGCCGCAGCTGCGGCAGTCGCCGTTCGACGCGCACCGCGCGGCGCCGCTGCGGCAGCGGCTGATCACGTCGGACCTGGACGGGCTGATCCGCGAGGTCCACCTGGACAAGGCGAACGGCCTCACCGGCAAGACCGTCATCCATCCGAGCCATGTGGCGGCGGTGCACGCCCTGTCGGTGGTGACGCACGAGGAGTACTGCGACGCGGCCGACATCCTCGGCGTCGCCGGGGGAGGGGCGATGGCCAGCTCGTACGCCAACAAGATGAACGAGGCCAAGCCGCACCGCGCCTGGGCGCAGCGGCTGATGCTGCGCGCCCGGGTGTTCGGGGTCGCGGCGGAGGGCGTCACGTTCGTCGAGCTGCTGGAAGCGGCGGGGACCCCGTGACGGGCCCGCCGCCCGGGTGGCCGGGCTCCTGGGTGGCCGCGCGGCTCGGGGTGCGGCTCGCGGACGGCCCGCGTCCGGTGGGCGCCGGGCTCGCGGATCTCGTCGGCCTCGCCGTGCGGCGCAACCCGCGGCGGGCGCACCTGCTGGTGTCGGCGGTGCTGGGCAAGCACGTCCCGACCGATCCGCGGCTGGTGTACGGATCGGGGCTGCTGCTAGGGGAGCTCGTGCGCGCGCGCCTCCGAGGCGAGGAGCCTCCCCGTCCTGGGGCGCTTCTGACCGACGCCTTGCGGGGCGTGCCGGGGGCGGCGCCCGGCTTGCGCGACCTCATGCGAGCCCCTCAGAACCCTGTGGACGCCGTCGTCCTGGGCTATGCGGAGACGGCCACGGCTCTGGGGCACTCCGTGGCGGACGCTCTGGGCGGCGCCTACTGCCTGCACTCCACGCGCCGTCCCGTGCCGGGGTTCGCCACGTACGGCGGTTTCGAGGAGGAGCACAGCCACGCGACGAGCCATCTGCTGCTGCCCGCCGACCCCGCCGCACTCGACCGTGACGTGCCCGCCGTGCTGGTGGACGACGAACTCTCCACAGGCCGGACGGTGCTGAACACCATCGAGGCTCTGCACAACGTCCGTCCCAGGAGCCATTACGTCCTGGCGGCCCTGGTCGACTTGCGCGGCGCCGACGACCGGGCGCGGATGGACGAACTTGCCGCACGGCTGGGCACCCGCATAGAGGCGGTGGCCCTCGCCCAGGGGCACGTCGACCTCCCGGACGACATCCTGGAGGCGGGCAAGGCACTTGTCTCCGACCTGACCGCCCGCGCGGGCCTTCCAGAGGCCGCCGCGGAGAGGTTCCCGGTGTCCAGGCTCGACCTGGAGTGGCCGCCCGGCCTGCCGGACGGCGGCCGGCACGGGTTCCTGCCCGGCCACCGCTCCCGGCTGGAGAAGGACCTGGGGAGGATGGCCGACCGCCTGGCGGCCGCGCTCGGCGACGGCGCCTCCCGGGTGCTCGTCCTGGGATCCGAGGAGCTGATGTACACGCCGCTGAGGCTGGCCGAGGCGCTCGCCGACACCGTGCCGGGCGCGGCCGTCCGGTACTCGACGACCACCCGCTCACCCGTGCTCGCCGTTGACGACCCGGGATACGCCATCAGGACACGCCTGGCCTTCGCGGCCCACGACGACCCCGCCGACGGCCCGGGGGAGCGGTACGCCTACAACGTCGCCCCGGCCACCGGGCAGGACGGCTTCGACCGCATCGTGCTCGTCGTGGACGACGCCGGCGACACCCCCGCCCTGGTCAGCGGCCTCGCGGAGCGGCTCCGCGCGCTCGCGCCCCTGCTGATCGCGCCCGTCCCCGCCTGGAGGGGCCTGTGAAGCCGCTGTACGGCCCGTCCTCCAGCCCCCGCCAACCGCCATCCAACGGAGGAGCTCCGCTCCACGGCCCGTCCTCCAGCCCCCACCCACCGCCATCCAACGGAGGAGCTCCGCTCCGCGGCCCGCTGTTCGGCAGCTACGCGGCCGAGGACGTCGCGTGGCTGCTCAAGGACCTGTCGCATGTGCGGCTCGAAGCGCCCACCGAGGAGCGCGAGGCCGCGATCCAGGCCGGCCGCGCCCACTACGCCGAGTCGCTGCCGGTCGAGTACCAGCCCGGTCCCGAGTACCGGCGCCTGTTCCACCGGGCGCTGGAGGCGTCGGCCGAGCGCATCGCCTACGCGGTCGGCCTGGTCACCGAGCTGGTGCTCGCCGAGCGCGGCCCGCGGACGGTGCTGGTGTCGCTGGCCCGCGCCGGGACCCCGGTCGGCATCCTGATGCGCCGCTGGGCGGGGTTCGCGCACGGCCTCGACCTGCCGCACTACGCGGTCAGCATCGTCCGGGCGCGCGGCATCGACACCGCCGCCCTGCGCTACCTCGCCGCCCACCACGACCCGGCGTCGGTGATGTTCGTGGACGGCTGGACCGGAAAGGGCGCGATCACCCGGGAACTGACCGGCGCGCTGGCCGCGCAGCCGTTCCCCGCCGACCTGGCGGTGCTGGCCGACCCGGGCCGGTGCACGCCGCTGTTCGGGACCCGCGACGACTTTCTGATCCCCTCCGCCTGCCTCAACTCGACCGTCTCGGGACTGGTGAGCCGGACCGTCCTCAACGCCGACCTCATCGGACCCGGCGACTTCCACGGCGCCAAGTTCTACGCCGACCTCGCCGCCGACGACGTGTCCGCCCTGTTCCTCGACACGGTGTGCGCGCGGTTCGGCGACGTCGCCGACCGGGTCGCCAAGGACCTGCCGGACCACCGCGCCGCCGACCGCGCCCCCGACTGGTCCGGCTGGGCGGCCGTCCGCCGCTGCGCCGCCGCCGAGGGCATCGACGACCTGAACCTCGTCAAGCCGGGCATCGGCGAGACCACCCGGGTGCTGCTGCGCCGCGTCCCGTGGAAGGTGCTCGTCCGGGCCGACGCGGGACCCGAGGTCACGCACATCAGGCTGCTCGCCGCCGAACGCGGGGTCCCCGTCGTCGAGGTCGCCCCCGGCCGGTTCCCCTACGCCTGCATGGGCCTCATCCACCCCCGGTTCGGCAAGGGAGCCGTGCAATGACCGTCCTGGTGTGCTCCGACCTCGACCGCACCCTCATCTACTCCGCCGCCGCCTTCGCGCTCGACGGGCCGGACGAGGCGATGCCGCGGCTGCTCTGCGTGGAGTTCTACCAGGGGGCGCCGCTCTCCTACATGACCGAGGACGCCGCGCGCACGCTGGAGGCCCTCGCCGCCGCCGCGACGTTCGTCCCGGCGACGACCCGCACCCCCGAGCAGTACCGGCGGGTCAACCTGCTGGAGAAGCCCGCCGGGTACGCCATCACCGCGAACGGCGGCCACCTCCTCGTGGACGGTGAGGACGACCCCGAATGGGCGGCGTCCGTCCGGGCCCGGATCGCCGGCGGGTGCGCGCCCCTCGCCGACGTCCAGGAACACCTCGTCCAGGTCGCCGGCGAGTTCGTCCTCAAGCGGCGCACCGCGTCCGACCTGTTCGCCTACACGGTGGTCGACCGGGCCGCGCTCCCCGCCGGATGGGTCGAGGACCTCACCGGCTGGTGCGCCGAACGCGGCTGGCGGACGTCCCTCCAAGGCCGCAAGGTGTACTGCCTGCCCGCCGGCCTGACCAAGGCCGCCGCCGCCGCGGAGGTCGCCCGCCGGACGGGCGCGGCCACCACCCTCGCCGCCGGGGACTCCCTCCTCGACATCGAACTCCTCGAAGCCGCGGACCGGTCCATCCGCCCCGCCCACGGCGAACTCCACGAGACCGGCTGGACGTCGTCCACCACGTCCGCCACCGCCGCGCGGGGCATCGCCGCAGGCCAGGAGATCGCCGCCTGGCTGCTGGAACACGCCACCGCCCCGCGCTAGCGACCGCGGAAAATCACCGTGCCCCACCCTCCGCCGTGGACAAGCTACGCCGCCCCGGGGGTCGCAGTGACCGCGTTCTGACGTCACAATCACGAATAGCCCCCCGCACTCAGCAGGAGGACGCCCTGACCACATGAGCTCCCGTCTGACCGGCGACGAGACCGCGCTCTGGAAGGCCGCGGCCAAAGTCCTCGACGCCAACTGGACCGGGACCGCCACCGCGGCGTCCCCCGGCCTCTACCCGCACCAGTGGAGCTGGGACTCGGCGTTCATCAGCATGGGCCTCGCCCGCCACCGCCGCGACCGCGCCGAAGCCGAACTGCTCTCCCTGTTCCGCGGCCAGTGGGCCGACGGGATGCTCCCGCACATCGTCTTCGACACCAGCCTCGCCCGGCACGCCTACTTCCCCGGCCCCGACCTCTGGCGCAGCGAACACCAGCCCGCCGCACCGCACGGCGTCCACACCTCCGGCCTCACCCAGCCGCCGCTGCACGCCCTCACCGCCCTCCGCCTGCACGAGACCGCCGCCGACCTCGAAGGCAGCCGCGCGTTCCTCACCCGGCTGCACCCCATGCTCACCGCGCAGCACCGCTACCTCGCCCGCGCCCGCGACCTCGACTCCAGCGGGCTCATCGCCATCTGCCACCCCTGGGAATCGGGCCTCGACAACAGCCC
>NZ_SMKM01000024.1 GCF_004348665.1 Actinomadura sp. GC306 | reverse complement strand
GGCCAGGACTCCCCCGCCGCCCCGGTGCCCGAGGGCGGCGCCGCCGCTCCCGGCTGGCCCGCGATCAAGAGCGACAACGCCGGCACCAACTACCACGCGCAGATCGGGCTGCTCGGCGACGCGGTCCAGCGGGCGGGCGGCTGCACGCTGGCGGTCGGGCCCGGCGCGGTGTTCGGGCTCGGCGACGGTGCCGGGCGGGTCGACCGGTACGTCCCGTCCCCCGACCGGGCGACCGCCGCCGACTGGGCGGGCTGCCCGCTCGCGGCCGTCGACGTCGACGACCTGTTCCGCGCCTACCTCGACGCCGGCGTCGACCCGGACGGCGAGCAGATCCCGCTGTCGGAGGACGTGCGCACCGCGGCCGTCGCCGCCGCCGACCGCCGGGTCGGGCAGGTCATGGCCGGGCTCCCGGCCGGGACGACGGTCCTGCTCGCCGGGCTGTCCGACATCGGCGTCGACCCGCACCTGCGCGTCGCCATCGCCACGGGCGGCGACGGCGGGGGCATCGCCTACGGGCCCGGCTACATGACGTCCGGCGCCACCCGGCAGGACGGCCTGGTCACGCTCACCGACATCACCGCGACGGCGCTGAAGCTGCTCGGGCTGCCGCAGCCGAAGCAGGCCGTCGGGTCGGTCTGGCAGGCGGAGCCGTCGGCCGACACCACCGTCGAACGCGTCGAGGCCCTGGAGGACCAGGACGTCGCCGCGCAGGGCATCCGGACCGTCCAGACGTCGTTCTACTGGGTGCTCTTCGCGACCCAGCTCGTCCTGTACGGCATCGCGGCGCTCGCGCTGCGGCGGCTCGGCGGCGACCGCCGCTCGCGGGCGCGGATACTCGGCGGCACCCGCGTGATCGCGCTGCTCGGCGGAGCGGCACCGGGCGCGTCGTTCCTCGCCGGGCTGCTGCCGTGGTGGCGGGCCGAGCATCCGACCCCGGTCCTGATCTGCACGGTGCTCGGCTTCGCCGGGCTGCTGACCGGGCTGTCGCTGGCCGGCCCGTGGCGCCGGTCCCTGTTCGCGCCCGGCCTGGTGATCACCGGCATCACCGCGTCCGTCCTCGCGCTGGACGTGATGACCGGGTCGAACCTGCAGCTCAACACGCTCATGGGGTACACGGCGCTCGTCGCCGGGCGCTTCTACGGGTTCGGCAACCAGGCGTTCTCGCTGTTCGCCGTCGCGTCGATCCTGACGGCGGCGTGGCTGTCGGAGTACCCGCTGCGCGCCGGGCGCAGGCGGCTCGCCCTCGCGGTCGTCGTGGTGCTCGGGGCGGCTTCCATTGCGGTGGACGGCCTTCCCGCGTGGGGCAGCGACTTCGGCGGCGTGCTGGCGATGGTCCCCGCGTTCGCCGTGCTCGGCCTGATGGTCATGGGGCGGCGCGTCTCCCCGCTGACGCTCGTGCCGTTCGCGCTCGCCGGCGCGGCGCTGGTGCTGTTCATCTCCTACCTGAACTCCAGGAGCGCCAACCCGACGCACCTCGGCCGCTTCTGGCGCGACCTCATGGACGGCCAGGCGTGGGGCGTCGTCGCCCGCAAGTTCGACGCCATGCTGAACAGCCTCGGGTACTGGCCGTACACGCTGGCGGTCGCCGCGGCGGTCGTGTTCCTGTTCTTCGTGCTGGCGCGGCCGACGCGGTGGCGGGTGTCGCTGCTGCAGCGCGCCTACGAGCACAGCGTGACGATGCGTCCCGCGCTGATCTCCGCGCTGACGGTCGGCGTCATCGGCATGCTGGTGAACGACTCGGGCGTGGTGATCCTGTCGGTCTCGCTCAGCCTGGCGACCCCGCTGATGCTCGCGGCCGGCGTGCGGTCGCTGGAGATCGACCTGAGAAACGAAGACTCTGCACCACCAGAACAGCCAGAATCGCCACCAGCGTCCACGGAATCACCGTCGGCCGAACGAAGGTGAACAGCCACGACAGGTCGTCGGGCAGGCTGATCCGGGCGGGTGCGCGAGCCGGTAGGTAAGCGAGGCTGAGCGCGGCGGTGTGCGCGAGCAGGAGCCAGTCGACGCGCGTCCAGGGCAGCAGCGCGAGCAGCGCCCAGCCGAAACCGTCGTACCAGGGCAGCGCGTAGGGGGCGGCGAACAGCCAGGCGAGGACGAACGCCGCGGCGATGCGGCGGTGCTCCCCGTCCGTCCCGTCCGGGAGCTCCTCTTTCGGGAGCGTCCGGGCGAGCAGCACGAACAGCACGAGCCCGAGGATCAGCGCGCCCGCCTTGATGACGTCGCGGCGCGCACCGCGGCCGAACCACTCGTCCAGCAGGTGCCAGGGCGTGGCGAACGACACCATGCCGCTCGCCTCGCGGACCTGGTCGAACGCGTGCGGCCCGGCGAGCAGGTACGACAGCGCCGCGACGGCCCCGGCACCGCCGGCGAGCGCGGCCAGCCCGGCGATGGAGCGCCGCACCCGGCCCGGCCCCGCGCCGCGCAGCAGCGCCCAGGCGGGGCCGCCGGCGACGAGCGCGGCGGGCAGCTTGATCGCCGCACCGATCCCGGTGAGGACGCCCGCGGCGAGCGCCCGGAGCCACCCGGCGCGCGGCCGGCGGGCGCTGAACAGAGCCAGCGCCGCCACCATGGGCGCGATCGCCAGGACGTCGTTGTGCGCGCCGGCGATCAGGTGGAACAGCACGAGCGGGTTGCACGTCCACAGCAGGACCGTACGGAGCCGCCGTTCGGCGCTACCGGCCGTCCGGTAGAGGAGCAGTGCCGTCACCGCGAACGCGAGCGTGTTGGCGACCGACAGGACGAACACGGTGAGCCGCACCGACCCGCCGCCGATCCAGGCGGCGAGCGCCTGCTCGCCCGTGGCGATCGGCCCGTACACCGACGGGGTCGTGCGCCACTCCTCGGGCGCCCCGGCGACGGGGTCGTGCGACAGCTCGGCCGCGCTGGTGTCGTACGGGTCGTGCCCCGTCGCCGCCATCCGCCCGTAGGACGCGTAGTTCAGGTGGTCGGTGGACCCGACCGGCGGCATCATCATGAACGCGACGGCCGCCAGCAGCCCGGCCATGGCCAGCGGGAACGCCCGGACGCGCCACCCCTTCCGGACGGCGAGCAGGCACAGCCCCAGCCCCGCCGTCCCGAACAGGACGCCCGCGACGACCAGGCCGATCACCAGGTACGGCGACGGGCCGACCGCCAGCGAGTACGGCGGCTCGGCGGCGCCGCCGCCCAGCTTCGGCTGGAACACGGACGGGCCCAGCAGCGAGGTGGCGAGGAAGCACCCGAGGCTGACGGCGATGCCGCACAGCCCGCCCGTCCCGAGACGGGTCACCGGCGGTTGCCGCGCAGGCGGTCCAGGCGGCGGGTCACCGCGGGTTCGCGCACGGCGAGCGCCCGCGCGACGTCGCGGAACTGCCGGGCGCGGTGCAGCTGGGCGCGCAGGTCGGTTCCGGTGGCGCGGTGCGCGAGCGGGACCTCGACCTCCCGCACGCGGAAGCCCTGGCGCAGCAGGTCGATGGTGAGCGCCGTCTCGACCCCGAACCCGGCGGCGAGCGGCAGCGCCGCGTCGAACGCGGCGCGGGTCAGGCAGCGCTGCCCGTTGAGGGGGGCGGTGGCCTCCCAGCCGGTGGCGCGGCGGATCCCGTCGCGGGACAGCCGGACGACGAACCCGTGCCCGCCGAGCTTCACCGTCGTGGTGAACACCGCGATCGTCATGTCCGCCGCACCGGACCGCACCGGCTCGGTGAGCGGCGCGGCGTCCCGTGCGGTCTCGGCGAGGTCGGCGTCGAGGAACAGCAGGTGGCGGGGCTGCTCGCGGCCGTCGTCGAGGAGCCGGACGGCCTCGGCGCCGCTCTCCATCGCGGCGCCCTTGCCGCGGTTGCGGCTGTGCCGGACGACCCGCGCCCCGGCCTCGCGGGCGACCCGCCCGGTGTCGTCGGACGAGCCGTCGTCGACGACCACGACCAGGTCGGCGCCGGGGAGTTCCTGCGCGGCCTTGACGGTGGCCGCGATGCGGTCGGCTTCGTCCTTGGCCGGGATGATCACCGCTACGTCCTGCATATCCGCGATCGTAGCCGGGGAGGGGCGGCCCGCGGGGGTCGCCGCCGCGAACGCCGGGGCCCGTTTCCGGCGCGGTCATCCGCGGGACGGGCCGCCTTCACCGGGGGTACCGAAAGGGACCGCCCCCGGCGCCGGCCGGTGGGCGGTCTTACGGACGATGCCGGACGGACCGGGTCAGCCCGCGTCCATGGCGGGCGCCGCGTCGTTCACGGTGAACACGGTGTCGAGCCCGGTGACCTGCAGGATGCGCTTGACGGCGGGGCGCGGCGCGGCGAGTTCCAGCGAGCCGCCCTGCTCCTTGAGCCGCTTCATGGCCGCGAGCAGGACGTTCATGCCGGTCGAGTCGCAGAATTCGACGCCGCTCAGGTCGACCACGATGCGGTCGACCTCCTCGCGCAGCAGCCCCGCGAGGGCCGCCTGCAGCCGTGGCGCGGTGTACAGGTCCAGCTCACCGACCGCCGTGACGACGGCGTGATCCTCCTGAGACGTGGTCGAGACGTTTAGCTCCACGTCCGGCACACTATCTCGGGAACGGCCCGCGGGCCAGACAGTTGCCCAAGTCCCCTGCGGCATGGGCGTGTCGCCGCGCGGGCAGTCCACACGCTTTGAGAACTACGCACCGTGATGTCGCGATCTCGCCGGTGGCGGGGCCCGGGGCCGGTCCGGGATTCTCCCGGTTCCCGCCTCGCGGGGGCCGCGGATAGGGGAGGCTGGGCAGGTGCAGCAGCGGCATGAGCGGCAGGCCGATCCGCGCGAGACCCGGGTTCGCGACCGCCTGGAAGCGATCCGCACCCGCTCCGCGAAGGCCACGTCGTGGCGGACGTCCACCCAGTACCTCTCCCGCCTGATGAACAAGGGCGGCGTCGTCCCGGTGAAGGCGCGCCTGTCCCGGGAGGACCTCTCCTTCCTCGCGGGCGCCCGCGAGGAGGTCATCATGTTCGCCGAGCTCGGCGTCCGGCTCCTCGACCTGCACCGGCCCCAGGAGTCCGGCGGCATCACCAGCGACCCGGCCGCCCCCATCCACCGCTGCCGCGCCTGCATGGCCCGCTGGCCCTGCCCCACCTTCCGCGCGATAGACGAGACCCTGAGCACCTGACCCGCCCCGGCACCGCCCGACCGGACGCCTCGCGGCCGGCCGCTTTGGGACAGCCGCTTTGGGACGGTCGCTTTGGGACGACCGCATTGGGACAGCCGCTTTGGGACGGCCGGCACTGCGCAGGACTCGCCGCAAAGCCGTGCCGTGGGGGACGTCCCCGGGCCGACTCAGGGTGGGGCTCCGTCCTGCGGTGGGCGGATGGGAGACGCAAGGTCGTCCCCGAGGGTGATGACCTGTGCGGGCCGAGCGCATACGGTGAAGGCATGGGTAAGACAGTGTTGACCGTTTTCGGTGTGATTCTCGCTGTGTGGCTGGTGATGACCGTCATCGGGTCGATCTTCGCGATGATGAAGTTCTTCTTCTTCATCGGGTTCGTCGCCGTGCTGGTGGTACTTGCCGTGACCGCGGTGTCCAAGATGTCGAAAAGTAACTAGCGAAGTGCCTTAGCCCTCTTGCCGGGGCACCGCCGATGGCCGCATGATGCCGGGACAACCAGGCTAAACAGGCGGTTATCGGCGAAGGGGCCTAATCGTGGCGGTTCTGACCGAGGTACTGCGCGAACGCGCGAGTTCGCATCCCGACCGCATCGCGTACATCGCGGGCGATACCGAAATCAGCTTCGGGGACTTCGACCGGCGTGCCGACCGGGTCGCCTCCGCCCTCGCGGGCGCGGGCGTCGGGCAGGGCGACCGGGTCGCCGTGCTCGACAAGAACTCCCTGGAGTACGCCGAGGTGCTGTTCGGCGCGGCGCGGGTCGGCGCCGTCCAGGTCCCGGTGAACTACCGGCTGGCGCCCGACGAGGTCGCCTACATCGTCAACAACGCGAAGGCGAAGGTCTTCGTCGTCGGCCCCGAGTTCGTCCCCGTCCTGGAGGCGATCGCCGACAAGCTGGAGTACACGAGCCTCAGCGTCGTCATCGACGCCGGGGACACCGGCCACCAGGACTACGCGGCCTGGGTCGACGCCGCTCCGGACACGAAGCCCGAGTACGAGCCCGCCTCCTCGGACGTCTTCGTCCAGCTCTACTCGTCGGGCACCACGGGCCGCCCCAAGGGCGTCATGCTGACGCACGACAACTTCTTCGCGGCCCTGACGGTGACCAACGACGTCTGGGAGATCGACGAGTCGTCGGTCCTCATGATCGCCATGCCGATGTACCACGTGGCGGGCAACGTCCTCTCGGTCTCCACCATCTACAACGGCCTCGCCGGCGTGATCGCCCGCGAGCCGGACCCGACGCTCATCGCCAAGGGCATCGAGCGGCACAAGGTCACGCACATCTTCCTCGTCCCGGTCCTGCTGCAGTTCATGCAGCTGATCCCGGAGGTCGGCGAGGCGGACATGTCCAGCCTCAAGCTCCTGCTCTACGGCGCGTCCCCGATCAGCGAGGACGTGCTGCGCGGCGCGATGCGGATGCTGCCGGGCACCGAGTTCATGCAGGTGTACGGGCTCACGGAGGTCACCGGCGCGATCACCATGCTGCCCGCCGAGGACCACGACCCGGACGGCCCGAACACGCACCGGCTGCGCAGCGCCGGGGTGCCCAACGCCAACACGAAGCTCAAGATCGTGGATCCGGCGACGCAGGAGGAGGTGCCGGCCGGCCAGGTCGGGGAGATCGTCTGCCAGACCCCGCAGAACATGAAGGGCTACTGGGGGCTGCCCGACGCGACCGCGTCCGCGCTGTCCGACGACAACTGGTTCCGCACCGGCGACGTCGGCTACCTGGACGAGGACGGCTACCTCTACATGCACGACCGGGTCAAGGACATGATCATCTCGGGCGGGGAGAACATCTACCCGGCCGAGATCGAGAACGTCCTGATGAGCCACCCGGCGGTGACCGACTGCGCGGTGATCGGCGTCCCGTCCGAGAAGTGGGGCGAGACCCCGAAGGCGCTGGTCGTGCTGTCGGAGGACGTCCCCGAGCAGGACATCATCGACTTCTGCCGCGAGCGGCTGGCCCACTTCAAGTGCCCGAGCTCGGTCGAGCGCCGCGACGAGATCCCCCGCAACCCCACGGGCAAGATCCTCAAGCGCGAGCTGCGCGACCCGTACTGGGAGGGCCAGGACCGAGCGGTCCACTAGTCCCGTGAACGAGAAGGGCGCCCCGGACCCCGGGGCGCCCTTTTCATGTCGGCGATCACGTCCGCCGTGCGGTCAGGGGCGGTACCTCACCGCGGCCGAGAGGGGCCGGTGGTCGGAGGCTTCGGTGCGCGTGTTGGGGACGCTGCAGGAGACGGCCGCCGAGCGGGTGGTGAACAGGTAGTCGGTCTTGTCGACGGCGGTGCCCCGCCAGTCCTGCCGGGTGTTGGCGCCGGTGCGGGACGAGCCCGTCTGGTCGCACTCGGCGTAGGCGTCGTAGAGCGGGTCGAGGGACGGGCTGTCCGGGACGTCGGCGAGGTCGCCGCCGACGAGGACGCGGCCGGGGCCGGCGAGGTCGACGAGGGCGCCCGCCTGCTTGCGGCGCCAGTCGTCCCCGTCGGCGGGGTCGAGCTGGGTGACGCAGACCCGGGTCGTCCAGGACGGGACGTCGCCGCACAGGGCGAGCGGGGCCCGGTCGGCGGGGCCGGGCAGCTCGGTGTCCTCGGCGTGGGTGAGCTCGGCGTCGGTGCCGATGGCGACGCCGAGACGACCCTGCCCCTGGACGCAGGAGGGGCCCTTGGGAAGCGGCGCGAACGCCCAGCTCCACTTGCCCAGGGTCTTCTTGAAGGTGCGGACGTGCCCCTCGCAGACCTCCTGGAGGAGGACGGCGTTCGTGCTGACCGTGCGTCCGCCCACCTCGGTCGCCTTCATCCGCTGGACGATCTTCTTGCCGAGGCCGGCGGGGTCCGTGCCGAGCGGGCAGCCGGGCTCGGCGTCCCCGCAGACGTTCCAGGTCATGGCGTTGATCGTCACGAACTCGGCGCCCGCCTCGGTGCCGTCGGCATGGGCCACGGCGCCGTCGGCGTGGGCGGAGTCTCCGCCGCCCGGTATGTCCTCGATGCCGGCGCCGGTGGCGGCGGCGGTGACGACCGCGGCGGCCGCACAGACCGAGAACAGCGGAATCAGGGCGCGGGGGGATCGCACACGGTCTCCATCGGGGGATGCCAGCGGGGGATGACAGCGGCATTCCACCACAACAAGATCGCCGCCGCCAGCGATTCGCGACCAGTCGGTCATTTCACGATTGGCCGCCCCGGACGTGGCAGTTCCCCCAACGAGCAGGGGGCCCGGCGAGTGATCCCGCCGGGCCCCCGTCCCGCTAGCCGAGCACCTCGGTGACCGTGCCGGCGCCCACCGTCCGGCCGCCCTCGCGGATCGCGAAGCCGAGGCCCTCGGTCATGGCGACCGGCTTGCCGAGCTCGACCGTCATCTCGACCGAGTCGCCCGGCATCGCCATGCCGCCCTCGCCGCCGAGGTCGATGTCGCCGACCACGTCCGTGGTGCGGAAGTGGAACTGCGGCCTGTACCCGTGGAAGAACGGCCTGCTCCGCCCGCCCTCGTCGGCGGTCAGCACCCGGACGCGCGCCCGGAACCGCAGGTGCGGCCGGATCGCGCCCGGCGCGCTGACCACCTGGCCGCGGCGGACCTGGTCCCGCTTGACGCCCCGCAGGAGCATCGCCGTGTTGTCGCCCGCCTCGGCGTGGTCCATCGACAGGCCGAACGTCTCCAGCCCGGTCGCGACCGTGCCGAACGACTCGCCGAGCCCGACGACCTCCACGGCCTCGCCGACGCGGACGCGGCCCTGCGCCACGACCCCGGTCACGACGGTGCCGCGCCCGGTGATCGTCAGGACGTTCTCGATCGGCATGAGGAACGGCTTGTCGAGCACCCGCGCCGGGACCGGTACGTACGCGTCGATCGCGTCGAGCAGGTCGCCGATGCGGGCCGTCCAGTACGGGTCGCCCTCCAGCGCCCGCAGGCCGGACACCCGGACGACCGGGATCTCCTCGCCGGGGAACCCGTACTCCGACAGCAGCTCCCGCACCTCCAGCTCGACCAGGTCGAGCAGCTCGGCGTCCTCCACCATGTCGGCCTTGTTGAGGGCCACCACGATGTGCCGGACGCCGACCTGGCGGGCCAGGACGATGTGCTCGCGGGTCTGCGGCATCGCCCCGTCCTGCGCGGACACGACGAGCACCGCCCCGTCCACCTGCGCCGCGCCGGTGATCATGTTCTTCACGTAGTCGGCGTGGCCGGGCATGTCGATGTGGGCGTAGTGCCTGGTCGCGGTCGAGTACTGGACGTGCGCGACGTTGATGGTGATCCCGCGGTCGCGCTCCTCGGGCGCGCGGTCGATGCGGTCGAACGGCACGGCGGACGCGGTCCCGCGCTCGGCGAGCACCTTGGTGATCGCCGCGGTCAGGGTCGTCTTGCCGTGGTCGACGTGCCCCATCGTGCCGATGTTGAGGTGGGGCTTGCCGCGCTCGTACAGCTGCTTGGCCATTGTCTCGTCCTCACTGGTGGGACCGGTGAGAACCCATGCGCGTGCATGCGCATTCCTGACCACCCCCCTCCGCTGGTTCTCCGGAAGGGTGGGACGGAGAGGGGTCAGCGTCGCGCGCCGTCGTCGGCGACGACGGCTGCTGCTGCTGCGACTGCCGAGAAGGCGGCCGGCATCGCGCTCAGCAGGGCGTCGCCTGCGAGCGTCGGGATGCCGGCCGCGAAGAACATGCCTGCAGACTACGAAGCGTCCTTCGTCCCGTCGACGGGTTTTCGACCTGCGGGAACGCGCAGCAGCAGGAACCCTGCGGCGGCGCCCGCGAACTGGAAGCCGGCGATCGCCAGCACCAGGCCCACCGGGCCGATCGCCGCGGCGGACGCGGCGGTCAGCGCGGCGCCGACCGCGGAAGCGCCGATCTTGAGGCTGCCGGCGGTGGTGTTGACCTGGCCCAGCCGCTCCGGCGGCGACTCGCGCTGCCGGAGCATCAGCGTGGCGGCGAACACCGGCCCCTCGCAGACGCCCGCGACGACGAACACCGCCGTCGCCCACGGCAGCGACGGCGCCGCCGCGAGGGCGGCCAGCGACGCGCCGAACGCGACGAGCCCGGCGATCATCACCGGTTCGCCGTGCTTCGGCGTCAGCCAGCGGCTGGACGCGAGCGAGCCGGCCAGCGAGCCGATCGCGAGCGCCACGAGGAGCTGGCCGCCGGCGCTCGGCGCCGCGCCGATGTGCTCGGCGAGCAGGACCGCCGTGACCGCGACACCGCCGAAGCCCATCCAGGCGAGGGTCGTGGCGACGGTCAGCGCGCGCAGCACCCGTATTTCGGCCAGCACGAGCAGCCCGCCCGTGATCATCCGGAACCAGCCGGTGTCCGGGCGCGGGCCTGTGTCCGTGCTGGGAGGCGGGCCGGGGAAGGGCAGGAGCGGGAGTGTCAGGAGGCCGAGGGCGCCTACGGCGATGATGGCGACCCCCGCGTACTGGCCGCCCGCGAGGGAGGCGAGCCCGGCGGCGAGGCCGGGGCCCGCGATGCCCGCCAGGTTGTAGCTGGACGCCTCCAGCCCGTACGCCCGGGACAGCCGCCCCGCCGGGACGAACCGCGGCAGCAGGCTGGTCAGGGCGACGACGATCGGCTCGGTGACGCCGATGACGGCCGCGACGAGCAGCGCGAGGACGATCGGCGACCGGCCCGCGATCGCCAGCAGCACCGCGGTCGCGGCGGTGTACCCGAGCGCCAGCACGACCGCGGCGCGGCGGGGCCGGCCCACCCGGTCCAAGGCGTGTCCGATCAGCGGGCCGCTCAGGACGTACGGGAGCGTCATCGCGGTCTGCAGGTATCCGGCGGTGGCGGCGTTGCCGGTGCGCGCCTGGACGGTCAGGACCAGCGCGGTCGCGACGCCCTCGGCCGATACGCGCAGCAGCGTGGCCGAGGTGAGATGCAGCGGGAGCGCCGCCGGACGGCCGGTCACGGACGAATCCTGACATAGCGCCGATCCGGTCGATCCGGTCGCAGTTGGAGGCGGCCGGCATCGCGGTGATCCGGATCAGCGGCGGCCAGCCGGAGACCGGGCGGGGCGGGCCGCGGTGCATGTCCCGCCCGCTGCCGCGCGACGAGGTCTGATCGGCGGCAGGGGGCCGGTCAGGCGGGGAACGCCCTGCTGGTGGCCGTGCGGCTCCGGTCGTGGAAGCCGTCGTCCGGCTCGTCCAGGAGGTCGGGCCACTCGGAGAGGTCGGGGACGGCCTGCACGCGGTCCGGCGCGTGCGCCGCGCAGTCAGCGGACGTGCTGGGCGCCCGCAGGATCGCCCACACCGTGGTGGAGCCCTCCTCGTGCCGTACGCCCCAGCCGTCGGCCAGCGTCTCGACGATGCCGAGCCCGCGCCCGCCGAGCGAGGACAGGGTCCCGGGACCGCGGCGCGGCTCGGTCATGGCGCCGCCGTCGCTGACCTCCAGTTCGAGGACGTCCTCCAGGCGCCGCCAGCGCACCTTGACCTGGCCGGACGGCAGCGGCCGGGCATGCCGGAGCGCGTTGCTGATGAGCTCGCTGATGATGACGGTCGCGTCATCGACGACGGCGTCGTAGACGCCCGAGTCGATCAGCTCCGAGCTGAGGCGCCGCCGGGCGACCGCGACGCTGGACGGTGCGTGGGGCAGCAGTACTACGCTCGACGCCCTCACCTCCCCGAGATTCCGCTTGCTCGGACGCTTCCCGTCATCGCTCTTCCAGTACGACCGAAATGCCCTTTGGGTACCGACCGGAAACACGAACGAATCAGTCTGCCACCTGCACAACGACTCATCACGCTTCGGGTCACGGCGAGCACCCCCGGATCGGAATCCCGTCACCATCGGCGGCCATCAAAGGATCTATCCACCCGGCGGCGGACTTACTCCTGGCGCACGCGTTTCGTCCATCACACCCCCCGGACACCGCACTTTCCCGCAGAGGCCCACCCTGCCACCGATCGAGGCCGCCGATCGCCCTGGTCACACCGGTCTCACCGCGCTACAGGCGACGGACTGGCCACGCGGTAAGCGCCCGCGGCGGGGCCCGGCGGCGCGCGGGCCGTCAGTCGGCGGCGCGGAGGACCAGCCGCATGCACGTGCCGTCGCCGCGCCGGGCGCCACCTGCGGGTCCTCGTCCGTCGGCGGCGCGGAGCAGGGTGCTCTGGCGCCGCGCGGGCGGTGCGGGCGGGGCCGCCGGCCCACTGCCTCCCCATCCGTTCGGCTGGGTGTGAGATCTATCACCATTGCCGATATGGGCCGGATGTGCAGAGATCGTGCCGCCCTGTGCCTCGGTGAGCCGTTTGACGATGTACAGCCCGAGGCCGATCCCGCCGAACCGCCGCCGGTCCCCGGCCTCGCCCTGGACGAACCGCTCGAAGATCCGCTCGTGGTCGCCGGGCTTGATGCCGATCCCCTCGTCCTCGACCGTCACCACGATGGCGGACCCGTCGCGGACCGCCCGGACGGTGACCGTCCCGCCGTCCGGGGAGTACTTGAACGCGTTCTCCAGCAGCTGGCCGAGGACGATGTCGGTCGCCATCGCGTCCCCCCGGCAGTGCGGCAGGTCAGGGGCGACCTCCAGCTCGACGCGGTGCAGCGGCGACAGCGACCGGAACCCGGCGACGACCCCCGTCAGCACCCGTGCCAGGTCGAACGACTCGATCGTGACCGCCAGCTCGTCGGCGCCCGCACGGGAGCCGAGCAGCAGATGCTCGACGAGGCGGCCGAGCGACTGCGCGCGCTCGGCGATGGTGGCGACGGCGGCGCGGCGGTCGTCGTCGGCCATCTCGTCCCACCGGTTGACCAGCGTGGACGCGAACCCCTGCACGACCGTGATCGGGGTCCGCAGCTCGTGGCTGGTGGTGGCGAGGAAGAGGTCCTTGGCCTCCTCCAGCGCCTTGGCCTCCGACACGTCGCGGAAGTCGACGACCAGCTCGCCGGTCTCCTCGATCTCCGCGGCCAGCACGTTCAGCCACGTCCCCGACTCCAGCCGGAACGTCAGCATCTCGCCGAGCGCGGGCATGTCGAACGGCAGCGGCCGGCCGATCGCGTCCTCCGGCGGGATGCCGGTGATGGTGTGCGCGGCCGGGTTCCACTGCCGGACGACGAGGTCGTGGTCGAGCACGGCGATGCCGTCCGCGCTGGAGTCGATGACGGCGCGCTCGTGCGCCCGCTGCCGGACGACCTCCGCGTAGGCGACGGCGTTGCCGACCGCGACGCCCGCGTGCCCGGCGAGCAGCTCCAGCAGCTCCAGCTCGGTGTGCCCGACCTTGCGGCCGGAGAACAGCGCGTAGAGCGCGCCGTACGGGCGGTTCTGCAGGTAGGACAGGCCGAGCGCGATCGTGTGCAGGCCGGACAGCTCCGACCAGATCAGGTCGCCGAGGCGCCGCTCACCGGTCGCGAGCTTGACGGTCTTGCCGGACCGCAGCAGCTCCCCCACCAGGCTCGGCCGCAGCTCCGCGGACCTGCCGCGCATGTGCTCGGGCAGCCCGGACATGCTGACCAGCCGCAGCCGCTCGCCCTCGATCCGCACGAACCCGCCCGCGTCGGCACCGGTCAGCTCGATCAGCGCGCCGGTGATCCGGTCGAGGACGACGGCGAGGTCCAGCTCGGCGTTCAGGTCGGCGACGATGTCGTTCAGCCGGCGGACGAGCCGGGCCCGCTCGGTCATGTAGTGCTGGACGACCTCGTCCTCGTCCACCGGGTGGTACACGCCGACCCAGCCGAGCAGCGTGCCGGACGGGTCCTTCAGCAGGCTCGTGTCGATCCGCACGTCGATCAGCCGGCCGTCGCGGTGGAACCTGCGGGTGGCGATCGAGATCTGCCCGCTCTCGCCCTCGCCGGCGGGGCGGGTGAGCAGCCGCTCCTGCACGGCGTTGTGCTCGGCCTTCAGCTCGTCCGGGACGATCGGCGGCACCCGGCCGACCATCTCGGCGGCCGTCCAGCCGAACATGCGCTCGGCGGCGGGGTTCCAGACGGTGACACGGTGGCGTTGATCGACGGCCACGATCGCATCGGCGGCGCTCTCGATGACGGCGCGCGCGATCGGATCGTGGACGTGGTGCACGCCTGCAATCGTGCCACCGGACCTGGCGCGACGCGGGGTAACTTGCACCGAAAGTTCCCACGTCACACTTACCTTTTAGTAAGGCTACCGTGCAGTAACCTCTGGTGGCCGCCGCGGATGCGCGTCAGGCCACATGCGGGGGGCCGTCCCCGCCGCCCTCCATCGGACGTCCCGCCTCGGCCCAGCCCTTCATCCCGCCGTCGACGTTCTTCGCCAGCCACCCCGCCTGGTTGAGCGCGACGGTCACCTGCGCCGAACGGGCCCCGGACCGGCAGATCACATAGACCTCCCGGTCGCGCGGCACCTCCCCGGCGCGGTCGCCGAGGCGGCCCATGGGGATGTGGACCGCGCCGGGGGCGTGACCCGCGTCCCACTCGTACTGCTCCCGCACGTCCAGCAGGTAGGCGTCCTGCGGAACGTCAGCGGCTACCACGGCCGGCACGTCGTCCCCGAAATTCATCACACCTCCATGGAACCGCGCCGGGCACCCCTGCGTCGAATCACTCATGCGGTATCGGACGCTCCTCTTCGTGGCGCCCGGGCTGGCCATGCTCCTCTCCTCGGCCGCCTGCGGCAACGAACAGGCCAACGGAAACCCCGCCGCCGAGCCCTCGGGCACGACGTCCGTGCAGCCGTCCAGCTCGCCGGCGGAGACGCTCACCATCGAGGTCCGGGCCTCCGAGCAGGCCCCCGCCGAGTCCTGGACCCTGACCTGCGATCCGCCCGGCGGCGACCATCCCAAGGCCGCCGAAGCCTGCGCGGCGCTCACCAAGGCCAAGGACCCGTTCAAGCCCGTCCCCAAGGACCAAATGTGCACGCACATCTACGGCGGCCCGGAGGTCGCCACGGTCAAGGGCACCTGGGACGGCGAGAAGATCGACGCGAAGTTCACCCGCCAGGACGGCTGCCAACTGAACCGCTGGACCCAGGTGGCACCACTCTTCGGCGACGTCCCCAAGGTCCGCTGACCCCGACCCCATTCCCTACGCCCCACACCCCGGCCATCGCGCACCTTGCCCAGACTCCCCAGTTTCCCGCTAAAGACAAGTGGGCAGTGCAAGCAAACTTGCCTGGATTGCCAACTTGCTTCAGTTGGGCAAGTGGGCAATCCAGGCAAGTTTGCTTGGAGCTGGATGAGCATGCATGCCAAGATGGCAGGGTGAGCCTCGACGACGTGACTCCAGACTCGCTCCTACAGCGAGGGCTGACAGTCTTGCGCGACCTCCTTGGTCCCGACTGGCAGGTCACCGTCCAGGCTCCCAGGCAGGAGGCGAGGGGGGATCACCCCTTTGACACCCTGGTCGAGGTGAAGGCGGATGGCGACAGCGTCTTGACGCAGTTGATGATCGACTTGAGGTCGAGCGTCTCCGCCCGCCTGGTAGAGGAGCAGTTACTGCCCAAGTGGAGCTTGCTGCAACAGGTGAACGACTACACGAACCTTGTGGTGTTCGCCCCCTGGATCTCACCACGTGTCCAGACCCTCCTCCGCGAGCACCGCATCGGCTATATCGACCTCACCCGCAACGCGTCCCTGCATGTCTCGCGGCCGGCCATCACCATCTACACCCAGGGCGCGAACCGCTCCCCTTGGCCAAGAAGCACCGGAAGGGGCAAGGCGACTCTGGCCGGAGTCAAGGCCGGCCGTCTTGTACGGCTTCTCGCCGACGTCACCCCGCCATACCGCGCTACGGAGCTCGCCGACGCAGCCGGTCTCAGCCTTCCCTATGTCTCCCGGCTTCTGGATGCACTGGCGGATCAACTGCTGATTCGCCGTGACGGCCGGGTCATCGCCTCTGTGGACTGGGCGCATCTTCTGCGCGCCCGCGCCGAGCATTACAGGCTGCTGCGGCATAACTCTTACGTGAGTATGGTCGCCCCGAACGGCGTCGAAGCGGTGCTCGAGGCGGTACGTGCACTCTCCGAGGAGGCCAAGCAAGGGATCGTCCTAACAGGGACATATGCCGCACGGACGGTGGCGCCCTTGGCCGTGGGCGGGCAGTTGATGTTCTATCTACCCGCCGGCAGTTCGCGTCTGCCCGACGAGGTCGGGGACCAACTGGGCCTGTTGCGGGTCGACAAAGGGGGCGACGTACTTCTACTACGGGCTCACGACCCGGTGGTGTTCGAACGTACCGCGGACCACAACGGCATCCGCAGAGTTGCTTTGAGCCAGCTTGCCTTGGACTGCCTCTCCGGCCCCGGCCGGATGCCCGCAGAGGGAGAGGCCGTGCTCGGCCACATGGAGGAAAGCACGTCTCTGTGGCGGTTGGACCGATTGCCCTCGTGATCAGGGCCTTCAGCCCTAGGATCGAACACCGAAAGCAATCGGTCGGCCCCGGTAAGGACATGGCCGGTCGGAGAAAGCGGAGGAGTTCGACATGGCCAAGGCCCCTGAGGGCCTCGACCGGAACCAGCTGGTCATCGCCTCCCGGCGGGTGCTACTTGACGGCCTGACCGCCCTCCGCTCGCATTCGGACGCTCTCACCGTCGTTGGAGCCCAAGCGGTCTACTTGCGTACGCCCGGCGCCTCAATGCAGGCCGCCCCCTTCACCTCCGATGCTGATCTGTGTCTCGACCCTGTCATGTTGGACGATCAACCGCTCGTCGACGAAGTGCTACAAACTGCGGGATTCACCCTTAAATATGACAATCAACCAGGTTTGTGGGAGCGCCCCGAGCCGGTCGACGGCAAGGACGTCCCGATTGAACTGGACATCCTGGTCGGTAAGGTTCTCGCGAAGAAGACCGGAAGCAGGAGCGCCAAGATTCCTCCGCACGGGAAAATGACCGCACGGTCGGTCACCGGTCTGGAGGCCTGCGCCGTCGATCGCTCCCCAATGGTGATCCCGAGTCTCGATCCGGCGGATGAGCGCCGTGTCACTGCCAACGTCGCCGGCCCTGCGGCTCTTCTCATCGCCAAGGCGTACAAGATCGCTGAACGTCATGCCAAGGCCCACACCCACCCGGACCGCCTCACCAACAAGGACGCAGGCGATGTCTATCGGATCATGGCCACCGCTCCCATCCGTGAAGTAGCCGAGACCTTCACCTCCCTCTTCGGGGACCCTCGCATGGGCACCATCGCAACCGAAGGATTCGGACTTCTACGTCGGCTTTTCGGTGGGGCCGACACACCCGGCACCGACTTGGCCGTCGAAGCGCACACGGGCGACGTCGCTGAAGAGACGATCCGTCTCGTGGCACCCGCCTACATCGACCGCCTGGTCACGGAGTTCTCGCTCCCTTAACGTCCGGACGGACGGCGCGCGGGCTCCGGCCCGGCAGTGCCGTTCGATCCTCGGAGTGCGAAGCGGTTACTTGAGGAGGCGGGACATTCGGCGGTCGGCTAGCGGCTTGCCGCCCGTCTGGCAGGTCGGGCAGTACTGGAGGGACGAGTCGGCGAACGACACCTCGCGGATCGTGTCGCCGCAGACCAGGCATTTCTGGCCGGTGCGGGCGTGTACCCGCAGGCCGGTCTTCTTCTCGCCCTTGAGATCTTGGGCTTCGAGCCCGCGCGAGCGCTCGACCGCGTCGCGCAGGGTGGTGACGATGGCCTCGTGCAGGGTCGCGACGTCGTCCCCGGTCAGCGACGCGGCGATCTTGAACGGGGACATCTTCGCGACGTGCAGGACCTCGTCGGAGTAGGCGTTGCCGATCCCGGCGATGACCTTCTGGTCGCGCAGCAGCCCTTTGATCTGGGTGCGCTTGCCGCCGACGATCGCGCCGAGCGCCTCGGGGGTGAACGCGTCGTCCAGCGGGTCGGGGCCGAGGGACGCGACGCCCGGCACATCGGCGGGGTCGCGGACGACGTACACGGCGAGGCCCTTCTTCGTCCCGGCCTCGGTCAGGTCGAAGCCGGAGCCGTCGTCCAGGTGGACGCGCACCGCGAGGGGGTTCTTGCCCCCGGGACGCGGCGGCTTGGCGGGGATCTCGTCCCGCCATCGCAGCCACCCGGCGCGGGCCAGGTGGATCACCAGGTGGAGGCCGTCGACGTCCAGGTCGAGGAACTTGCCGTGCCGGGACGCTCCGGTGACGGTCAGCCCGCCCAGGGAGGTCACCGGCGGGTCGTAGGTCTTCAGCGCGGAGATCGCGAGAACATCGATCCGGGCGATGGCATGACCGACCACGCGCTCCCGCAGGAAGCCCGCCAGCGCCTCGACCTCAGGTAGCTCAGGCATATCGTGAGTACTCCATCCCTCGCCCGACCAACATAACCACGGTTCGGACACCCCAACCACCGACCAGGCGACCCGCCTGCCCGAAACGCCCGGTGGCGACCGGGTCGGCTGCGCGTGGGGGGCGTTCTTCGCTGTGCTCAGCGCCGGTCGCGCCGGTACATCGCCCAGCGCTGCGCGGCGGCAGCGTGTTCGAGCGCCCAGCTCTCCGTGTTGGTGACGATGTTGGCCTGCCACTTCTCGGCGAAGACGCGGGCGAACAGGTCGACGGTGTCCGGATCGGCGGCCGTCCAGGCAGGGAACCGGGACGCCCACCTCTCCGCCTCGGCGGGCGTGTGCCCGGCCTTCAGCAGCCACGGCACCAGCAGCGCCATCTCCAGGAACGCGGCGCCGCGTCCGGCGAACGTCCAATCCACCACGTAGACCGTGCCGCCGCCGAGCAGCACGTTGGCGGGGTTCAGGTCGGCGTGCAGCAGCGAGTCCCCGTCCAATGCGGAGACCTCGGCCAGCGCCTCCCAGCGGCGCGCGACCCGCTTATGTCCCAGGACCGGCGGGAGCGGGTGGGCCTGAAGACCGTCGATGACCTTCGCCAAAGCGTCCAGGTCCGCCGAGCCGGGCGTGTAGTCGGCGTGGCGGGCCTGGACGCGCTCGAAGGCCAAGACGAGCCAACCCCCCGCCTCCACCGTCCAGTGCAGGCGGGGGGCGTACTCGGTGACGTGGGGATTGATCGCCGCTTCCCAGCGCAGCGACCGGACCTCCGGGCCGTCGGTGTCCGGGCCGGTCTTGCGGGCGGCCTTGACGAACAACCGCCCGGCCGCGGCGTGCACGGTGGCCGCGATGTCGGCGTGGTTACCGGCCGGCGCCGGCTCGACCGAGTGGATCGGGCCGGTGTGCGCCTTGACCGCGCCGAGCACCTCGGGCGGCAGGTCGGTCCAGTCGCTGCGCATGGATCAGTCCCCGTGGTCTGGTCTGCTCAGGCGGTCATCGGCGGCTGCGCACAGTTCTCCGGGCAGCACGATTCCCCGTCGAGCCACCATTCCAGATCGACGCGGTACCCGGTGGCATGCATCGCCGCCAGGCCCCGCTCGGACGCCTGCCCGGACCGGATGTCCTCGTCCATGATCGGCAGGTGATGCATGAACCGGCCCGCGACCTGGTCGCACACCTCGGCGAAGGTGCGGGTCCGCATCATCGAGCGGTGCCAGATCTTGTCGACGGCCGGCGAGGGCGCGAACTTCACCCAGACGCGCGGGTCGCCGCCGGCCTCGGCCATGGTGTCGCCCCACGCCTTCATGAAGACCAGGAACTGCGCGACTCCCGCCTCGGCGTAGGGGCGGGTGACCTTGTCGAAGGTGACGACGTCGTCGACCATGACCCGGAACTGCTCCGGTGTCACCAGCTCACGCGGGTCTTTGGCGACCGTGGTCGCCTGGTCGGTAGTGATGGTCATGCGAACCTCCAGTGGCGCGCCTCATGGTCTGGTGCCGCGGCCGGAATGCGCGCCGCTGGTCCCGGCCGCGGGGCTCATGTGATCTGCTCGGCGATCGACCGCGGGACGTCCTGCGCGTCCCGCGGGATGTCCTTGAACTCGAAGTTGGGGACCTCGTTTCCAGTCAGGCCCGGGTAGCGGTGTTCGTCCACCGTCCGGGGCCGCTTCTTCGTGTCGTGGGAACTCTTCGCCCACCACGAAACCTTGTGCGCCGTTAGCTTGGTAGGTGCTGCCCGCTGCCTAACGGGCGCAGGCAGCACAGGCAGCGGGCAACGCGGGGCGATACGGGGCGATGCGATGACCTTCGGTGAGAGGCTCCGGCAGCTCATGGCCGAGCGCGGCATCAGCCAGCGCAGGTTGGCCAAGCTCGTTCCATGCAACGACGGGTACCTGTCCAAGCTGGCCCGCAACCTTCAGGTCCCGTCGGCCGAGATGGCCGCCCAGCTCGACGAGGCTCTCGACGCCGGCGGACAACTCGCCGCCTTGCGCACGCCCCCGGCCGTCGGCCGTCGCGTCACCGTCCACGGAAAGTATGCGGACGAGGTCGCCGTCACCGCGTCCGGCATCGGTCACCATGGGCCTGTGGCACCCGAACTCGTCGGCTACTTCCGCCAGCAGTTGCCCGGCCACTACCGCGCGGACATGTGGCTCGGCCCGCACATGCTCATCCCCACCGTCAACGCGCAGACCCGCCTCATCCAGCAGCTCCTACGGACGGCTGACACGCCCGTCCGGCGTGGCCTGCTCGAAATGGGCGTCGCGTACGCCGCGCTACTCGGGTGGCTCCACCAGGACGCCGCCGACCTTGACCAGTCCGAACATTGGCGAACCGCGGCGCTCGACATGGCACACCGGCACGGCGACCCCGAACTCGTCGGCTATGCCCTGGCCAACAAAGCCATGCACGCAGTAGACCTGCGCGACGGCGCGGCCGTCATCGATTACGCCCACGCCGCCCTCGCCGACGAGGGGCGCCTGTCTCCCAAAGTACGGGTCCTCGCCCTGGTCTACCTCGCCCATGGGTACGGCTACAGCGGCGACCGCGATGCCGTCGACCGTGTTCTCGACCGGGCCGAGTCCCTCGTCGACCGGGTCGACGATGCTCACCCGTGGGGCAACGCCTGCCGCCGCACACCCCGCTACATGGACATCCAGCGCGCTACCGCGTATGGACGAGCAGGCGCCCACGCGGACGCCGTCCGGCTCTGGGACGAGATCCTCGTCGACCAGCCGGCGGACTACCGGCGGGACACCGGGGTCTTCCGGGCCCGGCAGGCCGCCGCGCTCGCCGCCGCCCCAGACCCCGAACCGGAGAAGGTCGTGGAGATCGCCGAGGGCGCCGCGGACGCGTGCACGCAGACCGGTTCTGAACGGCTGCGCGGCGAGCTGGCCGCGTTGCCCACGCACGCGTCGGCGTGGGCGCACAGCCCCCACGGGCGGGAACTGGTTGAGATCATCGCGTCCGTCACCTGACCCGGGAGGTAGCCGTGTCCATCCCCGAACCCTTGACGGACGAGCAGATCACCCAACATCTGGCCGACCTGCCCGGGTGGGAACGCGAGGGAAACGCGATCACCCGGACGTTCAAGCACTCGTACCACGAGACGGTGCACCTGGCGATGTACGTCGCGGCCAAGGCCCGCGAGGTCGGGCACCACCCGGACATCCACATCACGTGGCAACGGATCCGATTCGCCATCACCACCCATGACGCCGGGCACCAGATCACCACGAAGGACTTCGAGCTGGCCCGCCACATCGAGGCCATCGCGGCCGGGCACGGCGCCGAGCCCGCTTAGCGGTTGTGCTCGTCGAGCACCTGGCGGACACGTTGCGCCGGAACCGGAGCTACGCCGACAACCGGCCCGGCTCAGCTCGTCCTCCTAGGAGTCAGCAGGCATGATCTGGGTATCCGCGATGGCTTCGCGTCGGCTGTCCACAGGGCTGTGGAAGGCTGTGGAAAAGGCTGTGTACAACTCGGGGGCGGAGCGGACCCGCGGGCTCTTCAGGGGCGATACCTCAGCGAATCCGGGCAAACCGGGGACTGTGCGTGCCAGGCGGCCGTGCACACAGGGTGTGGATAACTTTCCCGCGGTGACCGTCGTACGGCTCGACCGGCCGCTCACCAGGCACGCTGGCGAGTGTGACCGGGGTCTCGGAATAACCCCTAGGGGGTAGGGGTTGTCCGCCGGTGGACGTTATGGCAGCATGAGGCGTGGAAGATACCCCCTGGGGGTACATACGGAGGGAGACGCCCGATGAGCACCGCCACGTACACCGTCACCGGAATGACCTGCGGCCACTGCGTCAGCTCGGTCACCGAGGAGGTCGAGCAGATCGCCGGCGTGACCGGCGTCGAGGTCGACCTGCCGAGCGGCCGGGTGACCGTGACGAGCGACGCGCCCCTCGACGACGCCCAGGTCAAGGACGCCGTCGAAGAGGCCGGATACCAGCTGAAGGCATGACCGGAGCGCCCCGCGTGCCCGCGCGGGCGAGCTCCCAGAGAAGCCAGCGGAGTGAATCGGCATGAACAGCGCGACCAGAGTGGGAGCCTACGCCGTCGGCCTGGCCGTCGTCTTCGGAGGCGCCGCGGGAATCGGCAAGGTCGTCGGCCCGGTGGGCGCCTCGGTGGAGACGGCCTCGCACGAGGGCGGCGGGCACGGCGGGGAGAGCGGCGCGGGCGGCGGGCACGGAGAGGCCGCTTCGCACACGCCCGGCGGCCTGCAGGTCTCTGAGGACGGGTACACGCTCGTCCCGCAGCGGACGACGCTCACGCCCGGGAAGAATACCGACTTCCGCTTCACCATCAACGGCTCGGACGGCAAGCCCGTCACCGAGTTCAAGCCCCTGCACGGCAAGCGGCTGCATCTGATCGTCGCGCGGCGCGACCTGTCGGGCTTCCAGCACCTCCACCCGACCGAGGCCGGCGGTGTCTGGACGGTGCCGATCACGCTGCCGAAGGCGGGGGTGTACCGCTTCTTCACCGACGTCCAGCCCGAGGGCGCGCCGCGCCAGCTCACGCTGGGGACCGACATCACCGCCCCGGGCGAGCTGCGGCCCGCGCCGCTGCCGGAGCCCGAGCAGGTCGCGAAGGTGGACGGGTACGAGGTCGGGCTGTCCGGCGGCCTCACCCCCGGCAGGTCCGCCGAGCTGACGCTGTCGGTGCGCAAGGACGGCAGGCCGGTCACCGACCTGGAGCCCTACCTGGAGGCGTACGGCCACCTCGTGGCGCTGCGCCAGGGCGACCTCGCCTACCTGCACGTCCACCCGGAAGGGGAACCCGGCGACGGCCGGACGGACCCCGGCCCGGGTATCACGTTCTTCGCCGAAGCGCCCAGTTCCGGCACATACCGTCTGTACTTGGACTTCAAGCACGGCGGCAAGGTCCGCACGGCCGAGTTCACCGTGTACGCCGGAGCCGCCGGAGCCCCCGTCCAAGAGCCCGGCCAAGAGCCCGGCCACGACGACCGGCCCCACACGCACTGACCGTCCGATCGAGGCAGAGGAGGAGCGATGAGCACGGACACCGCGTCCGGGCGTGTCGAGCTGGCGATCGGCGGTATGACCTGCGCGTCCTGCGCCAACCGCATCGAGCGAAAGCTCAACAAGCTCGACGGCGTGACCGCGACGGTCAACTACGCCACCGAGAAGGCGAGCGTCGAGTTCTCCGGCGCGGTGACGCCCGACGACCTGATCGCCACGGTGGAGAAGGCCGGTTACAGCGCCGAGCTCCCGGCGCCGCCGCGATCCGAGGAAGAGGCTCCCGAACCCGACGACGGGCTGCGAGCGCTGCGGCAGCGGCTGGTCACGGCGGTCGTCCTGTCGGTCCCGGTCATCGCGATGGCGATGGTCCCGGCGCTGCAGTTCCGCGGCTGGCAGTGGCTGTCGCTGACGCTGGCCGCCCCGGTCGTCGTGTACGCGGGCTGGCCGTTCCACCGGGCCGCGGCGGTCAACCTGCGGCACGGCGCGGCGACCATGGACACGCTGATCTCGCTCGGCACGCTCGCCGCGTTCGGCTGGTCGCTGTGGGCGCTGTTCTTCGGCACCGCCGGCGAGCTGGGGATCAAGCACGGCTTCGAGTTCTCGATGACCCGCTCGGACGGGTCGATGAACATCTACCTTGAGGCCGCGGCCGGCGTGACCATGTTCATCCTGGCCGGGCGGTACTTCGAGACGCGGTCCAAGCGGCGCGCCGGCGCCGCCCTCCGCGCCCTGCTCGAAATGGGCGCGAAGGACGTCTCGGTCATCCGGAACGGGCGCGAGGAGCGCGTCCCGGTCGACCGGCTCGCCGTCGGGGACGTGTTCGTCGTCCGCCCCGGCGAGAAGATCGCCACGGACGGGACGGTCGAGGAGGGCTCGTCCGCGGTGGACGCGTCCATGCTGACCGGCGAGTCGGTCCCGGTGGAGGTCGCGCCGGGCGACACCGTCGTCGGCGCGACCGTGAACGCCGGCGGGCGGCTGCTGGTCCGCGCGACGCGGGTCGGCTCCGATACGCAGCTCGCGCAGATGGCCAGGCTCGTCGAGGAGGCGCAGACCGGCAAGGCGCAGGCCCAGCGGCTCGCCGACCGGATCTCCGGGATCTTCGTCCCGGTGGTGATCGCCCTCGCGCTCGGCACGCTCGGCTTCTGGCTCGGCACGGGCACCGGCGCCGCCGCCGCGTTCACCGCCGCGGTGGCCGTGCTGATCATCGCCTGCCCGTGCGCGCTCGGCCTCGCCACCCCGACCGCGCTCATGGTCGGCACGGGCCGCGGCGCCCAGCTCGGCATCCTGATCAAGGGGCCGGAGGTGCTGGAGTCCACCCGCGCGGTCGACACGATCGTGCTGGACAAGACCGGCACCGTCACCACGGGACGCATGGCCCTGGTCGACGTCGTCACCGCCGACGGGGTGTCCGAGGACGAGGTGCTGCGGCTCGCGGGCGCGCTGGAGAACGCGTCCGAGCACCCCATCGCGCAGGCGATCGCCAAGGGCGCGGCCGACCGCGTCGGCGAGCTCGGCTCGGTCGAGGACTTCGCCAACGTCGAGGGCCTCGGCGTCCAAGGGGTCGTGGACGGCCACGGCGTCATCGCGGGCCGCCCGCAGCTCCTCGCCGAATGGTCGCAGCACCTCGGCCCCGGCCTCCGGGACGCCATGGAGAAGGCGCAGGCGCGCGGCCACACCGCGGTCGCGGTCGGCTGGGACGGTGATGCCCGCGCCGTGCTCGTCGTCGCGGACCAGGTCAAGCCGACCTCGCGGGAGGCGGTGCAGCGGTTCCGGGAACTCGGGCTGCGGCCGGTCCTGCTGACCGGCGACAACGAGACCGTCGCGCGGACGGTCGCGGACGCGGTCGGCATCGACGAGGTCATCGCGGAGGTCCTGCCGCAGGACAAGGTGGACGTGGTCAAGCGCCTGCAGTCCGAGGGCCGGACGGTCGCGATGGTCGGCGACGGCGTCAACGACGCCGCCGCGCTCGCCCAGGCCGACCTGGGCCTCGCGATGGGGACCGGCGCGGACGTGGCGATCGAGGCGTCCGACCTGACCCTCGTCCGCGGCGACCTGCGGGCGGCGGCCGACGCGATCCGGCTGTCCCGCCGGACGCTCCGCACGATCAAGGGGAACCTGTTCTGGGCGTTCGCCTACAACGTGGCGGCGATCCCGCTGGCGGCGGCCGGGCTGCTGGTGCCGATGATCGCGGGCGGCGCGATGGCGTTCTCCTCGGTCTTCGTGGTCGGCAACAGCCTCCGCCTGCGCCGCTTCAAGCCACTGGACGCGGACGCCGGCGCTCCGGCAACGCCCGCCGCCACCGAACCGGCCCGCCAGGAGACCCCGGCGACCCGCTGACCCCGGGTGCGGCCCCCGCCACGGGGGCCGCGCTCAGCCGCGCAGGGTGGCGACGAGCGGCGCGAAGGCGGGGTCGGCGGCGGCCTCGTCGAGGGCCGCGGCCAGGGTCTCGCCGTAGGTGGGGGCGGCCTCCCGCTGGGCGGCCAGCCCCTCCTCGGTGATCACGGTGTAGACGCCCCGGCGGTCCTTGGGGCACATGGCGCGGCGGGTGAGGCCGGTGGTCTCCAGCCGGGCGACGAGGCGGCTGACCGAGCTCTGGTTGAGGCCGATGAGGTCGGCGAGCTCCTGCATCCGCAGTTCGCCGTCCTCGGCGCGCGACAGCTTGCACAGGGCGCGGAACTCCGACAGGCCGATGCCGTGCCGCCGCTGCATCGCCTTGGTGAGCCGCTGCTCGACGAACGCGTGCAGGGTGACGACGCCGTCCCACAGCGTGTCGTCGGCGGTGCGGGTGTCCGCCTGCGGACTCGCAGTGCCAGCGCTCATTCCGGTTTCCCTCCCTCTGTTGACACCAGCCTACATGCGATGACAATCTCTGCATGTACATGCAATCAATGTAGATACATGGTTGGAGGACCGTGATGTCCAGTCCGCTGCTGCTCCCCTACGAGGGACCCCACCTGACGCTGCGGAACCGGATCGCCATGGCGCCGATGACCCGCGGCCGCGCGGACGACACCACCGGCGTCCCCCACCCGCTGACCGCGCGGTACTACGCGCAGCGCGCGGCCGCCGGGCTGATCGTCACCGAGGGGATCTGGCCGGACGTCCTCGGCAAGGGCGGGCCCGGCATCCCCGGGCTGGCCACCGCCGAGCAGGTGGACGGATGGCGCGCGGTCACCGACGCCGTCCACGCCGAAGGCGGGACGGTCTTCGCCCAGCTCTGGCATGTCGGACGCATGTCCCACCCGCTGATCCTGCCGGACGGCGCCACCCCCGTCGCGCCGTCCCCGGTCCGGATCGAGGGGGAGCGGATCCACACCGCCCAGGGCTGCGCCGACCACGTCACCCCCCGCGCCATGACGACCGCCGAGGTGGAGGCGACGGTCGTCCGCTTCGCCGCGGCGGCCCGCAACGCCGTCCGCGCCGGGTTCGACGGCGTGGAGGTGCACGGCGCGAACGGCTACCTCGTCCAGCAGTTCCTCGCCGAGAACACCAACCGGCGCATCGACCGGTTCGGCGGCTCCCGCGCCGGGCGGCTGCGGTTCGCCCTCGACGTCGTCGAGGCCGTCGCCGCCGAGATCGGCCCCGAGCGGGTCGGGCTGCGCATCTCCCCGCACAACCCGGAGAACGAGATCGCCGAGCGGGACCCGCAGGGCACCTACCGGGCGCTCGTCGACGCCCTCGACCCGCTCGGCCTCGCCTACCTGCACATCATCGAGCGGGGCGCCTACGGGGCGCTGGCCGATCTGCGGCCGCGCTGGTCGGGCACCCTCATCGGCAACTTCAACGGCCCGGAGCCGACGTCCCAGCGCGCCGGCGAGCAGGTCCTCGACGTGGGCCTGGCCGACGTGTTCTCCTTCGGCCGGCTGTTCATCTCCAACCCGGACCTGCCGGCCCGCTTCGCGACGGGCGCGCCGCTCACCCCGCACGCGGAGGAGCTCGTCTACGGCGGCGGCGCGGAAGGCTACGTCGACTACCCCGCCCTCGCGCCTCGCCCCTGAAACGACCAGACCCCGCCGGATCTCTCGATCCGGCGGGGTCGTGGTCTTGCGGCCGGTGTGCGGGTCGCCTCTCGGCGAAAGGCTCAACACGGCTCCAGCCGGACGGTATTCCGTGAAGGCGATAGGTGAGGCCCGGGGACACCAGGCACACCGGCTGCCATGTGTAACCGGCGGCCCCCGGGGATTGTTCCCGCCCACGAATATCACTCAGCGTGAACACTCGCGTACAGGTCACACGACGTCCGGAATACCTGCACAATGACCCGGGTGGAACAGGCGGACGAGGAGCGGCTCTGCCGTGCCCTGCGCGCGGCGCAGGACGGCGACGAGGAGTCCTTCCGCGTCCTGTACCGCGAAGTCCAGCCCCGGTTGATCCGCTTCGCCGGCGCTCTCGTCGGCCCGGACGCCGAGGACGTCACGTCCGAGGCGTGGCTGCAGATCGCCCGTGACCTGCCCTCCTTCCGCGGCGACCTCGACGGCTTCCGCGCCTGGACGGCCACGATCACCCGGCACCGCGCCCTCGACCACCTGCGCCGCCGGTCCCGGCGCCCGGGCGGCGACGTCCCCGTCGAGGAACTCACCGCGATGGCCGCCGAGGTCGACACCGAACTGGCCGCGCTGGACGGCATCGCCACCCGGGACGCGATCCGGCTGATCGCCGAGCTGCCCCGCGACCAGGCCGAGGCCGTGCTGCTGCGCGTCGTCGTCGGCCTGGACGCGAAGCGGGCGGGCAAGGTCCTCGGCAAACGCTCGGGCGCCGTGCGCACCGCCTCCTACCGGGGGCTGCGGCGCCTCGCCGACCGCCTGTCCCCCTCCCACGCCGACGCCGCGGCCCCCGCGCGGCAGGCGGGGGAGACGCACCCCCTCCTCCGTCGTGACAAAACCGGCGGAACCGGCGCTGAAGGGGTGATATGAGCGATCACAGGCGAGCCGGCGACCTCGACCGGCGCACCGCCGAGCGCATCCTCGGCGGTGCCGGCGACCATGCCCGGCTCCAGGACCTCCTCGCCGCGGCCTCGGCGCCGGCGCGCCCCGGGGAGCTCGCCGGCGAGGACGCCGCCGTCGCCGCCTTCAAGGCCGCCCGGCCCCCCGCGCGGACGTCCCGCCGGGCCGCCGTGCGCCGCTTCCTCACGGTCAAGGCGCTGGTCCTGGTCGGCGGATCGCTCATCCTCACCGGGGGCGCCGCCGCCTACGCCGCGATGAACGGCCACTTCCCGGGGCACGACAGGGTGCCCTCCTCGCCCCCGACGCTCACCGGCCGGCCGAGCTACGGCGGGCAGAGCGACTCGTCCCGCTACATCCCGCCACGCTCCGGCAGGCCCGCGACGGTGCCGCCGTCCACTCCGCCCGCGACCTCCAAGCGGAGGTCGGCCCCGCCCAGCCCGTCCGCCGACCCCGGCAGGGGCACCGCACCGGGCCAGCAGAAAAAGACGGCCCCGCCGCGCGGGCCCGGCGACAACAACGGCAGCCCGCCGGGGGAGAACTCCGGCAACGGCCAGAGCAGCGGGAACAACGGGAGTTCCCCGGGCCAGAACTCCGGCAACGGGAACGGCAAGCCCGCCTGACCGGGTCAGAGGCAGCCTTCGAACTGCGGCACGTCCACGTCCGACAGCTTCAGGCCGGAGGAACCAAACCACTTCCGCATGAATGCGGCCATCGTCCCGTCCTGGTACATCTGGGTGATCGCCCTGTTGATCGCCTCGCACCCGTCGGGGTCGCCCTTGCGGATCGCGATGCCGGTCCGCCGCTCGCCGAACCGGGAGTTCAGCAGCCGGAAAGCCCCGCCGTGCCGCGTGTTCAGCCCCGCGAGGATCGTGTCGTTCGTCGTGACGGCGTCGATCCGGCCGTCGCCCAGCATCGTCATGCAGTCGTTGTAGGACAGCGCCGCCACCGGAACCGCCGCGACCTGCCGCTCCACGACCACCGCCTCCGCGGCCCCCGACCCGGTGACGGCGCAGATCTTCCGGCCCTCCAGGTCCCGGACGTCGCGGACGTCCCGCTCGTCGTCGCGCACGAGGATGTCCTGGTACGACAGGAGGTACGGCCCGGCGAACGCCAGCCGCTGCTGCCACTCCGGCTCCAGCCAGAACGTCAGCACCATATCGACCTCACCGGTCCGGAGCAGGTGCTCCCGGTCAGCGGCCAGCGCCGGGGCGAAGCGGACCTTCTTCCCCATCCGCTCCGCCAGGTAGCGGGCCACGTCCACGTCCAGGCCCTCGAAGGCGCCGTCCGCCCGCCGGAACCCGATCCCGGGCAGGTCCGGCCGCACCCCCGCAACCAGCGTCGCCTTCGCGAGCATGGACGTGTCCCGCCCGCCTTCGCCGCACGCGACCAGACCGAGGCAGCCCGCCAGCACCAAGGCCATCAGCCGCCGCATCCGCGACCCCCATTCCCCGAGCACACCCCGCTCCCGGCGAGCAGAGGGACACGCACCTAAAAATCACAGCCCGCCTCGCGCGCCTCCACCCTCCTGTCCACATACGGCCTCATCCGACCGCCGGACGTCCCCCGAGGCGCGAAGCGGTCCGCGGAGAAGCCGGCCCGGAGCCGCTGTGGAATTACCGGACGCATGTCCGAGCGGCGCGTCAGCATGCCTGCGGAACGGCCAGGATCGACTGCACGGTCGCGACGACGATACCGGCGGTCTCCTCCGGCCGCAGGCGTCCGGCCCAGTTCTCCTCCGCGGCCCCGTGCAGGACGTGCTGGATGACGCTGACCAGCCAAGACATCGGCAGATCGGTGCGGAACACGCCCTGATCCTGACCCCGGCGGAGCAGGTCCTCGACGCGCTCGGCGGGCGCTGCGTGGAGCTGGCGGACGCGTCCGTCCGGCAAGGTGCCCTGGGCCGCCGCCAGCAGCGCCGTGGACTCGGCCACCAGCGACCAGCTCGATTCGAGCAGCCGGGTCAGGGCCTCGCGCGCGTCCCCGCCGAGATCGACGGCCGACAGGACCTCCTCACCCGCGCGCAGCGCATCGCTCAAAGCCGCCTCGACCAGTTCCGCCCGGTTGCGGAAGTGGCCGTAGAGCGTCATCCGGCCCACCCCGGCGGCCTTGGCGATGTCGTCGATGCTCGCGCCCGGATCTCTGCTCAGGCTCTCGCGGGCAGCGGAGACGATGCGGGCGATGCTGCGCTCGGCGTCCGCGCGCCGGCGCCGCCCAGGAGTGGCCGTGGTCATGCCCGCACCCTAACTCGTACGCCGATGTACGTGTTACTCTCGCCCCATAACTCGTATATCGCCGTACGACTTAGGAGACCGCAATGACGCGGAACGTCCACGAACCACCGGTCACACCGAACCCGTTGCGGTGGCGCATCCTGGGCTTCCTCGGCGTCGCCCAGCTCATGCTGATCCTCGACGTCACCGTGGTGGCCATCGCGCTGCCGAACATCGAGGCCGACCTCGGCCTGGGCCGCCAGGCCGTCACCTGGACGGTCAGCGCGTACACCCTGACCTTCGGCGGCCTGATGCTCCTCGGCGGGCGCGCCGCCGACCTGATCGGCGCGAAGCGCGTCGTCCTCGCCGGCCTGCTGGTCTTCACCGCGGCGTCGCTGGTGACCGGCTTCGCCGACTCGGCGGCCCCGCTGCTCGGCGGCCGCATCGCGCAGGGCGTCGGCGCGGCGCTGCTGTCCCCGGCCGCCCTGTCGCTCGTGGTGCACCTGTTCGACGGCGACGAGCGGAACAAGGCGCTGGGCATCTGGTCGGCGCTCGGCGGAGGCGGCGCGGCCCTCGGCGTCCTGCTGGGCGGGCTGCTCACCGCGGGCCCCGGCTGGCCGTGGGTCTTCTACGTGAACGTGCCCATCGGGCTGATCATCCTCGTCGCCCTCGCCCGGATGCTGCCGGCCTCCCCGGCCACCGCACCGCGCCCCGGCCTGGACGTGCTGGGCGCGCTACTGGTCACCGCCTCGTCCGCCGCACTGATCTACGCGTTCATCCGCGCCGGGGACGACGGCTGGCTCACCCTCGCGACCGGCGCGCTCGTGCTGCTCGCCGCCGTCGGCTACCTCGCGTTCGTGGCCCGGCAGAAGACCGCGAAGTCCCCCATGATGGACGTCGCGCTCCTGGCCCGGCGCCCGGTCGCGACCGGCACGTTCCTGATCCTGATGGCGACCGCCCTGATGATCGCGGTCTTCTTCCTGGGCACCTTCTACTTCCAGCACGCGGAGGACTTCAACGCCCTGCAGACCGGCCTGCTGTTCCTGCCGGTCGCGCTGGCGACGATGCTCGGCGCCCACCTCACCGGCCAGGCGATCGGCACCGCGGGCGCACGCCTCCTCGCCGTCACGGGCCTGCTCACCGCCGCGCTCGGCATGGCCGTCCCCGCCGTCTCGATGCACCCGGCGACGGTCGTGATCGGCACCGCCGTCGCGGGCGCCGGAACGGGCGCACTGTTCGTCGTCGCGTCGGCGACCGCCCTCGGCCAGGTGGCGCCGCACGAGTCCGGCATCGCCTCGGGCATCGTCAGCACGTTCCACGAGTTCGGCGCGTCCATCGGAGCCGCCGTGATCTCCAGCGTCGCCGCCACCAGCCTCGTCGGCGCCACGCTCTCCGGCTTCACGAACGGCTTTATCCTGGCCGCCGTCGCCGCCGCCGTCTCAGCCGGGGCCGCCGCCATCCTGACACCCGGCCGGGCACGATGAGGACGATTACGATGCACGCCGAGCCGCCCCGGAGGTGACCGATGATCGTGCGACCCGCCCGCCAGGCCGATTTGCCGCGACTCGCCCCGCTCTGGCGGACGGCCTGGCTCGACGGCCACGAGGGTCACGTCCCGTCCGAACTGATGGCCGCCCGCGGCCCCGACCACTTCGCCACCCACGCCGAGAAGTACCTCGACACAACCCTCGTGGCCACCGACACCGACGACACCCTCCTCGGCCTGATCATCCTCGGCGACGACGACGGCGAGGTCATCCAACTGGCCGTCGACGCCTCGGCCCGCGGCCAAGGCGTCGGCGGCGCCCTCCTCCAGGCCGCAGAGGACCGCTTCAGAGGCCGCCATGAGCAAACCTGGCTGGCGGTCGTCCCCGGCAACACCCGAGCCCGCCGCTTCTACGAACTGCACGGCTGGCGCGACACCGGCCCCCTGACCTACCAGGCCCCCACCGCGACAGGCACCGTCCCCGTCCCGGTTCACCGCTACGTCAAGGACCTGCAGAACCGCCCTTGATCCAAACGAGCAGCGCCCGCCACGCCTCGGGAGTCAGTGCCAGACGCGGCCCTAGCGGATCCGTCGAGTCCCGGACACCGACAACGGCATCCGGCCCCGGAGCTAGGAGCGCGCATTCGACACAATTCTGCGGCTGGCTGCCACTGCGACTGCTCTTCCGCCAGTGGAGCATCTACATCTCACCCTTGAGCCGGACGAGCAGCGCCCGCCACGCCTCCGGAGCCAAGGCCAGACACGGCCCCTGCGGATCCGTCGAGTCCCGAATGCCGACAACGGCATCCGGCCCCGGAGTCAGAGCCGCACACTCAACGCAGGTCTCAGACTGGCTGGCACTGTAAGTAGTCTTCCGCCAGTGAGGCATCTACATCTCGCTCTTGAGCCGGACGAGCAGCGCCCGCCACGCCTCCGGAGCCAAGGCCAGACACGGCCCCTGCGGATCCGTCGAGTCCCGGATACCGACAACGGCATCCGGCCCCGGAGCTAGGGGTGCGCATTCAACGCAATTCTGCGACTGGCTGCCACTGCGACTGCTCTTCCGCCAGAAAGTCATCTACCGGTCCTCTCGACCACGCGATTCAAGGTTCCGAATGGCCTGTTCGATGCAGTGCCGAGTCTCGGCCTCCGGGGCTGCGACCCGGCACAGTTCCGCCTGGATCTCTCGATAAGCCACGACGTCTTCGTCATCTTCGATGAAGATCGTTCGCCGAAACCCGTCGACGATCACGATGGGGAAGTTCCCAGCTTCAACGTGAAGGATCACGAACGATCCGTCAACACCGGGGTTCTTCGTGGTCGTGAGCGGGAGGATCTGCACCTGGACGTTGGGCCACTCGATGAGCTCGCGCAGGTAGCGGAGCTGGGCGGTCATGACCTCGCGTCCGCCCACCCATTGCCGGATCGCCGCCTCACCGATCACGGCTTTGATCAAGAGGGGGTCGGGTCGAGTGAGAGCCTCCTTGCGCGCCATGCGGAACGCTACCCCCTCGTCGATGTCACTCACTCCGCTGCTGGGAACGGACGCCATGACGGCGTGGGCGTATTCCGGTGTCTGGAGGAGTCCAGGGATGAGGTCGGCGTGGTAGGTGAACAGCTCGGACGAGTCCTGTTCGAGGAGTACGTACTCGCCGTAGTGGGGCCCCTTCCCTGGGAGTTTGTGGCGTCTGATCCAGTCGCGGGAGCGGCCACCGGTGGCGAGGCCGACCAGTGCGGATCTGAGGTCGTCGTCCTCCGGGAGGCCGTACATCATGGCGATGTAGTTGACCTCGTGGGTCCTGGCTACTACCTGGGCGTTCTCCATTCGGCTGAGGGCGCTCTTGGACATGCTGAGGAGAGCGGCGGCCTCGTCCAAGGTCAGGCCGCGTTCTTCGCGAATCTTGCGTAGCTGGGTACCCAGCCGCCTTCGGCGGACGGTGGGGGGTCGCTTCGACATATGACCAAGTGTGATCGACCTGCAACGTCGTGTCATCACCGTCGCGAGATTGGGGATATCCCGCTTTCCACAACTCCCGAAGTCCCTCGCTCCCGTTGTCAGCGAGAGCGCTTGTGCCGTCCCACCTGGCCATTCATGCTGGCGAGCGCCTCTCACCAGAAGGAGTGAAGCGATGACGCAGTGTGAGACCAGAGTCGGAGGTCCGACCCCATGAAGCTGCTCGGGACGATCACGATGCCGGGCGTGCCGAAGTCCGCACAGACTGCACGGGCGTTCGTCCGCGGCCTGGCGCCGCACATCGAGGACGAGGCCATGGCCGACATCGTCCTCTGCGTGGACGAACTTGTCGCGAACGCCTGCGAGCACACCGCGTCCGGGACGGACGACGGCGAGGTGACCGTCATCGTGAGCACCGGCGAGGACGTTCTACGCGTGACCGTCCTCGACCAAGGCGGCACCCAGGGCCGGCCTCGTGTGCGCCACGATCCGTGCTCGGAGGACGGCCGCGGCCTGCTCCTGGTCGACGCGCTATCGAAGAGCTGGGGAACACACCCCGCACTGAACGGCACGGCCGTATGGGCGGAGTTCCACGCGATCCGACCCCTTCGATAACGCCCACCTACGCACGTGAACCCGCCGCACCCGCCCCTGGCCGAGTCAACGAAAATCAGTGGTCGGTGGCGACGGGGGCGCCCCAAGATGAGGGGATGCTCGTCGACCATTTCCCGCTGCTGGGACTGCGGTTGTGTACTCCGCGACTGGAGCTGCGGTTGCCGTCGTCCGAGGAACTGGCCGCCCTGGCGGAGCTGGCCGCCGAAGGCATCCACGACCCTGACGTGATGCCGTTTCTGATCCCGTGGACCGACCGGCCGCCCGCCGAGGTCGCCAGGAGCGTCGTCCAGCACCACTGGCTCCAGTTGGGGACCTGGGAGCCCGGCAACTGGAGTCTCCAACTCGCCGTCTTTCACGGCGGTGCCGTCATCGGGCTTCAGAAGCTCAGCGCGCGTGATCTGACGATCACCCGGGAGGTGACCACCGGCTCCTGGCTCGGCAGACGGCATCAAGGGCAGGGTTTCGGCACCGAGATGCGGGCCGCGGTACTGCACCTGGCCTTCGCCGGCCTGGGCGCCGAGGAGGCCACCTCCGCCGCCCTCTCGTACAACCACGCCTCCCGAGCCGTCTCCCGCAAGCTGGGCTACCGCCCCGACGGCCTCGATCGCCGCGTGGTCCGCGGGGCCTTGGCCATCGACACCCGGTTGCGCCTGAGCCGCGCCGACTGGGAGCGGCACCGCACCACCCCCGTCACCATCGAGGGCCTCGAACCGTGCCTCCCCATGCTGGGGCTCTCCACATGACCACAACGAAGTCCCGCTCTTGCCCGCGACCGTCCCGCACCCGGAACGACTCCACAACCGTGGCCGGGCGGGAGTAGAGGCCACGACACAGCAGCGGCAGACCACGCCTGGATCATCACCACCCGAACCGGCACCGCAGGGGGCGTACAACATCGCCGCGCCAGCCCCGGCCGACACCGGCCGGGGCTCACACGCCACGACTCAGATCTCCTTCAGAAACCCCGAGTCGACCGCGAAATCGGCGCCCGTCGTGCTCGCCGAACGCGGCGAGGCCAGCAGCGCGACCACGTCCGCGACCTCCTGCGGGTCGGTGAGACGCCCGGTCGTGAGGCTCATCATCTCCGCCGCGCCGCGCTCCAGCACCGCGTCGCGATCAGGCCCCGTGGCCCCGGCGATGATGTCGGCGGCGCCGCCCTCGTCCGTCCACCAGGGCGTCAGCGCCGGTCCCGGCGACACCGTGTTGACCCGGATGCCCTGCGGCCCGGACGCGCCTCGCCCCATGAACCGTTCGAAGAATCTCAGTGATCCTCGTTCCTGATTCGCTGGCATCTGCCCCGGCAGGCCGGGGTCTTACGTCGCCTCCACAGGCGTTTAGCGTCTCCGGGGAACTGCCCGGCGACGTGGGGTCACGCGGCCTGTTCGCCTTGTTGCATGGCGGTCAGCAGGTTGTGTGCGGCGTTGACGTCGCGGTCGTGGGTGGTTCCGCATGCGCACTGCCAGGTGCGGTCGGCGAGGGTGAGCGCGGCGTTGACCGTCCCGCAGGTTCCGCACAGCCGGGACGAGGGAAACCACTGGTCGGCAGCCCACACCTGCGCCCCGTACCAGTCGGCTTTGTAGGCGAGCTGGCGGTAGAACTCACCGAACCCGAGGTCGCAGATCGCACGGGACAGGCGCCGGTTACGGGTCATACCGGTGACGTTCAGGGTCTCCACCGCGATCGCGCGTTTGGTTCTCGCGAGCGTCGTGGTGGTCTTGTGCAGGAAGTCGGCGCGCTGGTGCGCGACGTCCAGGTGGACCTTGGCGACCCGGCGGGCGGCTTTGGCCCGGTTCGCCGAACCTTTCGCCTTGCGGGACAGGTCCCGGTTGGCGCGGCGGAGCCTTCGCAACGCAGCCTTGAGTGGCTTGGGGGCGTGGAGTTCGGTGACGGTGCCGTCCTGGTCCACGATCGTCGCGAACGTCTTCACCCCGACATCGATCCCGCACGCGGCAGCACCCTGCGGGACCTGCCGCGCCTGGTTCACCTGGGCGCGGTCGATCTCGATCTGGAACGACACCCACCAGCGGCCCGCCTGCTCCTTCACCGTCGCGCCGATCACCCGCGCGGTGCCGTCGGTGATGCGGCCGGTGAGCCAGGTCATGTCCTCGCGGGTGCGGACCTTCCCGATCCCGGGCAGGTGCACCGCACGGTGATGGGCGGGCCGGGCGCGGTCGGCGTCGTAGCGGAACCGCGACCCGTGCTTACGTCTGCGCCAGTCCGGGAACCCGACGCGGGCGCCTTTGCGGGAACCGGCGCGGGAGTCGAAGAAGTTCTTGAACCCGGCCGCGCGGACCCGGCACGCCTCCTTCGGCACCCGCGACGACAGCCCCTCCGCCGTGAACCACGGGTACCGGGCGGCGTGCTCGGCGCGCCACAGCCGCTCCAGCGCCGGAGCCGACCACGGCACGGCGGTCAGTTCCCCGGCCGCGATGCCGTAGGACTGTTCGGCCTCCCGCTGCGCAAGAGCCGCCCGAACCTTCTCCAAGCAGAAGTTCTCCACCACCCGCGACAGCCCCGCGTGCCGCCCGAGCCGGGCGGCCTGCGCCGGGGACGGGGCCAGCTCTATCCGGTAGCCCTGCCGGGCGGTCACGCCGCCCCCGCCGCATCCAAGGCCGCTGCGGCGCGCCGCTCGGCCGAGCGCCGCCCGTACAGCCGGGCGCAGAACCAGGTGAGGACCTCGGTCATGTCCCGTACCAGGTCGTCCTCTACCTCGGTGTCGTCGATCACCACGATGCGGCGGCCGGAAGCGGCGAGCGCGGCGGACAGGTGTTCCAGCCCGAAGCGGGTGAGGCGGTCGCGGTGCTCGACCACGATCACCCCGGCCGTCGGGTCGGCCAGCAGCCGGGCCAGCTTGGGGCGTTTCCCGTTCAGCGCGGACCCGACCTCGGTCACCACCTCGGCGACCGGTAGGCCCATCCCCGTCGCAGCGGCCACGACACGGCCCGCCTGCCGTTCCAGGTCGGGTTTCTGGTCGGCCGAGGACACCCGGCAGTACGCGACCGTGCGGCGCTCTTGGGCCGGGGCGGATTCCAGGACCAGGTACCGGCCGGTCGCGGTCTTCACCACCGGGACCGGCATCTGCCCGTCCCGCGCCCACTTCCACGCGGTTTGGTAATGCACCCCGTTCCGCCGCGCCCACTCCGAAAGCTTCACCCGCTGATCATCCCAGATGAAGACAGAGAAACACTGATGATTCAGCTAACAGCTAACAACCCCACCGGCCGTCAACCGGATGCACGCTTCTCACCCGACACGTAAGGTAGCCGCACGAACACCGCACAGCCGAACGGACGCCATGAACCGCTCCGCCCTCCTCCCGGCGCTGCTCCCCGCCCTCCTCCTCCCGGCATGCGGGGGCGACGAGTCGGCGATCACTCCACCCTCGCCGGCTCCACTGACGACACCTCCGGTCAGCGCCGCCCCCAGCCAGAGCGCCCCGCGCCCGAGCACGGTCTCGGACGGACGAGACCTGGCCGCCTGCCGGGACGGCGACTGCGAGGTGATCCTCAAGGAGGGCGACGTCCTGCGCTTCGGCACCGGCCTCGAAACGGACCCGCTGACGGTCGTCCGCGCCGGTGAGACCCTCACGATCACCGACCCGTCCGGCTTCACGGCCAGCGTCGGCGGCGCGGGCGGAAAGCTCCAGACGGGCGCCGTCCAGATCCAGGTCGGCGAATCAGCGGGAAAGCGCACAGCCGTGAGAATCTCCCCGCGCCCCTGAACATGGCCCCTGACCTCCCGGGTAGGGGACGCCCAATCGGCCGTCCGGCCGACGAAACCCAAGGGAGGAAGACCCATGAGCGCGACACAGGAGACCGGTGGCATCACCGGCACGAAGGACAAGGACTACAACCTCATCTGGTTCGTGGAGCAGTGCCTGAGCAACGCGCTGCGGCTGGAGACCTACATCAACGACGCCGAGCGCGCCGGCGACACCGAGCTCGCCGACCTCTTCCGCCGCGCCCAGGCCGAGAGCCGCAAGGGCGCCGAGCAGGGCAAGGACCACCTGCGCCGCCGCATCTCCGCCTGAGCCGCGGCAACAACGGGGTATAACCGGACGTTTCCCCGGGTATGTGATCAAGTTCCGAGACCCCGTTTCCCGGGACCACAAGAGAATCGCATGCGAAGGAGCCCGGATGCGCGAGTCGATCCGCCTCGGCCACATCGCCGGTATCAGAGTCGGCCTCAACGTCAGCGTGCTGGTGATCGTCGCGATCCTGGTGTTCGGGCTGTCGTTCGGCCGGTTCCCGGAGGTGTACCCGGACCACGCCACCTGGGCCTACGTCGTGGCCGGGCTCGTCAGCGCGATCGCCCTGCTGGCGTCCCTGCTCGCCCACGAGCTCGCGCACGCCGTCGTGGCGCGCCGCAACGGCGTCGAGGTCGAGGGCATCACCCTGTGGCTCCTGGGCGGCGTGGCCCGGCTCCGCGGCGAACCGCGGACCTCGGGCGCCGACCTGCGCATCGCCATCGTCGGTCCCGCCACCAGCCTGGTCGTGGGCGCGGTCTTCGCGGTCCTGGCCATGCTGGCGGCGGCCGTCAACGCCCCGGACCTCCTCTTCGGGACGCTCGCCTACCTCGCCGGCCTCAACGTGATCCTGGCGGTCTTCAACATGATCCCGGCCGCGCCGCTGGACGGCGGGCGGGTCCTGCGGGCGTTCCTGTGGTGGCGGCGCGGCGACCGCACCGGCGCCGCCGTCACCGCCGCCCGCGCCGGACGTATCTTCGGCCTGACGCTGATCGCCCTCGGCTTCGTCCAGTTCATGATCGGCGCGGGCTTCGGCGGGCTGTGGCTGGCCCTGATCGGCTTCTTCCTGGTCACCGCCGCCGGCGCCGAGGAGCAGCAGACGCGCGTCCACGCCGCCCTGCACGACGTCCGCACCGCCGACGTGATGACCCGCGACCCCCTGGTCATGGACGCGAACACCACGGTGCAGGAGCTCATCCTCAACGTCGTCCTGACGCACCGCTACTCGACCTACCCCCTGGTCGAGAACGGCCGCCTCGCCGGCCTGGTCACCCTGAACCGCGTCCGCGCCACCCCACCGGACCAGCGCCACGAGCTCACCCTCGGCGACGTGGCGTGCCCGCCAGAGGAGGTCCCCACCGCGACCCCGGACGAGCTGCTGACGGACCTCCTCCCGCGCATGGCGGGCTGCACCGACGGCCGCGCCGTGATCATGGACGATTCAGGCCAGATAGTGGGCCTGATAACGGCGAGCGACATAGCCCGCGCGATCCAGACCGCCGACCTGCGCGGCGTCCCCCAGGGCACCTGGCCGTCCTGACCGTAAAACCTTCATGCCCCCTGGTCACGGCGTCCGGAAGCGGGGAAAGTGGAACCATGCCCACGCACCGGCCCAAGCGACCCCCGCCCAACGGCCAGCAAGGCACCAAACCCCCACGGGGGCAAGGGGGCGAAGCCCCCAAGAAACACCAGCCCGCGCCGACCCGCACCAGTAAACGGACCCCGGCCACAACGGACCAAGGGGCGAAAGCCCGAGGGGGGCAAGGGGGCGAAGCCCCCAAGAGGCATCAGCCCACGCTGACCCGCACTACAACACGGACCCCGACCACAGGGGGGCGAGGGGGCGAAGCCCCCAAGAGGCATCAGCCGACGCCGACCCGCACTACAAAGCGGACAGCAACCACAAGGGGGCGTGGGGGCGGAGCCCCCACATCGGGGGTTCCAGGGGGTCGCCCCCTGGGCCAACACGAAGAAGGAGTGCCCGCCTGCGCTTTCCGCAGGCACAGCACTCCCCACTCGTTCGTGGGCGGAGAGGGATTTGAACCCTCACATCCTTTCGGACACACGGACCTGAACCGTGCGCGTCTGCCGTTCCGCCACCCGCCCCGGGTGCGCACCCGTCGCCGGGTGCCTGAAAAGGCTAGCACGGTCAGAGCGGTGGTTAGGTATCCGGATACGCCGAGCGAACCTTTGCACCGATACGATCGTCTACCAGTGGGGAAGGGAGGTGCCCGTGGGCGTCATTCAGCGCTTCGAGCGACGGCTTGAGGGCATGGTCGAAGGGGCCTTCGCACGTGCCTTCAAGTCCGAGCTGCAGCCGGTCGAGGTGGCCAGTGCTGTGCAGCGCGAGATGGACGATCGGGCGGCGATCGTGGCACAGGGCCGCACGCTGGTTCCGAACGACTTCGTCGTGGAGATCTCTCAGCAGGACGGGCAGCGGCTGCAGGTGTACGCCGACAGCCTGAGCCAGGAGCTGGCGAATCTCGCGCGCGAGTACGCGAAGGAGCAGGGGTACTCCTTCGTGGGGCCGGTGCGGGTGCGGTTCGAGAACGCGGGCGATCTCGCGACGGGCATGTTCCGCATCAGGTCGGGCGTGATCAGGGGCTCGACCGTGGAGGGCGGGGAGATCCGTCAGCCGGTGAGCGATGTGCCGCAGGGTGGGCGCGGGGGCGTCTTCAGCGGGCATCCGCGGCTGCTGGTCACCACGGCGGTGGAGGGCTCGGACACGACGCAACGCACCTATGAGATCAATACCCCCGTGACGCTGCTGGGCCGCGGCACCGACTGCGACCTGCGCCTCGTCGATCCGGGCGTGTCCCGGCACCATGCCGAGATACGCGTAGAAGGTCCCGAAATCGCTCTCGTGGATCTAGGGTCGACCAACGGCTCGTTCGTGAACGGGCAGCCGATCCGGCGGGTGACGCTGGTCGACGGCTCCCGGGTCACGATGGGCCGGACCACCCTTGTGTTCCGCCGCGATAGGGAGTAACCCCGACTCCGATGTCCCCATTCACCCTCACGCTGATCAAGCTGGCGTTCCTCGCGGTGCTGTGGCTGTTCGTCATCGCGGCCGTCGGCGTGATCAGGGCCGACCTGTTCGGCTCTAAGGCCGCGTCCAAGGCGGCCGGCCGCGCGTCCCAGCCCCGGCCCCCCAGGGCGGCCAGGCAGCCCAAGCCCCCGCGACCGCAGCGCAGCGCCCAGCAGGGCGCCCCGACGAAGCTGGTGGTCGTGCAGGGCGAGCGGGCCGGCACCGTCATAGACCTCACGGGGGTGCCCATCACCATCGGTCGGGCGAATGACGCCACGCTCGTTGTCACCGACGACTACGCTTCGAGCCGGCATGCCCGACTTTATGCGCAGGACGGTCAGTGGATCGTGGAAGATCTCGGCTCGACCAATGGGACCTATCTCGGACGCACCAAGGTGAGCCGGCCGATGCCGATTCCACCCGGCGTACCGGTCCGTATCGGCAAGACCGTGATCGAGCTGCGCAAATGACCCTGGGAATCCGCTACGCGGCACGCTCCGACGTCGGCATGCTGCGCGAGGGCAACGAGGACTCGGCGTACGCGGGCGCGCACCTGCTCGCGGTGGCCGACGGGATGGGCGGGCACGTCGGCGGCGAGATCGCGAGCGCCGCGGCGATCGAGGCGCTGCGGGCGCTCGACAAGGACCTCCCCGCGACGGAGCTGCTGGCGGCGCTGGAGCACACGGTCAAGGCCGCCAACGACAACCTGCACCGCATCGTGGAGTCCGATCCCGCGCTGCAGGGCATGGGGACGACGCTGACGGCGATGCTGTGGGCCGGCAACCAGGTCGCGCTGGTCCACATCGGGGACTCCCGCGCCTACCTGCTGCGGGACGGCAGCCTGTTCCAGATAACGCACGACCACACGCTGGTGCAGTCGCTCGTCGACGAGGGCCGGATCAGCCCGGACGAGGCGGCCTCGCATCCGCAGCGTTCGCTGCTGCTGCGCGCGCTGGACGGCCGCGGCGAGGTCGATCCCGACCTGTCGCTGCGGGAGGCGCAGGTCGGCGACCGGTACCTGCTGTGCTCGGACGGCCTGTCGGGCGTCGTCACGGCGGAGACGATCTTCCAGGTGCTCACCGAGGTCGACGAGCCGGACCAGGCCGTCCGGCAGCTGATCGACCTGGCGAACCGCGGGGGCGGTCCCGACAACATCACCTGCGTGGTGGCGGACGTCATCGACCTCGACCGGCAGCCCCCGACGGGCGGGCCGGGCCAGGCGGTGGGCGCGGCGGCGAACGCGACGCCGCCGGAGCCGCCGGGCGGGGG
>NZ_SMKM01000249.1 GCF_004348665.1 Actinomadura sp. GC306 | reverse complement strand
GCCCACCAGGGTGAAGCGGTCCCGCAATCCCCTGCGGCGCGGGATGAGGAGGCCGCGCGCCATGCTGAGCGTGCGCGTGCGGCCGAGTCGCCCCGTTTCGATGCCGGGATGGCGCCGCGAAGCGAGGCGATGGGCGAGACCGGTGTTCCCGCCAAGGGGCCTGCCGCGGAGGGGGCGCGGAGGACCGGGGGAGAGACCGGGGACAAGAAGGTCGCTGGGCAGCGCATGGAGTCGACGTTCTCCGCGGCGCGGACGGAGCCCGGCGAGCAGGTCGAGCAGGTCGAGCAGGTCGAGCAGGTCGAACAAGGCGAGCGGCCCGGGCAGGCCGAGCAGGCCGGGCAGGGCGAGCGGCCCGGGCAGGACGCGCAGGGCGGCTGGGCCGAGCGCGCCGGGCGTGACGTGTGGGCCAAGCAGGACGCGCAGGCCCTGCGGGCCGGGCAGGTTGAGCGGGACGCGCAGGAGGCGCCGACCGGGCCGACCGCGCAGGAGGCGCAGGACGGGCTGGAGGGACAGGCCGGGGAGGACTCGCGGGAGGGGCGGCGGGATCAGCCGCGGCCTTGGCGGGCTGGGCCGGTCTCCGGGACTACGCGGCCTGACATTCCCATGGTGCCCGGGGCTTTCGGGGCTCGGTCGCCCGAGGCGCCTCGGATGGAGGCGCCCCGGCCCTGGTCGGAGGGGCTGTCCAAGCCCCGTCCTTCGGTGGAGGGGCCTGCTTGGCCGCCTCCGGCGGAGGCCGTGCCGCAGCCGCCCGCCGCGGAGGCCGCCCCGCCGGTCGAGGAGGAGGCGCCGCCGCGGGAGGTTCGGTCGCAGCCCGCTTCGCCCGTGCGGCCCCGGCCGTTGCCTCCGCCGCCCGCGCCGCCGCCGTCCGGGCCGGCGATCACGCCGCCCGACCCCGGGCACGAGGTCAGCGGCGGTGGGCTGCGGCGGCTCTTCCACGCCGTCAGCGGCGGCCACGGGGACGTGGACGCCGAGTACCAGCAGCGCCTGCAGCAGCCGTTCCACGGGACGCGCCACGTCGTCGTGCTCGGCTGCACCGGCGGGGCGGGGCAGACGGTGACCGCGCTGATGCTCGGGCACACGTTCGCGCAGCACAACGGGGAGCCCGTGGTCGCGATCGACGTCAACCCCGGGCCGGGCGCGCTGGCGCGGCGGACGCGCAGCGACACCAACGAGACGCTGACCGGGCTCATCACCCGCGCCGACCAGGTCGGCAGCCTCACCGCGATGCGCCGGTACACCTCGCAGGCCAAGTCGGGCCTCGACGTCATCGCGGCGGGCAAGAACCCGCTGCAGGCGCTCGACGACCGCGACTACGCGCTGGCCATCCGGACGATCGACAAGTTCTACTCGGTGACGCTCATCGACGCGGCCGCCGCGGTGGTCGCGCGGGTGCTGCCGTACGCCGACCAGATCGTCCTCGTGGCGCCGGCCAGCGCCGACGCGCCGCGGGCGGTCGCGATGACGTTCGAGTGGCTGGACGGCCACGGCTACGAGGAGCTGCGGTCCCGCGCGGTGACCGTCATCAACGGGGTGAGCCGCCGCAGCATGGACGACGTCGAGCAGGCCGAGGCCGTGGCGCGGGGCCGTTGCCGGGCGCTGGTCCGCATTCCGTGGGATGATCACCTGAGCATGGACCGCGCGCCGCGCAACGAGCTGAGATCGTTGCGGACGCCCACGCGGCGTGCCTATCTTGCCCTCGCCGGTGTGGTCGCCGGTGGTTTCACCGTCATGCCCGAGCGTTACCAGGAGCTTCAGCAGGAGCAGGAGGCCACGCGATGAGCGCCCCTCGCGGGCATCGACCGGAAACCGGGACGGGCCGGGCGTTCCTGGCGGGCGCGCCTCACCTGGATCACCGCCCGGACCGGAAAGACTCTCTCCGGCACCCCTGCACGGCCGCCGGGGCGCCGGGACAATGCGGGGTGGGGGTGACGGCGTGAGCAAGTCCAGCAGGCTGGCGGTGCGGTACTTCGACGACCGCGTCCTGTTCACCGACACCGCCGCCTGGGCGTACTTCCGGCTGCCGACGGTGTCGTACGAGTTCACCACCGGGGAGGAGCGCGAGGCGCTCGCCACCAACATCACCATCGCGCTCGCGGGCATCCGCATGCAGGACGCCGAGGTGCACCTGCGCATCGCGCACCGCACGTACCCGGCGGCCGACTGGGCGCTGGCGCTGGACCGGACGTCCGACGGCGGACCCGGCTGGCGGGAGTACCTGGAGGAGTCCTACGCACACGTGTGGGCCCAGGACTTCTGGACCAAGGAGGTCTACCTCGGGGTCCGGCTCGGGCCGCGCGGCATGGGCGCGCAGCTGTCGGGCGGGGTGCTGAAGCAGCTCCTCGGGTTCTACAAGCGCAGCGAGAACGTCCTCGGCGTCCACGACGACGCGATCGACAAGAAGGAGATCGGCCGCTGGACGGACCAGGCCGAGCGCGTCGGGCGGGCCCTCGGCGGGTCGGCCCTGTACGCCCGGCACGCCACCTCGACGGAGGTGGCGTGGCTGTTCCAGCACGCGGTGTCGGGGTCGCTGGCCGACCCGCCGCCGTCCGCGGTGTCGCGCCGGACGTGGGGCAAGGGCGAGATCGAGTCGCTCGTCGAGGGCGCGATCCACAACGGGCGCTCCTACCTGCGGGTGGAGCAGCCGAACTACACCGGGACGGGCGGTGCGACGGCCGCGTCCTATGTCGCGTACCTGTCGTTCGCCCGGTTCCCGGACATGATGCCGTTCCCGGACGGTGAGCCGTGGCTGCACTACGCCGACGCGCTCCCGTTCCCCGTGGAGATCAGCGCGCGGATGAAGCTGATCCCGCCGGCGAAGGCGTCCAAGGACGTCCAGCGGAAGCTGGCGCACGCCCGCGACATGGACCAGCACATCCGGGAGGCGGGCGCGGAGGCGCCGATCGCGCTGGCGGAGCAGATCGACGCGGCGCGGATGCTGGAGCACGGCATCACCAAGGAGCGGCTGCCGTTCGTGTACGGGTGGCACCGGCTGATCGTGTCCGCGGCCACCGAGGACCTCCTCGGCCAGCGGGTGGACGCCGTGGTGGAGCACTACCGCGACATCGGCATCGACGTGGTCAACTCGACCGGCGACCAGTTCTCGCTGTTCCTGGAGTCGCTGCCCGGCGACCAGATCCGGCTGAACGCCTACGCGCAGCGCCAGCCGCTGCGGACGATCGCGGGCGGCATGCCGATCGCGACCGTCGACCTGGGCGACCGTCCCGCGCCCGAGCACGACGAGGGCTGGATCGGCCCGTACATCGGGGAGACGCTCGGCCGGGCCCGGGCCATCGTGCACTTCGACCCGCTGGTCGCCGCGGCCCGCAACCGTCCGACCGCCGTCGCGATCACCGGTGAGCCGGGCGGCGGCAAGACGACGCTGGCGCTGCTGCTGATCTACCAGATGGCGCTGCGCGGCGTCACGATCGCGGCGATCGACCCGAAGGGCGACGCCGAGTCGTTGGTGGAGCTGCTGAAGGCCCGGGGCCGCAAGGCGCGGATCCTCCCGCTCGGCTCGGCGGCGCCGGGCCTGCTCGACCCATTCTCCTTCGGCGACGACCTCGCCACGAAGAAGATGATGGCGACCGAGACGCTGCGGCTGCTGCTGCCGCGCATGTCGGAGGAGCGCGAGTCCGCGATGATCCAGGCGGTCAGCGCGGTCGCCAACGCGGACCGGCCCTCCCTCGGCCGCGTCGTCGACTACCTGGAGGGCACCGACGACCCCGCGTCCAAGAACCTCGGCGCGGTGCTGCGGTCGATGTCGGAGATGAGTCTCGCGCGGCTGTGCTTCGACCCGTCCGGCGGGGAGCGCATCGACACCGCGGGCTGGACGACGGTGTTCACGCTCGGCGGCCTCACGCTGCCGGACGTCGCGATCTCCCGGGAGGACTACTCCTACGAGCAGCGGCTGTCGGTGGCGCTGATGTACCTGGTGTCGCAGTTCGCGCGGCGCCTCATGCACGGCCTCGACCGGCGGCTGCCGAAGGCGATCTTCCTGGACGAGGCGTGGGCGATCACCTCGACGCCGGAGGGCGCCAAGCTCGTGCCGGAGGTGTCGCGGATGGGGCGGTCCCGCAACACTGCGCTGATCCTCGTCTCCCAGAACGCGGGCGACCTGCTGAACGAGCAGGTCACCAACTGCCTGTCGTCGGTGTTCTCCTTCCGTTCCACCGAGCGCGTCGAGGTCGGCAACGTCATGTCGCTGCTCGGGGTGGAGGCGTCCGACGAGCACAAGGCCGTGCTGCGCAACCTCGGCAACGGCGAATGCATCTTCCGCGACCTCGACGGCCGAGCGGGACGCATCGGCGTCGACCTGATCTCCGAGGAACTGCAGCGTTGGCTGGACACCAACCCGACCCGGTCCCGTCCGGGCACGTCCGAACTGACCGCCGCGGGGGCCGAGGTCGAGGAGGTCCGCCGATGAGGGGTCCCCGGGCCGGGACGGCGCGCCTGCAGCGCTCGCCCGGCGAAGGGCTCGACCGCGCGGCGGTGCCGCGCCGCCGGGTCCGGCGGCGGCATCCGCGCGCCCGCCGCTCGGCGCTGCTGCTGATCTTCATGGCGCTGTTCATGCTGGGTCCGCTGTCGCCGGCGCTGGCGTCGATCCCGAACCCCCCGATGCCGAACGACGTGTGCAGCCCGGCGGAGAACCCGGCGCCGGAGCAGTACGGGTCGGGCACCGACGGCATGATCAAGCCGCCGGACTACCCGAGCGAGAAGCTGAAGAACACCCCGGTCGAGAACCTGACGTACTACGACCGCTACGGCATGGCCGGGCAGTACTGGTACGCGGTCGACATGGGCTGCTCGGACGCGATGTCCATGATGGGCAACGCGGTCGCGAACACGGTGTTCACGCTCGTCCGGGCGATCGACCGGACCACGATCAGCGTCTACCAGGCGGCGGCGTCGCCGTCGCTGCTCGATTGGCTGAAGGACACCGTCGACGGCGTCATCAGCGACATGGGCGAGACGTTCAACGCGCGCTACTGGTCGTGGGTGGTCATCCTCGGGGCGATGTGGCTGGCGTGGTGGGGCCTCGTCCGCAAGCGGGCCAGCAAGGTCACCGAGGGCGTCATCTGGATGGTCGTCGCGATGGTGGCGCTCGTGTGGCTCATCGCGCGCCCGTCGGACTTCACGACGCTGGGGACGCAGACGTCGGAGGCGACGAGCGCCGCGTTCAACGCGGCGTTGCCGCAGAGCAACACCGGGGGAGGGGTGTGCATACCGACCCCCGGCGGCCGGGCCGACCCGGCGTCTGCGGAGAGTTTGGACGAGACGTCCCGCAACGCGAACAAGCTGTGGGTGGCGCTCGTCTGCAAACCGTGGCTGCAGGGCCAGTTCGGCACGACCGATCCCAATGCGGCGATCGTGAAGGAGAACGCCGACAAGCTGCTGTGGTCGCAGGCGGTCGACCTGCCGGAGGCCCACGGCCCGAACAACGAGGCCGATCTCGGGAAGAAGGCCGACGCCTACAAGGACGTCGCCGACAACATCAGGGAAGAGCATCCCGGGGCGTATCCGCTGTTCCAGGGCAAGAACTGGGAGAACCGGCTGGCGGTCGCGTTCGGCGGCCTGTTCGCGGCGCTCGTCGCCGGCATCCTGATCATGGTGATCGCGATCGCGCTGATCGTGGTGAAGATCGCGTTCCTGCTGCTGCTGGTGGCGGGGCCGATCTTCCTCGGCATCGGCATCCATCCGGGCATCGGCCGGGTGATCGCGATCAGATGGCTGGAACTGCTGCTGTCGATGCTGCTGAAACAGGCGGCGCTGATCGGGGTCCTGTCGCTGCTGCTGTGGGCGTATGGGCTGATCCTCGGTGAGACGCTGCCGTGGGGCCTGCAGATCCTGCTGATCGCGCTGGTGACGTTCGCGGCGTTCATCTACCGCCGGCCGTTCCAGCACCTGTTCTCGGCCGTCGGCTACGGCGCGGTCGGGTCGCGGGAGAAGAGCGAGGCGCAGCTGAACCGGTCCGTCGCCGAGGCGCGCCGCAGCACGCTTGCGGCGGCGACCGCGGCGACCGGCGGGGCCGGGGCGGGCATCGCCCGCTGGGCGCGGCGCGAGGCGACCTCCGAGGCGGGGGCCCCGGCGACCCAGGGCGACGCGGTGCCGGGCACCGTGATCGCGGCCGACCGGCGCGGCGCCGGCGCGGGCGAGGGCCCGTCGCCGGAGGAGGCGCCGGTCCTCGCGGCCAAGCCGCGCGGCGCGGGTGCCGCGGCGGCGCAGCAGGGCCGGTCCCGGCGCGGTGCGCCGCCGCTGAACCTGCCGTCCCGCGCGGGCGCGTCCGCCGACCGCGACGCGGACGGCGGCGTGACGGCCGGCGCCGGCGCCGGCGCCGGCGCGGGTGTCGCGGGCGGCGTCGCCGGTGCCAGGGCGGGCGGCGGCGGACGCAAGACCGCGGGTGCGGGCTCCGGCACGGGCAGCGCCCGCCCGACCTCCTGGACGGGACGCGGCGGGACCGGTGGCGGCGGCGTCACCGGCGGCGGCGGTTCGGGCGGCGGCCGTGGCGGTTCGGGCGGCGGTTCCGGGGGCGGTTCGGGCGGCGGTTCCGGCGGCAACGGCGCGGGTGGAGGCGGCGGCTGGTTCGGCGGCGGCGGACGCTCGTCCGGCGCCAACGACCGCGGCCGGTCACGTCCGGGCGGCGGCTCGGGCGGCTCCGGCGGCGGCTCCGGTGGTTCGGGCGGCGGATCGAACGTCCCCGGGCCGCGGCCCGGCGCGGGCGGCGGCGCCCCCGCGGCGTCCCAGCCGCAGGCCGGCCGCCGGCAGCCCCCGCCACTCTGGAACCGGCGCGGCGGCTCCCAGGAGGACCCGCCGATCCCGTTCTGGCTGCGCCCGGTGGACCGCCCGTCCGGTGACCAGGGCCGCGACGAGTGACCCTCGCCCGGCAGGTCCCCCGAGGATGAGAAGACCCAGCGATGAACCTGAATGACCGGCGGCGGAAGCTGCTCTTCGCGGGGCTCGTGGTGGTGCTCGCGGTCATCGGCGTGTACCTGACGGTCGCCGCGCCCGCGGGCGAGCCGGACGGCGCGCAGGCCCGTCCGAGCGCCGCGCCCGCCACCGCAGCCCCGACGGGCCCCGCCTCGCCGCCGCCCGGCATCGAAGGCACGGTCGACCCGGGCGATTTCGACATCTACCGCCTGCTGCCGTTCTCCCGCCAGGAGTTCGCGAGTGCCGCCGACCTCGCGCAGCGGTTCGTCTCCGCCTACGGCACGTACCGCTTCGACGAGACGCCGCAGACCTACGCCGCCCGGCTGTCGGGCCTGGCCACCGACGAGCTCGGCGCCCAGCTCGAACGGGACGCGGCGACCCCCGGCCTGCTGGAGGAGCGGCGCCGGAACGAGGTCGTCGCGGAGAGCACGGCCACCCTCGACCAGGTGCGCAACATCGAGAACAACTCGGTCGTGTTCGTGGTGACGGGCATCCAGAAGGTCACCAAGGGCGGCCGCGAGAGCAGCGACACCAAGCGCTACGCGGTGACGGTCGCGCGGGACGGCGGCTCGCTGAAGGTGTACGCCTTCCAGCCCGCGGACGTGGGCCAGGCGGGTGACACCGGATGACGACCCGCCGCATGCTGCTCGCCGGGGCGCTCGGCGTCGCGTCGCTGCTGTTCGTCGGGGTCGTCTTCATCCCGATCCTGTTCGGCGCGAGCCAGTTCATGTTCGGCGGCGGGGTCACGTCCAACTGCGTGGACGTCACGGAGGCCGGGGCGCAGCCCGCCGCGGCGGACGACGCGCAGGCCGTCCCGTCGAACTACCTCGACCTCTACCGGAAGGCTGGCGAGAAGTACGGCATCCCGTGGAACGTCCTCGCGGCCGTCGGCAAGGTCGAGACCGACCACGGCAGGTCGAGGCTCCCGGGCGTGAGCAGCGGCGAGAACTACGCGGGCGCCGGCGGCCCCATGCAGTTCCTCGCCCCGACGTTCAAGGCGTACGGGGTCGACGGGAACGGCGACGGACGCAAGGACCGCTACGACCCGGAGGACGCGATCCCGTCCGCCGCCAACTACCTGAAGGCGTCCGGTGCCCCGGAGCGCATGCGGACCGCCATCTTCGCCTACAACCATTCGTGGGACTACGTGAACCTCGTCTTGGACTGGGCGAAGCGGTACGTCGGCGGCGAGTTCGAGGTCGTCCAGGCGAACGGCATCAACTGCGAGGACAACGAGCTGCCCGCGGACGTCGGCGGTCTCGTCCAGCGGATCATCAAGTTCGCGATGGCGCAGCGCGGCAAGCCCTACGTGTTCGGCGCGAACGGACCCGACGCGTGGGACTGCTCCAGCCTCATCCAGGGCGCCTACCGGACGGTCGGCCTCGACATCCCCCGCACGACCTTCCAGCAGTGGCCGTTCGGCGTGAAGGTCGACAAGGGCAAGGAGCAGCCCGGCGACCTGGTGTTCTTCAACTCGGGTCCGGGCACGTCGGCGAACAACCCCGGCCACGTCGGGATGGTGATCGGCGACAACAAGATGATCGTGGCGAGCTGCTCGACGTGCGTCCCCGCGATCGGCGTGAAGCCCTACAAGCGCTCCGACTGGATCGGCACGACCCGTCCGCTGGCCCGCCCCGACTTCAAGCGCAAGGTCGGCGAGCTGGCCGCCGCCCGCCCCGGCGGCTGACCATCGCCGTCCAGGGGGACAAGACGGCCGACACCCGCCACCCCGACACGGGCGCGAAGCCGGCCCCTGACGTCCCGGGCCTCCTGGCGTCCGTCCCTCGCGGACTCGGCGGCACACCGCACCGCCGGATAATGCGGCGGGGAATGGCGGCACCCCGTGGCATGCTGATCCGCGTGGAGCCCGAGCTGACGATCCGCCTCGCCGACGAGTTGCTGATGTTCCTGCCCGCCGCCCGGCGGGCCCGCGTGAGCCGCGTCGCCTGCGACGGGAGCTCGACGCTGGGGCATCTCGTGGAGTCGCTCGGGGTGCCGCTGCCCGAGGCCGGTCCGATGACGATCGGCGGCGAGCCGGCCGACCCGTCGACCCGCCCGGCCGCCGGCACCGAAGTCCACGTGGAGCCGGTGCCGCGCCCGCAGCCCGTCCCGCTGGAACCGGGACAGGACGCCCCGCGCTTCCTCCTCGACGTGCACCTGGGCACGCTCGCCCGCCGGATGCGCCTCCTCGGCCTCGACACCGCCTACCACAACGACATGGACGACCCGGCGCTGGTCGTCCAGGCCAACGAGGAGGGGCGCGTCCTGCTCACCCAGGATCGCGGTCTCCTCCGCCGCCGCGCCCTGTGGTTCGGCGCCTACGTCCGCGGGACCCGCCCGGACGACCAGCTCCGCGACGTGCTGGACCGGTTCGCGCCCGTCCTGCACCCCTGGACCCGCTGCACCGCCTGCAACGGCGAACTCGTCCCGGTCGACAAGCAGGAGATCGAGAACCACCTTGAGGCGGGGACGCGCCGCTCCTATGACGTCTACGGCCGCTGCGCGGCCTGCGGCCAGCTCTACTGGCGCGGCGCACACGGCGACCACCTCGAGAAGATCGTCGAGGACGCGACACACCTACTCGGAGGCCCGCGATGAGAAGGGAGCCGGGCATCGACCTGGTCGTAGTGGGGGCCGCGATCATCTCCAAGGGCCGGCTCCTGGCCGCCCAACGCGCCGAGCCGCCCCACATGGCCGGCGGCTGGGAGCTCCCCGGCGGCAAGGTGGACCCAGGCGAATCTGACGAGGACGCCCTGATCCGCGAATGCCACGAAGAACTGGGCATCAAGATCCGCCTACAGGACCGAATAGGCGGCGACTGGCCCCTCGGCGCCCGAACCGTCCTCCGCGTATGGACCGCCAACATAATCGAAGGCGCCCCAAAGCCCCTAGAACACCTGGCCCTACGCTGGCTAGCCCCAACCGAGCTCTACGAAGTCGACTGGCTACCAGGCGACCGCCCAGTAATAGAAGCCCTATCAACCCACCCCCTAACC
>NZ_SMKM01000248.1 GCF_004348665.1 Actinomadura sp. GC306 | reverse complement strand
GCGGCGGAGCGTACTGGCCGGGAGGAGGTGGCGGCGCGTACTGCCCGGGCGGGGGCGGCGCGTACTGGCCCGGCGGAGGCGCCTGCGGCTGCGGAGGCGCGGGCGGCGCCATGGGCTGCTGGGGCGGCGGAGGCGCCTGCGGGCCCGGGTCGTCGACCGAGATGCCGTAGTCGGTGGCCAGGCCGGCGAGCCCCGAGTCGTAGCCCTGCCCGACCGCGCGGAACTTCCACGCCCCCTGGCGCCGGTAGAGCTCACCGAGCACGAACGCCGTCTCGCTGGTCGCCCCGGCGCTGTCGAACCGGGCGACCTCCGCGCCGCCCGCCGCGTCCACCACCCGCACGTACAGGCCCTGGAACTGGCCGAACGTCCCGCCGTCGCACGACGCCGCGATGACGATCTTCTCGATCGCGGGCTCGACCCGGTTCAGGTCGACCGAGAGGACGTCCAGGACGGTCGGCCCCTGCTGCTTGCCCTCATGGCGCACCGCGCCCGAGCCGTGCGCGGGCTGGTTGTAGAAGACGAAGTCGTCGTCGGAACGCACCCGGCCGGATTCGGTCAGCAGGAGCGCCGACGCGTCCGCGTCGGGCACGCCCGGGCCGCTCTGCCAGCCGAGCTCGACCCGGACCGAGGGAACCGGCACCGCGGTGTTGGCGCCCTTCTGCAGCGACATGCACGCTCCTCATCATCGATCGGTGTCCCCAACCTACGGCCAGGCACGGCGGCCCCGCGACCTGCCGCGTGAGGAAAGACGCGTGGGAGCGGCCCCGGAGTTCCGGGCGGGCCTCGCGCTCAGGGGACGCGGGCGGTCCACTCGGGGGTGCTGAACTTGTCGGCGACGTACTTGCCCGCGAGGCGCAGCTCGTCCTCGGTCACCCGGTCGCCGGTCAGCCCGTAGCGGCCGCGGAAGTGCCCGATCATGCGGTCGATGACCTGCTCCCTCGGCAGGCCCGTCTGGCGGCGCAGCGGGTCGACGCGCTTGACCGCGCTGGCGATGCCCCGGTCGGAGATCTTCTCCCGGCCGATCCGCAGCACCCGTGTCATCTTCTCGGCGTCGATGTCGTACGCCATCGTCACGTGGTGCAGGACGACGCCCGAGGCCAGCCGCTTCTGCGCCGCACCCGCGATCTTGCCGTGGTCGGACGTGATGTCGTTCAGCGGCTGGTACCACGCCCTGACCCCGAGTTCGCCGAGCGCGCCGAGCACCCAGTCGTCCAGGAACGCGTAGCTCTCCGCGAACGACATGCCCGCCACCAGCGTGTCCGGCGCGTACAGCGAGTACGTGATCGTGTTGCCGGGCTCGATGAACATCGCCCCGCCGCCGCTGATGCGCCGCACCACGGTGATCCCGTACCGGTCGGCCGCCTCGGCGTCGACCTCGTTGCGCAGCGATTGGAAGCTGCCGATGACCACCGCGGGCGACGCCCACTCCCACACCCGCAGCGTCGGCGGCCGCCGGCCCGCGCCGACCTCCTCCGCGAGGACCTGGTCGAGCGCCATGTGCAGCGCGGGTTCCTGCGCCGGCTCGTGGACCAGGTGCCAGTCGTGCTCGCGCCAGTCCGACGCCCGCACCAGCGCCCGCCGCACCGCGATGCCCACGGCCTCGGCGGTGATCCCCAGCATGACCGTGCCGCGCGGCAGCGCCGCCTCGACGCGGGCGCCGATCGCCTTGGCGTCCAGCTTCGCCGGCAGGCCGTCCAGGACTCCGTTGACGGCGTCCAGCGCCTCGTCGGGCTCCAGGAAGAAGTCGCCGCTGATCCTCGGCCTGCGCAGCAGGCCGTCCACGACCTCGATGTCCGCGACGACGAGCTTGCCACCGGGAACCTTGTACTCACCGTGCATCACACACGTGCCAACCCCGGCCGGGCGCCCGTGATTCCGCGCCGGCCGGCGCCCGGCCGCCGGTCAGGCGACCGCCCGCAGCCGCGCGTCGAGCGCCTCCAGGTCAGGGACGAACCACACGTGATCGGACGCGTTGGACTCCCGGACGAGCGCCCGCAGCGCCGAGCTCGCGGCCAGGTGCTCGGAGATGTCCCCGACGACGGCGAGCCGCAGCCGGTAGTTGACGAACTTCTGCATCACCTCGCCCGCGAAGCGGGTGCCGAGGGAGAAGAAGTCCGGGGCCAGGCGGCTCGCGGGCAGGGCCACCATCTCGGCGCCGAGGAACGCCGCACCGATCAGGTCGAGCGCGTCGTCGCCGGTCGCGACCGGCGGCCCGGCCGGGTCGCACATCATCACCTGCACGCCGGCGCGCTCCTGCATGACGTCAGCCATCATCATCCTCCCGGACGAGCAGTCCGTTGTCGTCGCCGAGCACCGCGTCGAGCAGCCGCAGCACATCGGCGGTCGCGGCGGCACCGCCCAGAACCACGATCTTGAGGCGGCTCCGCTCCCGGTCGTGGACCGTCTGCACGCGCAGCTGATGGGACGGGTCGCCGGTGTTCACCCCCGCCAGCAGGAGCGTGCCGAGCCGGTCGGCCCCGGCGCGGTCGATGCCGTCGACCTGGACGATGCTCGACACCTCCACCTGCGGTGCGCCTTCGGGGGCGGCCTGGGCGGGTTTGGCGCGTCCGGTCAGCTCGTCCAGGTCCGCCTGGGCGATCCGGTACTGCTTGCCGATCCGCACCGCCTTGAGCCGGCCGGCGCGGATGTAGCCCCGCACGGTGCGCACGTGCAGCCCGAGGAGCTCCGCCACCTCCTCGACCGCGTACATTTTCTCATCCATCGCTCCCTATCCTACCCTTACTAGAGAGCGATAGATACCTTTAGGGAAGGTCAGCGACCACTATCGCATCGGGGGTGATCTGTCCCATTGACGCCTCCCCGCCGCACTTCACCTGGTATGTTCGCGCGACCCGACCGGCCGACGTCATACTCTCCGTCGGACACCGGGCCGAAATCCCCCCGAAGGAGTCGATGGCATGCGGACAAGGCCGCTCTACGACATCGCGGCGGTCCTCGCGCGACTCGGCGTGGGCGTCGTGTTCATGGCGCACGGCTGGCAGAAGATCGAGGCCGGCGTCACCGCGACGAGCCGATCGTTCGACGACCTCGGCGTCCCGCTGCCGACCGCCGCCGCCGTCTACTCCGCGTTCGTCGAACTCCTCGGCGGCGCCGCGCTGATCGCCGGGCTCGGGCTGCCCATCACCGGCGCCCTGCTCTTCCTGGACATGGCCGGCGCGTTCATCTTCGTCCACGCGGACCGGGGCCTGTTCATGGTGGACGGCCAGAACGTCCAGAACGGCTACGAGCTCGTCCTCGCCCTCGGCATGATCAGCCTGCTGTTCGCCGCGGGCGGCGGCGGCCGACTCACCGCCGACCAGTGGATCCTGGGCAAGCGGGCGCGGACCCCGGAGGACGACGGCGACGAGGAGGACGCCGCAAGCTTCGTGGCGTCCCTCCGCGCGGCCGAGACCAAACCGGTGAAGAAGCCGCGCTCCCCGCGTCCCGCCAAGGACCGGGCGCCCACCCCGGAACCCGCCAAGGAACCCGTCAAGGAACCCGACACCCCCAGCGCTCCCGGCAAGCCGGAAACGTCCGACAAGCCGGAGGACGCCGCCGAGGACGACGTGCTGGTCGCCGGCCGCAAGAACCAGCGGCGCCGCACGTCCCGCACCCAGCCGATCAAGCGCCCCACCGCCACGGACGACGACGCCACCACCTGAGAACGGAAAGGGGACCGGCCGAAGCCGATCCCCTCTCCGCGAGCGCTCACCCGGGCCCGGTCACGACGACCGGACCCGGCACGTACCTCAGCTGCAGCCGCTGGTGGAGCCGCAGCCCTCGCACACGTAGCAGCTGCCCGCGGGCCGCATCTTCGTGCCGCAGGTCAGGCACAGCGGCGCGTCCGCCGTCCGGCCCTCGCGGCTCTCGATGATCTCCATGGACGACCGCGCCTCGTCCGCCGGGGCCGCGGCCGACGCCGCCGGCCTGGTGATCTCGGCGGACTGGGCCAGCGACTCGTGGTCGACCTCGTCGCCGTGCAGGGCCGCCGGGTCCTCGCCGTTGGCCTGCATCGCGCGCTCTCCTGCGGTCAGGATGCCGAGCCCCGCGCGCTCCTCGTACGGCAGGTGGTCCAGCGCCAGCCGGCGGAAGATGTAGTCCATCACCGACGTCGCCATGCGGATGTCCGGGTCGTCGGTCATGCCGGCGGGCTCGAACCGCATGTTGGTGAACTTCTCCACCCACGTCTCCAGCGGGACGCCGTACTGGAGGCTGATGGAGATGGCCATCGAGAAGGCGTCCATCACGCCGGCCAGCGTGGAGCCCTGCTTGCCGAGCTTGAGGAACACCTCGCCGACCCCGTCGTCCGGGTAGGACGACGCCGTCATGTACCCCTCGGCCCCGGCCACGGAGAAGCGGGTCACGGTCGCGGGCCGCTGCTTCGGCAGCCGCCGGCGGACGGGACGCGGCGTCGCCGGTTCCGGCTTCTCCTCCTCCTTCTTGCCCGCGGCCGACAGCGGCTGACCCACCTTGCAGTTGTCGCGGTAGATCGCCAGGGCCTTCAGCCCGAGCCGCCACCCCTCGAAGTACACCCGCTCGATGTCCTCGATTGTCGCCTTCTCTGGCATATTGACCGTTTTGCTAATGGCGCCCGACAGGAACGGCTGGACGGCCGCCATCATCCGGACGTGCCCCATCGGGCTGATCGCCCGCTCGCCCATCGCGCAGTCGAACACTTCGTAGTGCTCGGGCCGCAGGCCGGGGGCGTCCACGACGTGCCCGTGCTCGGCGATGTACTCGACGATCGCCTCGATCTGCTCCTGCGGGTAGCCGAGCTGCTCCAGCGCGCGCGGCACCGTGTGGTTGACGATCTGCATGGACCCGCCGCCGACGAGCTTCTTGAACTTCATCAGCGCCAGGTCGGGCTCGATACCGGTGGTATCGCAGTCCATCATCAGCCCGATAGTTCCGGTAGGCGCCAAAAGCGAAGCTTGGGCGTTTCGGTAGCCGTTCCGCTCGCCGACCTTCAGGCACTCCCGCCACTGCTTCGCGGCCGCGGTGTGGATCGACTTGTCCATCTCGTGCATCGTGCGGATGCCGTCGTTGGCGGCGGCGTGCTTGCGCATGACGCGGTTGTGGCCCTCGGCGTTGCGGGCGTAGCCGGCGTACGGGCCGACAACGCCGGCCATCTCGGCGGACCGGCGGTAGGCGACACCGGTCATCAGCGACGTGATCGCCGCGGCGAGCGTCCGGCCGCCCTCGGAGTCGTAGGCGTGGCCGGTCGCCATCAGCAGCGCGCCGAGGTTGGCGTACCCGATGCCGAGCTGCCGGTAGTCGCGGGTCGTCTCCGCGATCTTCTCGGTGGGGAAGTCGGCGAAGGTGATCGAGATGTCCATCGCCGTGATGATCAGCTCGGTGAGCTTGACGAACCTGGCGACGTCGAACGTCCCCGCGTCCGTGAGGAACTTCAGCAGGTTGATGCTCGCCAGGTTGCAGGACGAGTTGTCCAGGCTCATGTACTCCGAGCACGGGTTGCTCGCGGTGATGCGCCCGGTCTCCGGGTTGGTGTGCCAGTCGTTGATCGTGTCGTCGTACTGGATGCCGGGGTCGGCGCACTCCCACGCGGCCTTGGCCATCAGCCGGAACAGGTCCTTGGCGCGGACGGTCTCCACGACCTCGCCGGTCATCCGGGCGCGCAGCGCGAACTCGCCGTCCGACTCGACGGCCCGCATGAACTCGTCCGACACCCGCACGGAGTTGTTGGCGTTCTGGTACTGGACGCTGCCGATGTCCTTGCCGCCGAGGTCCATGTCGAACCCGGCGTCCCGCAGCGCGCGGATCTTGTCCTCCTCGCGCGCCTTGGTCTCGATGAACTCCCCGACGTCGGGGTGGTCCACGTCCAGCACGACCATCTTGGCGGCCCGCCGGGTCGCCCCGCCCGACTTGATCGTCCCGGCGGACGCGTCGGCACCGCGCATGAACGAGACGGGCCCGCTGGCCGTCCCCCCGGACGAGAGCAGCTCCTTGCTGGACCGGATGCGCGACAGGTTCAGGCCGGCACCGGAGCCGCCCTTGAAGATGACGCCCTCTTCCTTGTACCAGTCCAGAATCGACTCCATCGTGTCGTCCACCGACAGGATGAAGCAGTTGTGCACGCGGATGTTGTCGCAGAGGAACTCGCTGCTCTCGGTCTGGATGTCATAGACCTCCATCGCACCGAGTTCCTCGATCTCGGCGATCTCCAGCCGCTTGGTCGGAAGGGCCGGGCGGCCCGGCTTTTCGAACCCCTGGTGGAGCTTGAGCGCCTTGGCCGGGTCGATGAACCCGATCTCGTCGGCGAAGATGCGGCGGTCTCCCGCGTTCTGGATGCGCAGGGTCCAGCAGCCGTGCCGGTCCGGCCGCGCGTCCGCCTTGAACCCCACCCTCGCGAAGATGCCGAAGCGCAGCAGGAGACGCTGCATGCCCCGGATCAGCCCTTCGGAGACCATGTCGACCTCGACGACCGTCGAGGACGCGCGTGCGGAGACGAACCCCTCGGCCTGGAAGACACTGCGGAGGTACGCGGCGACGATGGGCAGCGGAGCGGTGAAGAGCCGCTCGGGAACCACCATGTCGACCCCGCGGGCCAGTAGCCCCCACTCTTCGACGTACTCCTTCAGCACCTCTCCGTAGAGCCTGGTGCGTCGGCAGTCGAGGGTCGTGTCCTGCGTCTCCACGGTGCGCTCGTGGCGATGAACGTCGGGGAAGACGACGTTCAGGTGACGTCCGACCCACTCCCGTTCAGCGTCGGTCACCGTCATGGCCTCGATGGTGAGCGAGCGGTTCGTCCCGGTCTCATAGCGCCCCACGAAACCGTCGGACTGCAGCCAGCCCGCGAGCGCGGCCTCGGCGAACTCCCGTGACGTGATCTCCGCCTCGCCGAAGGCGTCCCGCCGGTGCCATTCGAGCTTGTCGCCGGGCTTCAGCTCGCCGGCGGGCACGAAGGCGCCGTGCTTCTGGTCGCTCGCCCGCCAGACAAGGTGGTCCGGGGTGACGTCGAGCGTGTAGCCGGCCTTGGTGTGGATTCGCAGAACGTCCCGGACACCGTTCGCCTTCGTCGCGACGATCCGGGTGAGGCCGGTGGCGTCATAGACCTTCGTGCCGACGGCGTCGTCCTCAACGAGCTTGCCGATGGGAATGAGACCGGCCGGAGTGCTCACGAGCGACTCGTAGGGAAGGCACGCCGACACCTGCTGCGGGGATTTGGTTCCGACGTTGAACCAGACCGGGGAGTTGAAGCTGAACATCTGGTGGACGAGGGCGTACTTCAGTTCGTGCTCGAAGATCTCGGCGTCCTCGTCGGAGGCGAAGTAGCCCTGCTCGCGGCCCGTCTTCACGTACATGCCGACGACGCGGTCGACGAGCTGCTTGAGGCTCCATTCGCGCTGCGGCGTGCCGACCGCGCCGCGGAAGTACTTGGACGTGACGATGTTGACGGCGTTCAGCGACCAGAAGTCGGGGAACTCGACGCCGCGCTGCTCGAAGTTCACCGAGCCGTCGCGCCAGTTGGTCATGACGACGTCACGACGTTCCCAGCGCAGTTCGTCGTACGGATGCACGCCGGGCGTGGTGAAGATGCGCTCGGCCTTCAGCCCTTTGCGGCCCCCCTTGCCGCGCCGCGCCGCCGAGCCGCTCACCGTCTCCGTCATGACCTTCCCCCTCTCGGGCCCTCCCGCCGGGCCCTGTTCAGGAACAACCCCGCCACCGCGCCGGGCATGCCCGCGCGGAGGCGCTTTACATGTGGTGTCTGTGCTTCTTGAGCCCGTCCCCTACCGGGACGGGCCGGGCTCCCCCGAGGAACCGGCCTTCCGCAGTGTTTCGATCTCCTTGGCGAAGTCGTCCAGCGACTCGAAGCTCCGGTAGACCGAGGCGAATCGCAGATAGGCGACCTCATCGAGTTCGCCGAGCGGCCCCAGGATCGCGAGGCCGATCTCGTGCGAGGGGATTTCCGCGGAGCCGGAGGATCTGATCTCCTCTTCGACCCGCTGCCCCAGCTTCGCGAGCGCATCCTCGTCGACCGGACGGCCCTGGCAGGCCCTGCGCACACCGGCGATGATCTTTTCCCGGGAGAACGGCTCGGTGACCCCGCTGCGCTTGGCCACCATCACGAGCACATTCTCCTGCGTCGTGAATCGCTTGCCGCATTCGGCGCACGACCGGCGGCGCCTAATGGCACCCCCGTCGTCGGTGGAGCGGCTGTCGATCACTTTGGTGTCAGGGTTGCGGCAGAACGGGCAGTGCACGTCCGATCCCTTCCCTGGCTAAAACGCTTCACACCGCCGAACATCGCCATATATAGGTGAAGCACATCGATGTGACTACTAGATGTTGTGGTGCAACCGTACGGCCCGCCGCAGACGTACGCAACCTGATCGGACGCCTCACGGGTCACATCACCCCGTCCCCCCAGGTCACGCAAGGCGTCTCTCCACCCACCCGGGCGTGTCGCCACACGCCGTCCACACCACGCCACGCAACCGCGAAGGATTCCCTGGTCAGCCGCCTCCCCACCCTCAACAGCGCACCCCGCAGGCCCGCAACAACACCGCCCGAAACGTCGCAAACCCGCCGCAGGCGGGGCCTGGCGGGCCCGCAGACCGCTGCGGGAGCGCCACCGGGACACGAAAGGGAGGGGACGCCGGCGGCGCGGCGTGGTGGCGCGGCGCGGTGGCGCGGTTCAGTCGGCGGGGAGGCGGAGTTGCTGGCCCGGCCGGACGGTCGGGTCGCCGCCCATGCCGTTCAGGTCCAGGATGCGCTGGACGACGAGTTGAGGATCATCGTCCGGGTCCGCGTCGACGGCGATCTCCCAGACGGTCTCGCCGGGTTTGACGACGACGGTTTCATGGGCGACCGGGGCGCGGTCCTCTCGTCCGCCGGCCAGGGCGCCGGAACCTGCGGTGAGCCAGAGCGAGACGAGGGTGACGGCCGCGGCGAAGCACACCAATGCTCCGCGGCCGCGGCGAGTCAGCCGGATCGGGGGCCGGTCACTGTGCGGTGAACCCGACATCTCCTCCTCCTCGACGTCGAATGCATTTTCGATCGAACGTCTGTACGATGTTCTACAGGGGAGATCGGCAAAAAGCGAGGGCATCTTCGAACAATTGTTTGATCATCGGGTCCGGACGCGATAGCGTTCCATGACAACGAGTGACTGTTCGAGGCGCCCGGGAGGCGACTAGCGATGAGCAAGGTCCGGGAGCTGCCCGACGGGCCCATGGACGAGACCGGCCTGACCCAGCGGCAGCGCATGGTGCTGGAGGTGATCCGCGACTCGGTCCAGCGCCGGGGCTACCCGCCGTCGATGCGCGAGATCGGCGAGGCCGTGGGGCTGACCAGCACCTCCAGCGTGTCGCACCAGCTCCGCTCGCTGCAGCGCAAGGGCTTCCTGCGCCGCGACCCGAACCGGCCGCGCGCCGTGGAGGTCCGGGTGCCGGGCGCCACCCCCGTGCGCACGGACGACGACACCTTCGAGGCGCAGGGCGCGCAGCCGGCCACGGCGCGGCCCGCGCCCGCCTATGTGCCGCTCGTCGGCCGGATCGCCGCCGGTGGCCCGATCCTGGCCGAGGAGGCCGTGGAGGACGTGTTCACGCTGCCCAAGCAGCTCGTCGGCGAGGGCACGCACTTCCTGCTGAAGGTCACCGGCGACTCGATGATCGATGTCGCGATCGCCGACGGCGACTGGGTCGTCGTGCGCCAGCAGCCGGTGGCCGAGCAGGGCGACATCGTCGCCGCCATGATCGACGGCGAGGCCACCGTGAAGACGTTCAAGCGGCGCGACGGGCACATCTGGCTGATGCCGCAGAACTCCGCCTACGAGCCGATCGCCGGCGACGACGCCTCGATCCTCGGACGCGTCGTGGCGGTCCTCCGCAAGATGTGACCGCACCGCCGGCCTGATCCACCACCCCGGCACCGTGGAGGAACCACTGGGTGATCAACCCGCGAACAGACCTACGCTGACCCACCC